>JBDTWB010000013.1:0-38118 GCA_040006895.1 Casimicrobiaceae bacterium | reverse complement strand
CTACTGACGCCTCACCCGCCACTGACGACGCCTCACCAGCTACTGACGCCTCACCTGCTACCCTCACCCAGCTGCTACTGACACCCAGCTGCCGGCACTTCACGGGCTGCTGGCGACCGCGCTATGCGTCACGCAGTCGGGTTGGGTTTCTTGTCGGGCTCGCGTTCGCGTCCCGGCTCGCCGGGGGCGGTCGGCTCCTCGAGTGGCTCGGCGGGCGGATCCTCGACAGGATCGGGGGTCGGGCTTTCGATGGGATCAAGCAGTGGATTGCGAGGCATGGTTCCTCCGGGACGAGTGTCGTGATGTGCGATCCGGCTTATCGGCCGCGCCCGCGCCGGCAGGCATCAGGCCGCCGGCACCTGGTGTCGGAGCGCGACTTCGCGACCTTCGCGCGACGAGCGCAGGATCGCGAGGCACGCCTCGAGGGTCGCCATGGCCCAGCGGCCATCGTGCACGGGCGCGTGGCCATTGGACACCGCCGCGACCAGTTCGTCGATCACTTCCACCCGCGGCACCGGCGACAACGGCAGCGGCTCGACGCGAACCGCCGCGTCGCCATACACCCTGACCGCATCGGGCATCGGCCGCACGTCGGCATGTGTGCACGACGCCAGCACGAAGCCGAAATGCTGATGACCGGCCCGCGCCTGGCCCGGGGGCGCCTGGTTCGCGATTGGCGTGCCGTAGCCCCGAGCCTGCCGAAGCGCGAGCTCGGCGGCCGGGTCGGGCGCGGTGGCGAGCAGCCGTCGTGCCGCGCCGTAGCGTGCGGGATCCTTGGCGACGCCCATCTCGTCGATCCAGCCGGTGAGCTCGTCGGAATCGAAGTGCGCATAGCCACTGTAGGTCAGCGACGCGCAGGCACCGGTCTCGAACGTCAGGAAGGCGGTGTAGGCGCCCTCGGTCGGCCGGGCTGCATCCCAGCGGCCGGCCTGGCCGCGCACGGTCGCCACCCGCCCGCCGCCGAGCAATCTCACGATGTCCATCTGGTGCGCAGCCTGGTTGAAGATCGCCCCGCCGCCGCGGTCGGTGGCGAGCTCCTCCTGCCGTCGCGGCCGGTACATGAAGTCGGTGAAGTTGACCGCCGTGATCATCTGCAGCGGACCGATGCCGGGCGTGCCGATGAGCGCGCGCGCCCGCAGGATTGGTGCGTCGAAGCTGTGACTGTGACCGACCAGCAGCACGACCCCGGCGCGCGCGGCGGCGTCGACCATCGCCTGCGCATCGGCGAGGGTGACCGCCATCGGCTTTTCCACGAGCACGTGCTTGCCGGCGCGGGCCGCGCACAGCACGTGCTCGGCATGATGCTGGTGCGGAGTGGCGACATAGAGGACATCGACCTCCGGATCCGCGCACAGCGCGGCGACATCGGCGTGCACGCGGGCGCCAACGTCCTGCGCGAAGCGTGCGCACGCGTCGGCGCGGGGATCGGTGGCTCCCACCAGGCGCACCCGCGCATCGCCTCGAAAGGTCGGCAGCATCAGCGCGAAGGCACGCCCCAGGCCCGCCACGCCGATACCGAGGACGTGCGGCCGGGTCATCGCCTGCCTCTCATGTCCCGACGCCTCTCATGTCCCGACGCCGCTCATGTCCCGACGCCGCTCATGTCCCGACCCCGCTCATGTCCCGACGCCGCTGACCGGCACCCGGCGCTGGTCGCAGCGCCGGGGTGACCGGCCGCGCCAGTGCGACACTGCGATCCGGCGCGCATGGCGACCCGCGCGGCCATGCGCATGGCGCCGCACCGATCATCGTTCGCGGCGACGGCCTGAACACGCGATCGACAGGACCGGCTTCACCGGTCGATCTCGATCTCGGCCGAGCGCGCGCGCGAGACGCAGATCATGATGTCGGTATCGTGCTCGTCGTCGCCGAGCACGAAGTCGCGATGCTCCACGTCGCCCGCGAGCAGGCGCGTGCGGCAGGTTCCACAGGTTCCGCTTTCGCACGAGCTTGGCACTTCCAGGCCGTACGCCCGCAGCGCCTCGAGGATCGACTCGTCCTTGCCGACCTCGACGACCCCGCCGGTCTGCGCGAGGCGCACCCGGAACGGCCGGTCATCGGCGAGATGTGTCGCCTCCGCATCGAGGAAGCTCTCAAAATGCACGGCCGAGCTGGACCAGTGCCCGCTCATGTCGCGGACCGCCTCGAGCAACGGCCGCGGTCCGCAGCAGTACACGTGCGCCGTGCCGGGCCGCTCCAGGATCGGCCACAGGTCGAACGCCTTGTCGGGATCGCCTTCGTCGTAATGGAAAACGACCTGTCCGCGCAATTCCGGTGCCGCGAGCTCGTCGCGGAAGGCGGTCACCGCCGGGGTGCGATTGAGGAAGTAGAGCTTGAACTTGCCTTCTCCGCTCGACTTTAGGTGGCGCACCATGGACATGATCGGGGTGATGCCGATGCCGCCGGCGATAAAGATGTGCTGGTTGACGCGGGCGGCCAGCGGGAAGTCGTTGCGCGGGGGCAGCTGCACGTCCAGCCGGGCTCCGACCTGGGTGTCGTCGATCAGGCTCGCCGAGCCACCGCGGCCACCGATCTCGCGCTTGACGCCGATGACATAGCGGTCGCGCTCGGCGGGATCGTTCGACAGGGAGTACTTGCGCAGCATGCCGTTGGGGACGCGCAGCTCGAGATGCGCACCGGCGGTGAACGCGGGCAACTCGCCGCCGTCCGGACGGCGGAGCTCGAAAAAATGAATGCCGTCGGCGAGCGGTTCGGCCTTCGTGACTTCGAGCGGCGTGAACGACGGTGGCGTGGAGTCGGTCATA
This sequence comes from Casimicrobiaceae bacterium, assembly GCA_040006895.1. Lineage (GTDB taxonomy): Bacteria > Pseudomonadota > Gammaproteobacteria > Burkholderiales > Casimicrobiaceae > CAIWHR01. The sequence continues at coordinate 35,353 of JBDTWB010000013.1, read as the reverse complement.
GCGGGGTGGTGGCGACGGGAAGCGGCCTTCGTGCGGAAGCCCGGACCTGCAATGTTACCTTTCGAGGCCTGGCGCGCGCGTTGGTTCGAGCGGCGAGCGCGGTTGCGCGCAGGGGCCGGATGCGCGCCCGTTGCACAGGGGCTCGCGCTCGACAGGATTGGTCAAAATGCGTATCTTCAGAGACATTCGGGATGGTATGCGGATGCGCGGCGTCCTAGCAAGACCGGCACATTTCGCAGGCGGAGGATTCGAGTGCTGACACGGGAAGAAAACGAGCTGCTGTGCCGCGTCGAAGGCGATGCCCCGATGGGCCAGCTCATGCGTCACCACTGGATTCCGGCGTGCATGGTCGAGGAGGTCGCCGAGCCGGATGGCACGCCCGTTCGGGTGCGCCTGCTGGGTGAAGACCTGGTTGCGTTTCGCGACACGGAGGGCCGCGTCGGAATCCTCGACGAGCACTGCCCGCATCGCCGCGCGTCGCTCGCGTTCGGGCGCAACGAGGAGTGCGGCCTGCGCTGCATCTACCACGGCTGGAAGATGGACGTCGAGGGCAACGTGCTGGAGATGGCGTCCGAGCCGAAGGAGAGCGGGCTCGTCGCCAAGGTGAAGCACAAGGCGTATCCGGTGCGCGAGTCGGGCGGGTTCGTGTGGACCTACATGGGTCCTTCCGAAACGATGCCCGAGTTCGCAGCGCCTGCCTGGGCGCCTTCGGAGGACGTGCGCATCAGCATCGTCAAGATGAACGTGCGCTGCAACTGGGCGCAGGTGCTCGAGGGTGCCATCGACTCGGCGCACAGCTCGACGCTGCACTCGACCGACATGCCGCCGGCGCGGGTCGACAGCGCCAAGGCAACCGCCAGCAACTGGCCACGGCCGTCGACCGACAAGGCGCCGCGGCTGCAGGTGCAGCGCACCGACTTCGGCTTCCGCTACGCGGCACTGCGTCGGCCGATCAAGGACGCGGCGAGCCACGATTACGTGCGCGTCACCCTGTTCGTCGCGCCGTTCACGGTGCTGATTCCGCCGAACAACATGTACAAGCTATCGATACTCAACATCCCGATCGACGATGTCAACACCATGTTCTACTTCGTTGCCTGGAGCGAGGACGAAGGCATCGATCAGGAGGCCTGGCGCAAGTTCTGTGGTGCGCGCATCGGCGTCGACCTCGATGCCCAGTTCCGGCACGTCCGCAAGCTGGAGAACAATTACCTCCAGGACCGCAATGCCATGAAGCTCGGCGACTTCACGGGCGTCAAGGGCATCCCGGTGCAGGACATGGTGATGTGGGAGACGATGGGGACGATCGCCGACCGGACGCAGGAACGACTCGGGGCGAGCGACCTGGCGGTGGTCGAATTCCGGCGCATCATGGTCGAGGCCGCGCAACGCGTGCGCGGCGGCGGGCCCGCCATCGGCGCGGCGCGGCGTATCCCGCACGTACAGCTCAAGTCCTTCGAGGGCATCGTGCCCAAGACGACGGTCTGGTCGACGCTCAACGTGTCCGATGAAGAGCGCGCGCTCGGCGACAACCCGCGCGCCCATGCTGCTTGATTGACGATCCGCGGGCGCCGTCCCGCGGCAAAGAGCCGCCGAAGAAGGCGGCGCAGAGGAGCGTCGCCCGTTCGGCAGCGGTCCATTTTCCTGGAGGAGCAATGAATCGATCGACGTGGATGGGCGCGGCACTGCTTGCGCTTGCGGGATGGCTCGCGGCACCGCTCGCGCTGGCCCAGGACACGCTGAAGCTGGCCGTCGGCCAGCGCGGCAACTGGGACACCTCCGTGTCCGAGGTCGGCCAGCGGCTCGGCATCTTCAAGAAACACGGGCTCGTTCTGGAGATCCTCTACACCCAGGGCGGTGGCGAGACCCAGCAGGCCGTGATCTCGGGTAGCGTGGACATCGGCGTCGCCGCCGGCGTCATGGGCGTGCTAGGCGCCTACTCCAAGGGCGCACCGGTGCGAGTGATCGGTGCCGAAACCACGGGCGCGCGCGACCTCTTCTGGTACGCCAAGGCCGATTCGCCGATCAAGACCCTCAAGGACACCAGCGGCAAGACGATCTCCTATTCGACCAATGGCTCGTCGACGCACGGCATCGTCACGGCGTTCATCAAGCAGTACGACCTCAAGGCCAAGCCGGTCGGCACCGGCGGCCCGGCGCCGACCCTCACCCAGGTGATGTCGGGCCAGATCGACGTGGGGTGGGCCGCGCCGCCGTTCGCGCTCGACCAGCTCGACCAGGGCCAGATCCGGATCATCGCCACGGGCAACGACGCCGAGACCTTCAAGGGGCAGACCGTGCGGCTGCTGATCACCAACGTGCAGACGTTGCAGAACAAGAAGGCGCAGCTCGAGCGCTTCATGAAGGCCTACCGCGAGACAGTCGACCGGATGTACAGCGACCCGGCCGTGCTCAAGACGTATGCCGAGTTCGTGGGTATTTCCGAAGCCAAGGCGAAGCGCACCCGCGACGACTTCTTCCCGAAGGAAGCGATCGATCCGGACAAGGTGGTCGGCCTCGACTCGATCGTGCAGGATGCGGTGCAGCTGAAGTACACCGCGACGCCGCTCACCAAAGAGCAACTCGCGGAGCTCATGCAGATCCCGCCGCGGCAATGACGTTGCCAGCGTCGGGCACGCCGCGCGCTACGTGGTGCAGGGTGGCCGACTGTTTCCGGCCGCGGCGCGCCGCGTTGTTGCGATCCATCCCATGAACGCGCCGGGAGAGCTCCGAGCCGGGGCGCGTGCCCCGTTGAGTGCCGAGGAACCCGTGGAGGTCGAGGCCGGTACTGCGCGATTCGGCAGCGACGTGGTCGCCGAGACCCTGCGTGCGCTCGACATTCCCTTCATCGCGTTGAATCCCGGCGCGAGCTATCGCGGCCTGCACGACAGCCTGGTCAACTTCCTCGGTAACGACCGGCCGCAGATGCTGCTTTGCCTGCACGAGGAGCACGCCGTCGCCATTGCCCACGGCTACGCCAAGGTCACCGGTCGGGCGATGGCGGTGGCGTTGCACGCCAATGTCGGCCTGATGCACGCCACCATGGCGATCTTCAATGCCTGGTGCGATCGCATGCCGGTGCTCGTCCTCGGCGCGACCGGCCCGCTGGATGCCGCCAAGCGCCGGCCCTGGATCGACTGGATTCATACCGCCCGCGACCAGGGGGCGTTAGTGCGCTCCTACGTCAAGTGGGACGACCAGCCGGCGTCACCGGCTGCCGCCCGCGAAGCGCTGCTGCGTGCGGCGTGGCTCGCGGAAGCGCCGCCGCAGGCGCCGGTGTACGTGAACCTCGACGCTGAGCTGCAGGAAGCCCCGCTGCCGGCGCTGCTTCCGCCCATCGATGCGGCGCGCTATCGGCCGTCAGTCTCGACGCAACCCGACGCCGATGCGGTGGCGCGCGCGGTGGAACTGCTCGCCGAAGCCACGCATCCCCTCATCCTCATGGGACGCGTCGGCCGCGACGCCGACGGGTGGGAGGCGCGGGTGCGCCTCGCCGAGACCTTGCAGGCACCCGTGCTTACCGATCTCAAGGTCGGAGCGGCCTTTCCAACCGATCATCGGCTGCATGCCGCCGCACCGGGCGTGCTGACCAGTGCCGAGGCCGCAGCCGTCATCGCCCAAAGCGATGTCGTGCTGAGCCTCGACTGGGTCGACCTCGCCGGCACGCTCAAGGTCGCTTTTCGCGATGACGTCCGCGCCCGGATCATCCAGGTGTCGATCGATCACCAGTTGCACAACGGCTGGAGCATGGATCACCAGGGCCTGCCGCCGGTCGATGTGCTGCTGGCGGCGACACCCGACGTCGTGGTGCCGCAGCTCCTCGCCGCCTTGGCCGCCCGCTCGAAAGAGAGCGGCCCGCGCGGCGCAAGGGGCGGGGCGGGTGCTGCTCCGAACGACCCTCCCGCTCCCGCGGCCGGCGGACCTGCGGCCGTGACGGCCGATCGACCCGACGATCAACCCGACACGGCGGCCCTTGCGCAGGTGTTGCGTACCGTGGTCGGGGCGCGGGCGGTGTCGCTCGCGCACCTGCCGCTGTCGTGGAACGGGGCGAGCTGGCCGTGGCACGGACCGCTCGATTACCTCGGCTCGGACGGTGGCGGCGGCATCGGCGCCGGTCCCGGCCTCGCGGTCGGCGCCGCGCTCGCGCTGCGCGGCTCGGGCCGCCTGCCGATTGCGATCTGCGGCGACGGCGACTTCCTGATGGGGGTCACGGCGCTCTGGACCGCGACCCACTACGGCATCCCGCTGCTCGTCATCGTCGCCAACAACAACTCATTCTTCAACGACGAGGTGCACCAGGAACGCGTGGCACGCATGCGCGGTCGTGCCGTCGCCAACAAGTGGATCGGCCAGCGCATCGACGAGCCGGCAATCGATCTTGCGCGCATGGCCGAGGCCCAGGGCGCGCTCGGGCTCGGTCCGGTGCACCGGACCGCCGACCTCCGCGGCGTTTTCGAGGAGGCCATCGCGGCGGTCGATGCGGGCCGTGTGGTGGTGGTCGACGTGCGCATCAAGCCGGGCTACACGCCGGCCATGAGCGCGGCGCTCACTCCGGGGTCAGGGCGCAGTGGTTGATGCCGCGGTCAAGCCCGCGGTCGCGCCCGCGGCGCCCGACGCGGTCGCGCGGGCGGGCACGCTGGTGGTCGACGACATCGTCAAGCAGTTCGTCACCCCCGAAGGCGTGGTCACAGCGGTCGATCATCTGTCCCTGACGATCGCGCCGGGCGAGTTCATGTCGGTCATCGGTCCGTCGGGATGCGGCAAGTCCACGGTTTTCAACATCATTGGCGGTCTGCTGGGCGGCTACGAGGGCCGCGTCACCGTGGGCGGCGAGACCATCACCGGCACCCATCCGGCGATCGGCATGGTGTTCCAGGAAGAGTCGACCTTTCCGTGGCGCACGGTCCTCGAGAACGTCGGCTTCCCCCTGGAGATCGCCGGCATGGCGAAAGCCGAGCGCGAGGAGCGTGCCCGGCATTTCATCTCGCTGGTGGGACTGGACGGTTTCGAACGACGCTTTCCCAGCGAGCTTTCCGGCGGCATGCGCCAGCGCGTGGCGATCGCCCGCACCCTCGCGTCCGAGCCCAAGATCCTGCTCATGGACGAGCCGTTCGCATCCCTCGACGAGCAGACGCGCCTGCTGCTCGGCGACAAGGTGCTGCAGATCCAGCAGGCCCTCAAGCAAACCACGCTGCTCATCACCCATAACATCACCGAAGCCGTGCAACTGTCCGACCGCGTGCTGGTGATGACCTATCGGCCTGGCCGGGTGAAGCGGGTGGTCGATATCGACCTGCCCCATCCTCGTGATTCCGAAGTGGTGGGCAGCGACGCGTTCGGTCGCTATGTCGCGGAGATCTGGCACGACCTGCGGGAGGAAGCGAGTCTCGGCATGCGCGAGGACGAGTCGCGCGCCCTGCACGCAGGTGAGCGACGCTGATGGCCCGGGCACTCGCCGAATCGCGGGTATGGCCCCCGGTGCTCGGCATCGGCAGCCTGGTGCTGCTGCTCGCGATCGTCGAGGGCCTGATCGCCGTCGGCGTGATCAACGGCTTCATCGTGCCGCGCCCGACCCAGATCCTCGCGGCGCTGCCGCGCATCGTGGTCGAGGAGGACGTGCTGCACCGGTTCGGCCAGACGGCACTCGAGGTGCTGTGGGCGAGTCTCATGGTGGCGGTGGTCGGCATCGCCGTCGGCATGCTCCTCTATCGATTCCGGCTGCTGCGCCTTGCGACCGAGACATGGGTGGCGGCGCTCGCGTCGGCGCCGATCGTGCTCATGTACCCGCTGTTCCTGGTGATCTTCGGGCGCAGCGCGACCACCATCGTGATGATCGGCTTTGCTGCCGGTCTGCCACCGGTGATCCTCAAGACGGTGGAAGGCCTCGCCGGTGCGCGCAGCGTGCTGGTGAACGTCGGCCGCAGCTTCCGGCTGACCAATGCGCAGCTCTTTCGCAAGATCCTGCTGCCGGCGGCGATGCCGTCGATCTTCGTGGGCCTGCGCCTCGGCCTGATTTTCGCAATGATCAACATTGTCGGCGTGGAATTCCTGATCAACTTCGGCGGCCTCGGGCAGCTCATCAACGAGCTCGCCGAGCGCTACGACCTGCCGGGCACCTACGGGGCCATCCTGTTCGTGATCCTGGTGAGCGTGGTGTTCTTCGCCGTCACCGAGCGCCTGGAGCGATGGCTGCGCCCGGGTACCTGATCGGCACGCAGCGGGCCCCTGCACGCGCCGACCGCGTGCTGTGGCTGCGCCTCGCCATCGTCTCGGCGCTGCTCGTGACGTGGGAGGGGCTGGCCGCGTCGGGCTGGCTGTTCCGCGACGTGGTGCCGTCGCTGGCCAAGATCGGACGTGCACTGCTGGGGTTGCTGGAACGCCCGGACTTCTACCGCAACCTTGGCATCACCGCCATGGAGGTCGCCGCCGCGGTGCTGATCGGCGGCCTGGCGGGCCTCGCGGTGGGCATCGCCCTCGGCGCCAACCGCTTCCTGTCGAGGGCGTACGAGGCGTTCATCTACTACCTCGGCCCGACGCCGAAGATCATCTTCTTCCCGATCATGATCATGTGGTTCGGCGTCGGCTCCGGCTCGAAGATCGCGATGGGTGTGCTGTCGTGCTTCTTCCCGGTGGTGGTGAGCGCGGCCTCGGGCATCCGCGAGGTCGACAAGGTGCTGATCCGCGTCGGCAGGAGCTTCCGCCTGACCACGGCGCAGATGATCACCAAGATCTACCTGCCGGCGATGCGCGCGCCGATCGTCAACGGCCTGCGCCTCGGCCTCGGGGTCGCGATCATCGGCACGCTGCTCGCCGAGACCAAGCTGTCCAACCAGGGCCTGGGCTACCTCATCATCCAGGCTTATGCGGTGTTCGACATGCCGCGCATGTATGCGCTCCTGACCGTGCTGTTCGTGCTCTCGATCGGGGTCAATGCCTGGCTCGGCCGGTTGGCCGTGCCGCGGCGCCGGCGCAAAGTCATTTCCTGAAAAGGACCGCGATGGCGTCCTCGGATCGACCCACCCCACGCCTGCCGGAGCATCGCGACGTGTACTACGGCGGCGCCTGGCATGTGCCAGCGGGCGGCTATGCACCCACCTACAATCCCGGCACCGGCGAGTCCTTGGGCGAGGTCGGCGTGGCCTCGGCCGCCGACGTCGATGCCGCGGTCGAGGCGGCGCACGCCGGCTTCGAAACGTGGCGTCGGGTGCTGCCGCTCGAGCGGGCACGGATCCTGCGGCGCATGGCCGAGATACTGCGTACCCATGCCGACGAGCTCGCCTGGCTCGACGCCGCGAACTGCGGCAACCCGGTGCGGGAGATGACGAGCGATGCGATGATCGCCGCGGCGCAGCTCGACTTTTTCGCGGGCCTGGTCACCGAGATGAAGGGGGCGTCGATCCCGATGGGCCCCGACGTCGTGAACTTCTCGGTGCGCGAGCCGCGCGGGGTGGTGGCCCGCATCATTCCGTTCAACCATCCATTCATGTTCGCCGCGGGCAAATCGGCGGCGCCGCTCGCCGCCGGTAACAGCATTCTGGTGAAGCCTCCGGACCAGTCGCCGCTGTCGTCGCTGCGCCTGGCCGAGCTCGTGCACGATCTATTGCCACCGGGGGTGTTCAACGTATTGCCCGGCGGACGCGAGACCGGCGCGGCACTGGCGGCCCATCCGCGCATTGCCATGGTGGCGATCATCGGCAGCGTGGCCGCCGGTCGCGCCGTCATGCGCGCAGCCAGCGATACGGTGAAGCCGGTGCTGCTCGAGCTCGGCGGCAAGAACGCACTGATCGCCTATCCCGACGCCGATCCGACGGAGGTCGCCGACGCGGTGGTCGCCGGCATGAACTTCACCTGGTGCGGCCAGTCGTGCGGCTCGACCAGTCGCGCGTTCGTCCACGCGAGCCTCTACGAGGCGGTGCTGGAACGCATCGGCCGGGCGATATCGCGCTATCGTCCCGGTGTGCCGACCGATCCGGAGACCACCATGGGGGCGATCGTGAGCCGCGCGCAGTTCGAGCGCGTGCTGGAGTACATTGCCTCGGCGAAGGCGGAGGGCGCACGGCTCTTGTGCGGCGGTGGCCGGCCTGCGGATCCGGCCCTCGCCAAGGGGTTCTATGTCGAGCCGACCGTGTTCGCCGATGTCCGGCAGTCGATGCGCATCGCCCGCGAGGAGATTTTCGGACCGGTGCTCGCGATCCTTCCCTGGTCGGACGAAAGATCGATGCTCGTCGAGGTGAACAGCGTGCCTTATGGTCTCACCTGTGCGATCTGGACCAACGACGTGTCGCGTGCGCACCGCACCGCGATGACGGTGAACGCGGGATTCATCTGGATCAACGAAGTGGGCAAGCATTTTCTCGGCGCGCCGTTCGGTGGCACCAAGCAATCGGGGTTCGGACGCGAGGAGTCGATCGAGGAGCTCTTCGCCTTTACCCAGGAAAAAAACATCCACGTCAAGCTGCGTCCGCCACGCGATGCCGGGTAGTGGCGGCATGCACCGACCCATCGCTGCGTTCGCCGCCGTATCCCGCACCGGTCGCCGTGGCGCGCCGAATCTTGCTCGAAGTAGCCAGGGGACCATGCCATGCCGATCATGACGCACGAACAGATCCATCAGCTGCTGGTGGGCCTTGCCGGCCTGCAGAAGGTGAACAGCGACGTGTTCGCCCAGACCGAGTTCGCCGAGCACGGCAAATTCAACCATAGCCATTACGTGGCTGCGCTGCGCGATATTGCCGGGACCGGCGAGCCCAAGGACGTGTTGCAACTCCTGGCGTGCATGACCCTGGCACGGATGACCGCCCATCCTGCCGCCAAGGTGGCCCAGAACACGGTCTGGGAGCTCGCCCAGGTGCGGCGGTTGTTCCCGGATTAGCGCCTCCCACGCGGCCTCCGGAACCCCCGGCGCGTCGCGGGTTCCAATGCCGACCTGCCACGACCGCCACTCGCATGAACCAATCCGAAGCAACGCCCGATCCGTCGACGCAGGCATCGACCATGCAGGCGTCGACTACGCAGCGGCCGGCATTCCTGCGCCTGCTTACCCACGAGTTGCGCAACTATGTCGCGCCGGTGCACAACGCCGTCCACCTCCTGAGGCTCAAGAGCCGCAACGACCCTGGACTCGCGCCGATCGTGGACATCATCGACCGACAGCTGGCGGGAATGGCCCGCGCGCTCGACGCGGTGAGCGACGCCGATCGCCTGGCGCGCGGCGATCTCGCCCTGGAGCGCACGTCCACCGGGCTCCTGCCCATGCTGGAGCGCGCGCGACAGGCGGCGCGTCCACTGCTCGAGGCTCGCCGCCAGCAGGTCGACCTCGACGTGCCCGCGGCACTGCCGGCGGTCGATGCGGACCCCGGGCGGCTCGGCCGGGTGTTCGCGGCCCTGCTCGACAATGCCGCGCGCTATGGCCCGGACGGGGCGCGCATCGCGCTCACCGCGCGCGAGGAAGCCGACGGCATCGTGGTCACGATCGAGGACGAGGGTCCGGGCCTGTCCGCCGACATGCAGGCGCATGGCCTCGACTTCGCCGGCCCCGGGGAAGGAGCCGGCGGAGCCGGCGACAGGCAAGTCCAGGGGCTCGGCCTGGGGCTGCCGCTCGCGGCTGCCATCGTGCGCCTGCATGGTGGCGCGATCGCGCTCGAATCGCCCGGACGTGGCCTGCGGGTCGTCGTGCGCCTGCCGAAGGCCGGCGCCGTGCCGCCCGCCGCGGACAAGGATCCGAACACGTCAGTGCGCGTTTCCGCAGTCTCCCCTGGCAAGGCACGCCGGCGGGTGCTGATCGCCGACGACAGCGCAGCGGTGCGCGCCTCGCTCGCCGACCTCCTCGAGGAACTCGGGCACGAGGTGCGTGCCGCGGCCGACGGCGTGGAAGCGGTCGAGATGGCACAGGCGTGGGAGCCCGAGTTCGTGCTGCTCGACATTCACATGCCGCGACTGTCCGGCTTCGACGCCGCGCGGCAGATCCGCGCGCTCTACCCGCGCCCGCGCATGCAGCTCGTGATGATGAGCGGCGACGGCCTCGACGCGAGCATGCGCCGCGGCGCCGAGCAGGCGGGCTTCGACCATTGCATCGACAAGGGGCTCGCCATCGGCGAGCTCACCGGGTTGTTGGAGCGCGGCGGCGGATCCGCGCCGGCCTGACGCATCGAGCCATCGCGCCACCCGTGGCGTGCCGTGCCATGGAGGTAGGGTGGGCCGCGATGGGCGGGGTGCGTCCGACGGCGAGCGGCGTCTGGCGCAGCAATCGCCCGACCAGCGTTCGACAGGCGCGGCTGGCGGCGGTGATTGCGGAATCGTCCTCACCCCGTCCCGCTGCTCGCCTTGGCCGTCAGCGCCGCTCGATCGGCACCTTCGCGTCGCCGAACTGCCGCACGTCGATTTCTTCGGCCACGCGCACCTGCAGCGCGCCGTCCGGGCCGGCCGCGATGGCGGCCTGCGCGAAACCGCCGAGCGGCTGCGCCGGCGCGCCGAACAGCCACAGGGATTCCAGGGGCCGCTCCGGATCGATCTCGCCGGTGTGCTGCACGGCGCGACCCAACGGCAGCGCATGGCCTTCGCGGCCGAACACCGGGAAGCCATCGAGTGGCGCGTGGTAGCGCAGCACCTGTCTGCCTGCATAGCGCTCGCCGCTGGCGAGGTCGTACCACGCGCCCGGCGGGAGCGCGATCTCGACGGCGCCTCCCGGTCGGATGATCGGTGCCACCAGCAGCGCGTCGCCGCACAGGAACTGGGTCTCATAGCGCGCCACCAGCGCTTCCCGGGGGAAGGCGAGCGGCATCGCCCGCATCACCGGCAGGCCGGTTGTCGTCGCCACGCCGATGACCCGATGCAGGTAGGGAATCAGCCGATAGCGAAAGTCCAGCCAGCGCCGGGCGATGGCTTCGGCCTCTTCGCCGAACGCCCACGGCTCGCGCTCGCCGATACCGTGCAAGCGGATGTGGGAGCTGAACACCGTGGCCTGCAACCAGCGCAGGAAGAGTTCGGCCGAGGGCTGTGCCGCGCCGTAGAAGCCGCCGATGTCGGAGCTGTGGCAGGGGTTGCCGGTCATGCCCCACGACAGGCCGCCGCGGATCGACCCCGCGAGGCCTTCCCAGTCGCTTTGCGGATCGCCGCCCCAACCGATCGGATAGCGCTGCTCGCCCGACCAGCCGGCGCGACTCCACACCATCGGGGGGCCGTCCTCGGCCCGCTGGAACTTGGCGGTCGCCTCGAATACGCACTGGTTGTAGAGCAGCGGATACACGTTGTGCAGCCGCCGCCCGGAATCGCCGTTGTGCGCGACCGCATCGTCGGGCACGTGCTCGCCGAAGTCGCTCTTGACCACGTCGACCCCGTCCGCGAAGAGCGGCTGGTGGGCGTCGCGCCACCATGCGTACGCGTCCGGATGGGTGAAGTCGACGATGCCGCTCGGCGGCAGCGGGGTCAGCACCTTGCCGAACGGACTGGTGCCCGGTGCCGTGTCCCAGTCGAACACGTACGGCTCGCCCGTTTCGGTCTTGAGCAGGTGCCCGCGTGCGCCGAGTTCCCGGAACAGCGGATCGTGCACCGACACGTAGGGATATTCCCAGACGCAGACCTTGAGGTCGTGAGCCTTGATCTTCGCCAATGCCGCACTAGGATCGGGAAAGCGCTCCGGGTCCCAGCGAAAGTTGAAGCGCGTCTCGACCTTCCACGCGGCGCGGCCGTCGAGGGTGAGGACATCGCAGGGTATCTGTCGCTCGCGAATCCGCGCGGCGACCTCCGCGGCTTCCTCCGGCGTCCGGTAATAGGCGCGGGAGATCCAGAGTCCGAGGCTCCACAACGGCACCTGCGGCGGTCGGCCGGTCAGCGCCGTGTAGTGGTCGATGATCGCGGCGGGCGTGTCGTCGGCGAACAGGAAGACGTCGAGGGCCTCGTCCTCCACCACCACCGCGTAGCTGCGATGCGACCAGTCGGGATGGCCGACGCCGTGATCGACGCGCCCCGGGGTGTGCACGAATACGCCCCATGCGCCCTGGCCATCTCCCGGGCTCCACGCGAACGGCGTGTTCTTGTACGAGAGGCCGGTGTTGACTCCCAGCGCGTCGTGGACCTCGGAGTGGATCAGCTGGCCGCGCTTGTCGAGCCGGCCGAACTTCTCGCCGAGGCCGTAGACCGCTTCGTGCGAGAGCAACGCGAAGGAGCCGATCCACCCGTCGCCCTCCGCCGTGCGCCCGAATGCGGGCAACCGGGTCCAGCCGCGGAAGTGCTGGTCGGTGATCGAGCCGAGCACCGTGGCGCCGCGCCAGTCGAGGGCGAACCGCAGCGGCCCATCGCGCAGGGTGAGTCGCGCGTCGCCGGCGGTGAACGCCCACGCGTCGTTCTGTCGATCGACGGTGCAGGACTGGGCGCGGCCCTGCACGATGCCGTAGTCGGCCTTGGCGTGTGCGCCGATGCGCAGGCGAAACACGCCGGGTCCAAAACTCGCAACCTCCACCGCGTCGCCGCCGGTGGTTGTGAAGGTCGCACCGAACGCCGAGCTTTCGCCGGAGGCAAGTCCCTCCAGGCGAACGTAACGGGTGGGATCGAGGGTCATGATCGGGGCCGCCGGTTCAGTACGGACCCGGTGCGACCGGCGGCGCCGGCATGCTGTCCTTGACCTTGCCGAGCCATTCCTGGGCACGGCCAACCATGAAACCCATGTCGGAGCCGATCGCCACCCAGCTGTACCCATACTGCAGGAAGCGATTCACCAGATCGGGGTTGCCGCCGACGATGCCGCAATGCTTGCCGAGCCGCCTGCAGGTGCCCGCGGCTTCCTCGAGCTGCACCAGCACGTCGGGATGGGCGATGTTGCCGTAGTGACCCATTGCAGCCGAGAGGTCGCCCGGTCCGACAAAGATGGAATCGACACCGGGCACGGCGGCGATGCTCTCCATGGCCTCGATCGCCGCCGGTGTCTCGACCTGCACCACCACGCAGATCTCCGCGGCAGCGGCCTGCGGATAGCCCTGCACCGTGGTGTAGCGACTGGCGCGGTGCATCGCGGCGAGACCGCGGATGCCTTCCGGCGGGTAGCGGGTCGCCGCCACCGCCCGGCGGGCCTCGTCGGCGTTCTGCACGAACGGGATCATCAGGGTTTGCGCCCCGGCGTCCAGGGCGCGCTTGATCATCACCAGGTCGTTCCACGGCACGCGCACGATCGCGGCCGCCGGCGTGCCAGCGATGGCGCGCAGGATGTCGATCATCTGCGGCGTGTCGATGGGCACGTGCTCCATGTCGACCACCACGAAGTCGAAACCGGCGCAGCCGAGTGCCTCGGCCGTCGAGGCCGCGCCGCTCATGAGCCAGACGCCGCATGGCACAGTACCAGCCTGCAGGGCACGTTTGAACGTGTTTTCAGGAAGCTTCATGGCAGGGTGACCTCGGTAGAGTGAGAGAGGCGCGGGGTACGCAGTCGATGACGCCGGCCGCCACGGGAGGGTGGCGCGGGCGCGTCCGCGGTCAGTAGATGTCCGGCTCGGGCACCTTTTTCGCGGTGCCGGTTTCGAGGAAGTCGAGGTCGCAGCCTTCGTTGGCCTGTGTCACGTGCTGCGTGTAGAGCATTGCCCAGCTGCGCTCGTAGCGCTGTGGGCGGGGCGTCCATTCGGCGCGGCGGCGCGCGAGCTCGGCGTCGTCGACGTGCAGGTGGATGCGCCGTTCCGGCACGTCGAGCTCGATCCGATCGCCGGTACGGACCAGCGCCAGTGGTCCGCCGATCGCCGCCTCGGGCGCGACATGCAGCACGCAGGTGCCGTAGTGGGTGCCGCTCATGCGCGCGTCGGAGATGCGCACCATGTCGCGCACGCCCTGGGCGAGCATCTTTTTCGGAATCTGCAGGTTGCCCCACTCGGGAAAACCGGGTGCACCGACCGGCCCGGCATTGCGCAGCACCAGCACCGAGTCGGCCGTCACCGGCAAGTCCGGATCGTCGATGCGGGCGGTGAAGTCGGCGTGATCGTCGAAGACCAGCGCCGGCCCGGTGTGGCGCATCAGCGCCGGCGTCGCCGCCGACGGCTTGACCACGCACCCGTCGGGGGCGAGGTTGCCGCGCAGCACGGCCAGCGCGCCGCGCGTCCCGGCCTCGGTGACAGGACGGTCGAGGGGACGGATCACCTCGTCGTTCCAGACCTTCGCGCCGGCGATGTTCTCGCCGAGGGTGCGGCCGTTGACGGTGCAGGCAGCGAGGACGAGGCGATCGGTCAGTCGCGACAGCAGCGCGGGCAGGCCGCCGGCGAAAAAGAAATCCTCCATCAGGAATTCGCCGGAGGGAAAGAGATTGGCGAGGACCGGAATCTCGCGCCCGGCACGGTCGAGGTCGTCCAGGGTGAGGGGCACACCAGCACGGCGGGCGAGGGCGATGAGGTGCACCGCCGCGTTGGTCGAGCCCCCCAGCGCCATGTACGTCACGATGGCATTGGCGAAGGAATCGCGGGTGAGGAAGCGCGACGGGGCGAGGTCCTCCCACACCATGGCCACGGCCCGGATGCCGCAATCGGTCGCCATGCGGATGTGCCCGCTGTCGACCGCGGGGATCGAGGACGCGCCCGGGAGGGTAAAGCCCATGGCATCGACGATCGAGGTCATGGTCGAGGCCGTGCCCATGGTGTTGCAGGTCCCCGTCGTGCGCACGCCCCGGCCCTCGAGATCGATCCAGTCGTCGGTATTGATGTTGCCGGCGCGCAGCTCATCCCAGTAGACCTTGGTGTGTGTGCCCGCGCCGACCCGATTGCCGCGCCAGAAGCCGTTCGCCATCGGACCGGCCGGGCAGAAGATCGCCGGCAGGTCCATGGAAATGGCGCCCATCAACAGTCCCGGCGTCGACTTGTCGCAGCCGCCGAGCAGCACCGCGCCGTCGACCGGATGCGAGCGCAGGAGCTCCTCCGTCTCCATTGCCAGGAAATTGCGGTAAAGCATCGTGGTCGGCTTCACCATCACCTCGCCGACCGACAGCGCCGGCAACTCGACCGGGTAGCCGCCCGCCTGCCAGACGCCGCGCTTGACCGCTTCGGCGCGCTCGCGCAAATGCGAGTGACAGGGCGAGAGATCGCTCCAGGTGTTGACGATGGCGATCACCGGCTTGCCCATGAAGTCTTCGCGGCGCATGCCCATGGCCTGGGACCGCTGGCGGTGACCGAAGGCGCGCATGTCGTTGGCGCCGAACCAGCGCTGGCTGCGCAGGGATTCGAGGGAGCGGCGACGGTCGTGATCGGGCATGATGAGGACTCGGAAGGAATGCGGTCGACGATCGGAGCATTATGGCGGCGGGCTCGTCTGGACAGCAAATTCCCGCACATGCTGCTGCTCGCCACCGCCCTGGCCCAACCCCGGAGACCGCCTTGACCGACGCCATCCCCGCACGCGATCCAGGCAGCGCACGCTATCCCGACCTCGAGGGGCGGACCGTCTTCATCTCCGGCGGCGGCTCGGGGATCGGTGCGGCGCTGGTCACTGCCTTCGCCGGCCAGGGTTGCCGGGTCGCGTTCGTCGACATCGCCGAAGGGCCGTCGCAGGCGCTGGCAGGTGCGCTCGGTGGCGCGCGCGGCGAGGCTCCAGTGCGGTTCTATCCGTGCGACATCCGCGATGTCGGGGCGCTGCAGGCGGCCATCGCCGCGGCGGCCGAGGCACTCGGGCCGATCACCGTCCTGGTCAACAATGCCGCGCGCGACGATCGCCACCGCCTCGAGGACGTGACGCCCGCCTATTGGGACGAGAACCTCGCGGTCAACCTGCGGCACCAGGTGTTCGCCATCCAGGCGGTCGCGCCGCAGATGACCGCCGCCGGAGGCGGGGCGATCATCAACATGGGCTCGGTCTCGTGGATGCGCGGCCGGCCGGCAATGGTCGGCTACACGTCGTCGAAGGCGGCCATCCATGGCCTCACCCGGTCGCTCGCCCGCGAGCTCGGCGGGCGCAACATCCGCGTCAATGCGATCGTGCCCGGGGCCATCGATACCGAGCGCCAGCGTGCGCTATGGACCACGCCCGAGGCGGAGCGCGAGTTCCTGGAGCAGCAGTGCCTCAAGTTCCGGCTGTCGGTGGACGACGTCGCCCGCACCGCGCTGTTCCTCGCCTCGGCGGATGCGCGCGGCATCACCGGCCACGCCCTCGTCGTCGACGCGGGGCTTGCCCAAACCAGCGTGGTGTCCTGACGCCGGCGTCCGTCGGCACCGCGCCAGGTTCGACAACCGCCGGCGGTGCTGGCGGGCGCTGGCCTGGAAGGCTAGACTGCCGCTCCGGCGCCACGAGCCGTGAGCGAAGAGGGTCGGGTGAGGCGGATGGCTGAAGTCACATTGCATCGTGTGGTGAAGTCGTACGGCAGCACGGAGGTCATCCACGGGATCGACCTCGCCATCGGCTCCGGTGATTTCGTGGTGTTCGTCGGTCCATCGGGCTGCGGCAAATCCACGCTGCTGCGCATGGTCGCCGGCCTCGAAGACATCACCGGCGGCGAGATCGTGATCGGCGGCGAGGTCGTGAACGACCTCCCGCCGCGGTCGCGCGACATCGCCATGGTCTTCCAGGACTACGCCCTCTACCCGCACAAGACCGTCTACGAAAACATGGCCTTCGGGTTGCGGCTGCGCAAGCGGCCCGACGCGGAGATCAAGGCGCGGGTCGGCGAGGCGGCCTCGATCCTGCAGATCGGTCATCTCATGGACCGCAAGCCGCGCGAGCTCTCCGGCGGCCAGCGCCAGCGCGTCGCGATGGGTCGCGCCATCGTGCGCAAGCCGCGTGCGTTCCTGTTCGACGAGCCGCTGTCGAACCTCGACGCCTTGCTGCGCGCCGAGATGCGGCTCGAGATCAAGAAGCTGCACCAGAAGCTCGGCGAGACCATCATCTACGTGACCCACGACCAGGTCGAGGCCATGACGCTGGCCGATCGGATCGTGGTGCTGCAGGCCGGCAACCTGGTGCAGTACGACACGCCCGACGGCATCTACAACCGTCCCGCGGCGCGGTTCGTGGCCGGCTTCACCGGCTCGCCGCCGATGAACTTCCTGACCTGCCGGATGGGGGAGGGCGGCCGCGTACTGCATCTGCCCGGCAACGTCGACCTGCCGGTACCCGTCGAGCGGATGGCCGACTGCGCACGGTATGCGGGGCGCGAGCTCACGTTCGGCATCCGTCCCGAGCACATCGGCATCGCACTCGGCGAGCACGCGGCGCCGGGCCAGTTGCGGGTGCCTGCGAAGGTCGTGCTGGTCGAGCCCCTCGGCTCCGACACGCTGGCCGTGGTCAGGCTCGGCGGGCGCGACGACGCCGGCGAGGTCACGGGACGCTTTCCGCCGGAAGCCCAGTTGCGCCCCGGCCAGGACCTCAGCGTGGCGCTGGCCGCGGCACGCTTTCATCTGTTCGACCCCGGGACCGGGGTCGCGATCCGGGGTGCCACGTGGTGAGCCCGGTGTCGCGAACGATTGCGAGGAACGTGCGCGGCAGGCAGGCGCAGGCCAGCCGGCGATCACACCAAGCCATAGCACAACGGGCCATGGCACAACGAGCGGCCGTCTCAACGAGAGCTTGAGTTACACGCGAGCCTTAACAACATGAAAGCCATTCGAGGAGGCAACATGCATTGCGCGAAATGGATTGCGGCGGCGCTCGCCGCCGCTGCCCTGTCCGTCCCGGCGTGGGCGGCCGACACGACCCTGCGCATCTTCACCGGCGGCCAGCAGCGCCCGGACGTCATGCGCAAGATCGCCGAGGAGTACGAGAAGCGCACGCCCGGGGTCAAGGTCGAGGTCGAGGTCGGCGGTGCCACCTCCGAGGCCCAGCAGCAGTACCTCTCCACGGTCCTCGCGGCCAAGGACTCGGTGCTCGACGTGGTGCTGATCGACGTCATCCGGCCCGCGCAATGGGCGGCGCAGGGCTGGGCCGAGCCGCTCGACAGCTATCTCGGTGCGGACCGGCAGAAGGTGATGGCCCAGTACCTGCCGGCGTATGCGGAAGCCGACCAGGTCGGTGGCAAGGTGATTGCGCTGCCGTACTTCGCCGACTCGCAGTTCCTGTATTTCCGCAAGGACTTGCTGGAGAAATACAAGCGCGCGGTGCCGCAGACCTGGGACGAGATGATCGAGACCGCGAAGATCATCATGGACGGCGAGAAGAATCCGCAGCTGCAAGGCTTCGAGACCGCGGGCGCGCCGATCGAAGGCACGGTATGCACTTACCTCGTGCCGCTGTGGGGCACCGGCACCGAGCTCACCAAGAATGGCAAGCTCAATCTCGAGACGGCCGCCGCGCGCCAGCCGTTCCAGCTCTACGGCCGGATGAAGCAGGCCGGCGTGCTGCCCAAGAACATCGCCGAGATCCCGACCGACCGCATCCGCATCGACATGCAGGCCGGCAATCTGATCTTCGGCATGAGCTGGGGGTACGTGTGGAACCGCCTGGAGAACGATCCGGACACCAAGGTGAAGGGCAAGATCAGCGTAGCGCGGCTGCCCCACGACAAGGGGGGGACGAGCGCGACCTGCATCGGCGGCTGGCAGCTCGCCGTCTCGGCCTATTCCAAGAACAAGGCCGAAGCGGTCAAGTTCGTGCGCTACCTGTCGTCGCCGGAAGTCTCCAAGATGCAGGCGATCATGGCGTCGCACCTGCCGGTCTTTCCGAGCGTCTACAAGGATCCGGAGGTGCTGAAAGCCAACCCGTGGTTCGCGGACGCGCTGCCGGTGGTGCAGAGCGCCAAGTCGCGGCCTGTCTCGGCGCAGTATCCGCAAGTGTCGGACGCCATCCGCACCACGATGAATGCGTACCTCGCGGGCACCAAATCGACCGACACGGCGCTGTCCGAGATGAAGAGCCGGCTGACGCCACTCTACCGCTGACGGCGGAGACTGCGCGAGGCCAGGTCGAACCCATGCCCGCCGTCCTGCTGCAGTCGCGCTCCATCCACGTGATCGTCGCCGCCGCCGTGGCGGTGACCGCCGCGCCGTCGGGGCGCGGATGAGCGGGGCCAACGCTTCGGTCGCGGCTGGCGCGGCGGCGGCGCGCGATGCCGTCACGCCGGCCGACGGCCGGTCGCCTCGCCGGCCCGCGGGGCGGCGCGACCTTTCCGAGCGCGCGCTGGGCGCGATCCTGCTGGCGCCGGCAGCGCTGCTGCTGCTGGTGATCGTGGTCTATCCGATCGGCGCGCTGTTCTGGACCAGCCTGCATGGGGTCGACAACGCCAACCCGGCCGCCGGCGAAGCCTGGGTGGGCGTGGCCAACTACGCCCGGGCGTTCGACGACGCGCGCTTCTGGCGTTCGGCGTGGCACACCATCGGCTACATCCTGGTGACAGTGCCGGCGTCGCTGGTGATCGGACTCGGGCTGGCGCTCCTCGCCAACAAGCCGTTCCGGGTGCAATGGCCGGTGCGCCTCGGGCTGCTGCTGCCTTGGGCGCTGCCGCTGGTGTTCGCGGGCCTCATCTTTCGCTGGTTCTTCGAGTACCGTACCGGCGTGGTGAACGACGTACTCGTACGGCTGGGGATCGAGCCGCTGCAATGGCTCTCGGACCCCGACCTCGCGTTCGCCGCGATCTGCATGGGCATCACCTGGAAGGCGTCGTCGTTCATGGCGCTGATGCTGTTGGCCGGCCTGCAGTCGATCCCGCGCTCGCTCTACGAGGCGGCGGAGGTCGACGGCGCGAGCAAATGGCAGCAGTTCGTCGAGATCACCTTGCCGATGCTGCGCCCGGCCATCGTGGTGGCGCTGATCTTTCGCACCATCACCGCGATCCAGACCTTCGACATTCCCTTCGCCATGACCGGCGGCGGGCCGGGGGACTCCACCGAGACGCTGGCCATGTACATCTACAAGGTGACACTCGATTTCCTCGATTTCGGCTACGGCTCGGCGCTGGCGGCACTGATGTTCGTGCTGTCGATGGCCGCCACGTCCGGCTACCTGCGCTTCACGCGGCGCAGCGCCTCGCGGCAGGACGCGTGATGCCCTTCGCGTTCGGCCGCCGCGCCACCGTCTGGCTCGCCGCCATCATCGTCGCGGTGAACGGTTTCTTTCCGGCCTTCTGGATCCTGCTCACCTCGTTCAAGACCGAGACGGAGCTGATCCAGACCCCGATCACCTACTGGCCGCTCGCGCCGACCCTCACCAACTATGCGACCGCCTTCACGGCGCAGCCCATCCTGCGCTTCATGTGGAACAGCCTGGTGGTCGCCACCCTGTCGACCGTGCTGTGCGTCCTGGTGAGCGCGCTGGCCGCGTATGCGCTGACGCGGCTGCGTATACCGCACCGCAATCTCATCATGTCGGTGCTCCTGGCCGTCGCCATGTTCCCGCTGATCTCGCTCATGGTCCCGCTGTTCAAGGTGATGCGTGAGCTCGGCTTGCTGAACACCTATCCCGCCCTGATCCTGCCCTATGCCGTGCTGTCGTTGCCGGTGTGCACTTTGGTGATGGCAAGCTTCTTTCAGGACATCCCGCCCGACCTCGAGGCCGCGGCCATGGTCGACGGGTGCTCGCGGGTGGGAGCGTTGTTCCGGGTGGTGGTGCCGCTGTCGGCACCGGGTGTGTTCACCGCGGCGATCCTGGCGTTCGTCAACGCCTGGGACGAGTTCCTGCTCGCCCTGACCCTGATGAACCGTGTCAGCATGCGCACCCTGTCGGTGGGCATCACGCTCTACCAGGGCGAGTTCGCGTTCCCGTGGCCGCTCATCTCCGCGGCGCTCATCATCGCCATCGTGCCCATCTCGATTCTGATCGCGCTGTTCCAGGAGCGGGTGGTCGGCGGACTCACCGCCGGAGGTGTGAAGGGTTGACCGGGCCGGTTGGATTGCGCGATCGGGGGCGATCGGCATGTTTTACACCAGCCATGACGGCTGCACGGCGTCGCGTCGGCTGAATGGTTGCGAAGGCATGCGCCGGTCGGGGCGTGAAATGCGAGAATCGCACGATTCGTCGCGGACGACGCCTGGAAGCAGGGGAACGATGTACTGCAATCACAAGAGTGGCGACGCACGCCGCGTCGGCGTAGTGGCCTGCGCCGTTTTCCTGCTCGCCGCCTGGCAGCCGGCGTCCGCCGCGACCCTGGTGAGCATGGGACCGAGCGATCTCGCCGAGCTCTCGATCGAGCAGCTGTCGAGCCTGGTCGTGACCTCGGTGTCGCGACGCGAGGAGCGCCTGGCCGACGCCGCGTCGTCCATCTTCGTCATCACCGGTGACGAGATCCGCCGCTCCCGGGCCACCAGTCTCGCCGAGGCCTTGCGGCTCGCGCCCAACCTCGATGTCGCGCGCGTCGACGTCAACCAGTACGCCGTCAGCGCCCGCGGCTTCAACAATGGGCTGGCCAACAAGATGCTCGTCCTGATCGATGGGAGGACCGTGTACACGCCGCTCTTCTCCGGCGTGTTCTGGGACGCGCAGGACGTGATGCTCGAGGACGTGGAACGCATCGAGGTGATCAGCGGGCCGGGCGCGACCCTGTGGGGCGCCAACGCGGTCAATGGCGTCATCAACGTCATCACCCGTCCGGCGCGGGAGACCCAAGGCGTGCTCGCGACCGCGCTGCTCGGCGACCGGCAGTCGGGCGCGGCGTTGCGCTATGGCGGCGCGCTGGCGAATACCGGTCGCTACCGGGTCTACGGTCAGTACAAGGATCGCGATGCCTCGCGGCTCGCGAGCGGCGGCCCGCTCGACGATGCGTCCATCCATGGCCAGGCCGGGTTTCGCGCTGATTGGAATCCGGTCGGCCAATCGCTCACGGTCCAGGGTGACGCGTACTTCGGCAACCTCTCGCAACTCTCGGGACCACGCAGCGTCGCGGGTGCCAACCTGCTGGGCCGCTACACCCGGGACCTCGGCGAAGGCCGCGCATTGCGGGTGCAGGCTTACGTCGACTCCACCCGTCGTGACGTGCCACGGAGCTTTCACGAGGACCTGCAGATCGCCGACCTCGAGGTGCAGTACGCCATGCAGGCCATGGGCCGGCACAACGTGCTCCTCGGCGGCGGCTATCGGCATGCCTGGGATGATGTCGACAACAGCGCGGCGCAGGCTTTCCTGCCCGCGCAGCGTACGCTGCATTGGGCCCATGTGTTCGCCCAGGACGACATCGCCCTCGCCGAGCGGGTCGACCTGACGGTCGGCGCCAAGGTGGAAAGCAGCGTCTACACCGGTGCCGAATTCCTCCCGAACCTGCGGCTCGCGTGGCGCTATGCGCCCGATCGACTGCTGTGGGCGGCGCTCTCGCGCGCCGTCCGCGCGCCGTCGCGCCTCGACCGCGACCTCTTCATTCCAGGGACGCCGCCCTACACCGTCCTGCAGGCCAATCCGCAGCTCCAGGCCGAGGTCTCGAACGTGGCGGAGATCGGCTATCGCAGCCAGCCGTCGTCCAACGTCTCGTATTCCCTGACCACGTTCTATCACCACCACGACCGGTTGCGCTCCTACGAGCTGACCCCCGGGTATCCGCACTTCGCCAACCTGGCCGAGGGCCGTACCTATGGCGTCGAGGGCTGGACGAGCTGGCGCATCACCCCGGCGTGGCGGGTCACCGCCGGTGGGGTCGCGCTGCGCCAGCAGCTGCGCCTCCAGCCGGGCAGTCGCGACCCTGGCACCGGCCTCGCGTCGCTCGGCAATGACCCGAGCGGGTGGTGGTCGATCCGCTCGGCTTTCGATCTCACTCCCCGCCACGAGATCGACGTGTCGCTACGGCATGTCGGCCCGCGTGGCAATCCCGCCGTGCCGGCCTACACCAGCATCGACGCGCGCCTGGGCTGGAAGGTCTCGCCGCGCACCGAGCTGTCGCTGGTCGTGCAGAACGCGCTCGATCCCGGCCATCCGGAGTGGGGTAGCGCGGCCACCGCTGCCGAGGTCCAGCGGGCAGTGTTCGTCAAGATCCTGGTGCGGCTATGACCGCTCTAGGCCTCTGGCTGCCTGCGGCCTTGCGTGGAGGACGGCGGCGCCGCCGCGGCGCCGTGAATGCCACCTTGCTCGCGGTCTCCGTACTGCTCACGAGCTCGATCGGCCCGTTGCGTGCAGAGGAGACGGTATCGACTGCGGTCGCGACCGACCGCAGCGTGAAGGCGGCGTTTCTCTACAAGTTCCTTGCCTTCGTGGACTGGCCGCAGAGTGCATTCCTGCTCCCCGACACCCCGCTGATCATCGGGGTGGTGGGGGCAGACGAACTGGCCGCCGAGCTGGACCAGATCACCTCGGGACGCACGCTCAACAACCATCCCATCCTGATTCGCCGCATGCGCGACGGTGACACGTTGGCGGGATTGCAGGTGTTATTCGTCGGGCGCACCGAAGCGACCCGGCTCTCGACCATCGCCGCGCGCGCGGCGCAGCGGCCCATTCTCACGGTCACGGACCTGCCCGGTGGTCTCGACCAGGGCATGGCCATCACCTTCGTGAACACGGAGGGCCGGGTACGTTTCGAGATTTCCGTGGAGGCTGCCGAACGCAGCGGTCTCAAGCTCTCCTCGCGCCTGCTCGCCGTGGCCCAGGCCGTCCGCACCGGCTCGTGATGCTGCGGACCATCACCCGGTCGCTGCGCCGCAAGTTGATGGTGGTGATGCTCACCACCAGCAGCACGGCGCTGCTGGTCGCGGCGATCGCCCTCGTCGCCTACGAATTGCGCACCTACGAGCGTACCTGGTCGGCCGATCTCATCACCCAGGCCGACATCCTGGCGCGCGCCAGCGTGCCGGCACTGGCCTTCGACGACCCGGGCGCCGCCACCGAGAACCTCGCCTTGCTCAAGGCCCGGCCGCAAATCCTGGCCGCGGCCATCTATGCGGCGAACGGCAGGATGTTCGCCACCTACCCGGCGACGACCGGTGCCAGCGCCTTTCCGCCCTTGCCCGGCGCCGAGGGATACCGGATCGACGACGACACCATCACCCTGTTCCATCGCATCGTGGAAAAAGACGAAATCCTGGGCACGGTGTACCTCCGCGCGACCTATGGCCTCATGGAGCGGCTGACGGGCTATCTCACCATCCTCGCCGGGGTCGTGCTGTTGTCGACGTTCGTGGCGGTGTTGATGTCGGCGTGGCTGCAGGCCGCCATCACCAAGCCGATCCTCGCGGTGACCCACGTCGCGAACCAGGTGATGGACCATCGCGACTTCTCGCTGCGGGTAACCAAGACCACCGAGGACGAGATCGGCTACCTGGTCGACGCGTTCAACGACATGCTCGCCGAGGTTGGCCGGCGAGCGGCGGCACTGGAAGCATCGAACCTCAGCCTGCAGCACGAGATGGCCGAGCGCCGTGGTGCCGAAGAAGCCCTGCGCGCCGCCGACCGCCGCAAGGATGAATTTCTGGCGACCCTTGCGCACGAGCTGCGCAATCCCCTGGCACCGATGCGCAATGCGCTGCGCATCCTCGACGTCGCCAGCAAAGATCCGACGGCCACGCAGCGGGCGCGTGACATGATGGAGCGGCAGCTGCAGCAGATGGTGCGCCTGGTCGATGACCTGCTCGACGTCTCGCGCATCACGACCGGCAAGCTGGTGCTGCGGCGCGAGCGAACCGACCTCGCGGCGGTCATTCGCAATGCCGTGGACACGTCGCGACCGTTCATCGACTCGCGCGGCCATGCGCTGCTGGTGAAGCTGCCTGCCGAGCCGGCCCAGCTCGACGCCGATCCGACCCGGCTCGCCCAGGTGTTCTCCAACTTGCTCAACAACGCCGCGAAATACACCGATCCCGGCGGCAGGATCAGCGTGACCGCGGAACGGCACGACGGCCACGTCCGGGTGATCGTCGCCGACAACGGCATCGGCATCTCCCCCGGGATGCAGCAGGCCATCTTCGATATGTTCACCCAGGTCGACCACTCGCTCGAGCGCAGCCAGGCGGGCCTCGGGGTGGGCCTCACCCTCGCCAAGCGGTTGATCGAGCTGCACGGCGGCACCATCGAGGCGCAGAGCGACGGGCTCAATCTGGGCAGCCGGTTCGTGGTGGATCTGCCGGCACTGCCGGCGGTCGCGGCGACCATACCGGAGGCCGAGGGCGCGGGCCGCGCGCCGGGCGCCGCCTCGGGATATCGAATCCTGGTCGCCGACGACAACATCGATTTTGCGACCAGCTTCGCGCTCATTCTGCGCATGCTCGGCAACGACGTGCGGGTTACCCACGACGGGGTGGCGGCGGTGGCCGCGGCCGGCGAGTTCAAGCCGGAGTTCTGCTTCCTCGATATTGGCCTGCCGCGGATGAATGGCTACGACCTGGCCCGCGCGCTGCGCGCCGATCCCGGCACGCGCACGTGCACCCTCATCGCGGTCACCGGGTGGGGCCAGGAGAAGGATCGCCAGCGCGCGCAGCAGGCGGGATTCGATCACCACATGGTGAAGCCGGTCGACCCGGACGCGATCGAGACCCTGTTGCGCACGGCGGTGCGCGCGTCCTGACAGCGGCGCGCCCGGCGCTACGACAGGCTGGCGCTACGACAGGCTGGCGCTACGACAGGCCGACGCCGGCGATGCGGCCGATGGCGTGAGTGACACCACCGGCCAGCAGCCCGATCAGGAGCATGCGCAGCCCGGAGCGGACCGCGCTCTTGCCGGTGAAGAGGGCGAGTGTCGCCCCCACCGCGAACAGCGCCACCGCCGTGAGACCGATCACCTCGAAGAGTGGATCGCCGCCGCTGCGAATGGCATAGGGCAGCAGCGGCAGGCTCGCGCCGGCCGCGAAGGACACGAACGAGGCGAACGCGGCTCCCGAAGGCGAGCCGAGCGCGTCGGGATTGAGTCCGAGTTCCTCGCGCGCCAGGGTGTCCAATGCCTGCTCCGGATCGGCAATCAAGCGCCGCGCGAGGAGATTCGCTTCGCGGCTCGGCAAGCCCTTGGCCGCGTAGATCAGGGCGAGCTCCTGGGCCTCCGCCTCCGGATACTGCTGCAACTCCTCGCGCTCGAGGCCGATCTGGTGCTCGTAGAGCTCGCGCTGTGATTGCACCGACACGTATTCGCCGGCGGCCATGGCGAGGGCGCCGGCGGCGAGGCCGGCGATGCCGGTCAGCAGCACCGTGCGCGGCTCCGCGCTGGCGCCCGCGACCCCCAGGATCAGGGCCGCATTCGACACCAGGCCGTCGTTGACCCCGAACACGGCGGCCCGCAGGTTGCCACCGCCGCCGAGCCGGCGGTGACGGTGTTCCACGGTGTTCGGCGACGCGGGAAGGCCATGACCCGCCTGGCGCCTCGCGGGGGCGCCGTAGATGACCATGCCGCGAACCTTCATCGCCGCCAGCACGTTCTTGAGTGGTTCGGGCCCGAAGTGGCGCACCAGCGCCGCGACGATTCGCGTGCGCAGGTCCGGCGTGAAGGGCGCGGGGGCGGCGTGGCCGCGGGCCGTGAGCTGAGCGCGCCAGATGGCAGCCTGCGCCTCGGCCTCGCCGGCGAGACGGGCGAACATGTCGGCGCGGGTTGTGCCGGCCTCGGCCGCGGCGCACACGCGGTAGAGAAAGGCAGACCTCTGCTCTTCCTGCCAGCTCTCGAGGGGATTCATCGTGCAGTCTCGCCGGGCGACCCTGTCGCGGTGCGCTACCGCTGCGTGCGGGCACCGCCGGGACGATCGGGAAGCCGAACCACGTGCGACACCGGTGCCTCGGCCAAGTTAGACCGCAGCCACGGTAGAGATTCGGCGGCGACTGTCACGGGGCCCTCAGGCGGCGGCGAGCACCGCGTCGATGCGCGCCATGACCACGGCATCCAACTTCGCAACCACGCCGAGCGCGGCCATGTTCTCGCGGACCTGAGCCGGCCGGCTCGCACCCGTGATGACCGTGCTCACGTTGGGATTCTTGAGACACCACGCGAGCCCGAGCTGTGCCAGGGTGCAGTCGAGTTCCGCGGCAATGGGCGCGAGCGCCCGCACCACGGCGATCTTGCGCGGATCCGACAGGCGTTCCTGCAGCCATTCGTAGCCCTTCAGCGCACCGCGGCTGTCGGCCGGAATGCCCTGGGCGTACTTGCCGGTCAGAAGGCCCGACGCAAGCGGGCTCCAGATCGTGGCGCCGAGCCCGATGTCGCGATAGAGACGCGCGTATTCCTGCTCGACCCGCGCGCGATGGAACATATTGTACTGGGGCTGTTCCATCACCGGCTTGGCGAGGTGGTGACGCTCGGCGACGTGCCACGCCGCCATGATCTCGGCCGCGCTCCATTCCGAAGTGCCCCAGTACAGCGCCTTGCCGGCGGCGATCATGTCGTGCATCGCGCTTACCGTCTCCTCGATCGGGGTTTCCGGATCGGGGCGGTGGCAGAAGACGAGGTCGACATAATCGAGGCCCAGACGCGTGAGCGAGCCGTCGATGGCCTGGCGCAGGTACTTCCGATTCAGGGTGCTCTTCTCGTTGGGCAGGTCGTTCAGTCCCCAGAAGAACTTGGTGGAGACGATGTACGACGAGCGCCGCCACCCGAGCTTGCGGAAGGCGCCGCCCATGATCGATTCCGACTGGCCCTTGGCGTACACCTCGGCGTTGTCGAAGAAGTTGACGCCGGCGTCGTAGGCAGCGGCCATGCACTCCCGGGCGAGATCCTCGCCGAGCTGGTTGCCGTAGGTGACCCAGGAGCCGAGGGAGAGCTCGCTCACCTTGAGACCGGACGAGCCGAGGCGGCGGTAGCGCATGGTGGTCATGGAAGGTCCTGGAAGGACGCGTCGGCGCGCGTGGTGAGGCGTTGGGAAGGGAGTGTCGCAAGGGGGCTGGCAAGGGGGGCTAGAATCGCGGACCTCATTCTACCAACCAGGTCACGACATGCCCCCTACGGAGCGTGCAGCGGGACAAGCGGGAGGCGGGCGCACCCGCCGCGGACGCGCCCGGTTCACCGTCGATGCACTATGGGCGATCCGGCGGATCGCAACGCCGACCGTCTCGCCCGACGGCGCGCGCGCCTGCGCCGCGGTAACGCAGTTCGACATGCAGGCCAACGAAAGCTGCACCGAGCTGTGGCTTTTCCCGACGCGCGACACGGGTGGGCCCGCGCGGCGCCTGACCGCCGGCGACAAGGACAGCGAGCCGCGCTGGTCGCCCGACGGCCGTGCGATTGCCTTTATCGGCAAGCGCCATGGTGACGACGAGCCGCAGGTGTACGTGATCCCGGCGGATGGTGGCGAGGCTCGGCGGGTCACCCACCTTGCCCACGGCTGCGCCTCGCTGAAGTGGTTTGCCGACGGCAAGCGCGTGGCGTTCATCTCGTGGGTATGGCCCGACATCGCCACCGAGGCCGCCCAGGCAAAACGCAAACGGGAACGGCGCGATACCAAGGTAAAGGCGCACGTCACCGAGCGCGGGGAGTTCCGCTATTGGGACCGCTGGCTGACCGACGGCCGCGAGCCCCACATCTTCGTCGCCGAGGTCGCGACCGGCCGCTGCCGGGACCTGCTCGCGGGCACGGGTCTCGCGTTGCCGCCATGGGAGCCCCATGCCGACGACTTCGACATCGCACCCGACGGCCGCGAGCTCGCGCTCACCGTCGACCTCGCGACCGAGCCGCGCATGATGAACCGCTGCGACATCGTCACCGTGTCGCTCGCCAAACGCGAAACGCGTGTGCTGACCGCGCGCAGCGGACTGTCCGACTCGCAGCCCTGTTACGCGCCCGATGGCCATGCGCTGGTCTGGCGCAGCTTCGATACCCGGCGGTCGTTCAACGACCAGGGTCATCTCACCCGCTACGACCGGCGCACCGGACGCGCCCGCCGCCTGGTCCCGCGTCACGACCGCAACGCGCAGCACGTCCAGTGGACCGCTGACAGCCGGGCACTCCTGTTCCTGTCGGAGGACCGCGGCCACCAGGGGCTATGGCGGCTCGCGCTCGACGCTGACGGCAACGGATTGCCTGCGCAGATCGTGGCTGGCGGCACGATCGGCGGCTTTGCCCAGGCTGCCGACACCCTCGTGTACGACCGCGCGAGTGCGATGCATCCGGCCGCGCTTTTTGCGGCGCGTGCCGACGGCGGCGACGAACGGCCGATCGAGAACCTCAACGAGGTGTTGCTCGACCGGTATGCGTTCGGAGAGGTCAAGGAATTCACGTTCAAGGGCCATGGCGGCGACACGGTCCAGATGTTCGTCGCATTCCCGCCCGACTTCGATCCGCAGCGCAAGTGGCCGCTGCTGCATTCGATCCACGGCGGTCCCCACGCGGCGCACCTGGACAGCTGGCATTACCGCTGGAACGTGCATGCGTTCGCCGCGCAGGGCTACGTGGTCGCCGCGGTGAACTACCACGGGTCCTCGGGCTTCGGCCGCAAATGGCTCGAGTCGATCACCGGCCGGTACGGCACCAAGGAGTACGCCGATACCGAGGCGGCCACGGACTTCCTGCTGCGGCAGGGCTACATCGATCGGCAGCGGCTGCTCGCCGCGGGCGGGAGTTATGGCGGCTACATGGCGGCCTACATGAACGGCCACACCGATCGCTACAAGGCCTATGTCTGTCACGCCGGTTGCTACGACTGGGTGAGCATGATGGCGACCGATGGCTATCATTTTTTCGCCGACGAGCTCGGCGCATTCCACTGGGACAATCCGGCCCGGGTGATGCGCCAGTCGCCGCATCATTACGTCAAGCACGCCCGCACGCCGACACTCGTGCTGCACGGCGAGCAGGATTACCGCGTGCCCGCGACCCAGGCACTGCAGTACTACGATACGCTGAAAGCGAAGGGCGTCGCCGCGCGCCTGGTGTGGTTTCCCGACGAGAACCACTGGATCCTGAAACCGCAGAACTCGCGCCTGTGGTATCGCGAGTTCCTGGGGTGGCTCGCGCGCCACGCGGGAAAACCCGGACGATCGCCGGGAGCGCGCAAGGGGCGTCGGTCGGTGTAGGATTCGCACCGTCCGCGTCGCCACGATGGCGGGTCGATAACGCCTTTCCGGCGCTGTCTCGCGCTGCGCAGGATCGCGACGGACGTGTTCCCGTCTCGCGGTTTCCCTGAACCGTCAGGGCGCCGCATGCCGCCCGCGCCCATGGTCCGGATCGTCGCCGTGTTGGTCGCGGCGCGGTAGTCACGGGCGTGGTGGTCCGCTCGGTCAGCGCGGCGCGGCGCCGGGTGCGCGGGCGTGGGTCTCGTAGGCTTCCTGGCAGTCGATGCAGCGCACGGCGGTCGGATAGGCGAGCAGGCGGGCCGCGGCGATCGGCTCGTCGCATTCGGTGCAGGTGCCGTACGAGCCTTCGCGCAAGCGGGCGAGCGCTCCATCCACCGCGGTCAGTTCGGCGAGGGCGTGTCGCACCTCGGCGATGTCGAGCTCCGCCAACCCGTCCGCGACGCCCCAGTCATCGTCCTCGTCGAGTCGGCCACGCAAGCCGACCACGCGGTCGTCGTCGCTGCCGTCGAGTTGCGCCCGGACATCCCGGCGCAGTTCGGACCTTCGCGCTTCGAGCCCGGCTGCGAGGCGCCGCCGTTGCGCAGCAGACAGCGTGTCATCCATGGCTCGCTCCCATCGGAAGTGGGAGGCTATTTCACCACCCTTCGCGGTCGCTGGCGAGCGCCGCGCCGGCGGGGGTTGAAAGCCCTCGTACGGCCCCCAGATTCGGTGGTGAGGCGACAGCGACGGACCGAACCGGCCGTGCGTCTTCGCCGCCACCCCAGCTGTTTTTAGACAGGAGACGACGATGCACCAACTAACGACGCTCGAGCCGTTTACCGACGCCGGCTTCGACGAGTTGTTCCGGGGCTTCTTCCGCCCCGTGCGCACGACGGCCCGCCAGCCGCAGGCGTTGCCGATCAAGATGGACGTCAAGGACACGGGCGACGGCTACGTGGTCCATGCCGAGATGCCCGGCGTGAAGAAGGAAGACATCCAAGTGACCATCGAAGGCAACCAGGTGACCATCGGTGCGGAAACCCGGCGTGAGTCCGACCGCAAGGACGGCGAGCGCGTGCTGCGCACCGAGCGTTTCTACGGAAGCCTGTATCGCAGCTTCACGCTGCCGGTGGAGGTCGATGAAGCGACCAGCGCAGCGCGCTACGAGAATGGTGTGCTCGAACTCACCCTGGCACGCAAGCAGAAGGATGTTGGCCGCAAGCTGACCATTCAGTAACCGGACGTTGCCTCATGGCTCGCGCCGAGCGGGCCCTTACCGACCTGGCGTTGTGCGGAGCATCCGCCTGCGCCGGGTCGGATTCGTGCTGCGTCCGCAGCGCCCCTGCGGGTCGGACCCGCCTTGCGGCAGCGGTACGCGCTGGGGTCAGCGGATGCGCTTCGCCGGGAATTCTTCCTCGATGTTGTCGCGGAAGAAGCTCCACGCCGACCCGGACGACGCGAGGCGTCGATAGGTCTCGGCGGAGACGCCGGCGTATTCGAACGTGCCCGACGTGAGCTCCGCCACCAGCACCCGCCGCGCCGGGTCATAGCCGATCGCGCGCAGGGTGCCCCCGCTCATCCGTTTCATTTCCATGGCATCGCCTCCTGCCCGTGGACTTGACGCCGGTGCCGCCGCCAGGGGAGCCGGCCGTGCGCGTCGCGGCCGCTCGCGACGCGCGCACCGAGCACGCGCTCGAGCATCGCGCTCCACCCGCGACGGATCACTCCGGGGCGCTGCCCCAGAGCTGCTTCAGCCGCGCGTCGCGACCGCAGCCGGCCCGGTAATACTTGTAGCGCACGGGATTCTTCTTGTAATAGTCCTGGTGGTATTCCTCGGCCGGCCAGAATTTGCCCGCGGCCACGATCGGCGTGAGGATGGGCTCCTTGAACGGCTTGTTCTTCTCCAGCGCGGCCTTCGACGCTTCGGCCGCCCGCCGTTGCGCATCGTCGGTGACGAAGATGCCGGTGCGGTATTGCGTGCCGTGATCGCAGAACTGGCGGTTCTCGACGGTCGGATCGATGTTGCGCCAGAAGACCTCGAGGAGCTTGTCGTACGAGACCCTGGTCGGATCGTACTTCACCTCGACCGCCTCGGTATGCCCGGTCGACCCCGACGAGACCTCCTCGTACGTCGGCATCGATTTGCTGCCGCCGGTGTAGCCCGACGTGGTGCTGATCACCCCGGGCAGCTTGTCGTACGGCCCTTCCATGCACCAGAAGCAGCCCCCGGCGAAGATGGCGGTCGCGGTGATGCCGGCAGTGGCGGCGGGCTTGGCGGCGGGCGCGCTGGCGCTGCCCTGCGCGGCCGCCGGCGTCGCCAGGCCGGCGAGGCCGGCCAGCAGGATGACACCGGCGAAGCGCCGCAGCGCGGCATGGCTGCGCGCGGGCGAGAGAGCAATGACGGTCATGGGAACCTCCTGCAGAAAAGCGTAGCACAGCCCGGGGGGGCGAAGCTGATTGGTCGGGCAGCGCCGCTTTGCCTTACGGCCACGGGCGACGGTCCGCAAGTCCGGTACGGGTGCTAGGATCGCGCCCTCACCGCACCTCCTCACGATGACCGCGTTCGCGATTTGCCGGTTCATGCCCCGTCGACTGCGGCCGCTGGGCGCGCTTGCTCTGCTGGTCGTGGCGATGGTCGCGCTTGCCGCTCGACCGGTCGAGGCGGCCGATCCGGCCAAGGTCCTGCGGGTGATGTTCTCGATCGCCGAAACGAGCTTCGATCCGCAGTTCGCGTCCGATGCCGCGTCGGATGCCATCATCGCCAACGTCTTCGAGACGATGCTCGATTACGACTATCTGGCGCGGCCGGTACGGCTCGTGCCGCGTACGCTCGAAGCGATGCCGGAGGTGGCCGACAACGGCGCCACCTACCTCTGCCGCATCCGCAAGGGCATCTTCTTCTCCCCGGATCCGGCATTCAAGGACAAGCGCAGGGAGCTCACCGCTGGCGATTATGCGTATGCGCTGAAGCGCATCATCGATCCCGCGGTCAAGAGCCCGTGGGCATGGCTGCTCGAAGGCAAGCTCGTCGGCGGCGAGGAGGCGCGGGCCAAGGCGCAGAAGGTGGGACGCTTCGACTACGATGCGCCCGTCGCCGGACTCGAGGTCGTCGATCGCTACACCCTGCGCATCCGGCTCAAGGCACCGGACTACCGCTTTCCCTACGTGCTCGCCGTGCCCAACACGGGCGCGATCGCCCGCGAGATCGTCGAGACCTACGGCCTCGACTTGGGCGCACACCCGGTGGGAACCGGTCCCTTCGTGCTGGCCGAATACAACCGCTCGAGCCGCATCGTGCTCGCGGCCAATCCCGACTATCGCGCCGTGACCTACGAACCCTCGGGGCCGGTGCCCGCGGGGTCGGCCGATGTCGCGGCAGCGTTGCAGGGCCGGCGCCTGCCGATGATCGACCGGATCGAGGTCCGGATCGTCGAGGAGGCGCAATCGCGATGGCTGTCGTTCCTGTCGGCGGGCACCGACGTGCTCGAGCTCCTGCCGGCGGAGTTCGTCGACCAGGCGCTCGACAACGGCAAGATTCGCGCGGCGCTTGCCGCCAAGGGCATCCAGCACGAGATGCTGCTCCGTCCGAACGTGTGGTTCGCCTATTTCAACATGGAAGATCCCGTGGTCGGCGGCTATACACCGGAGAAGATCGCGCTGCGGCGCGCGATCGCCATGGCTTACAACGTCGACGAGGCGATCCGGGTGCTGGCCAAGGGTCGCAGCGTACCTGCGAAGAGTCCCGTTCCACCCGGCATCGAAGGTTACGATCCCGCGCTTGTCACCGAGGCGCAGCTCTACGATCCGACGTTGTCCCGGGCCCTGCTCGACCGTTTCGGGTATCGCGATCGCGACGGCGATGGCTACCGCGAGCTGCCCGACGGCAAGCCGTTGGTGCTGGAGCGCTGGTCGACGCCGACGTCCGGACAGCGCCAGGCCGACGAGCTGTGGAAGAAGAACATGGACGCCATCGGCATCCGCATCGCCATCCGCAAGGACAAGCTGCCGGAACTGCGCAAGATGGCACGCCAAGGCAAGATCGCATTTCGCACCGACGGCTGGAACGCCGACTATCCGGACGCCGAGAACTTCATGCAGCTGCTCTACGGCCCGAACGCGGGCCAGGAGAACGGTGCGCGCTTTCGCTTGCCGGAGTTCGACCGGCTTTACGACGAGGCCCGCAGCCTGCCGAACTCACCGGCACGCACGGCGTTGTTCGATCGCATGACCCGGCTGGTGGTCGCGTACGCGCCCTGGCGCCTGGCCTGGCACGACATCGAGGACCACTTCGCGCACCCGTGGGTGCGCTACTACAAGCCGCATCCGATCCGCTCGGTGGTCTGGCAATACCTCGATGTCGACATGGCGAAGCGCGCTCCCTGATCGCCTCGAGCACGAGGGGCGGTGACCGTTGCGACGGTCTCCGCACCTTTCGCGTGCCCGGCCCCGTCCCGTCCCTGGATTTTCCTGCAGCCCCGCGCGCCTCAGGGGTGACCGGTTTGTTCCGCGTGCACGAACATCGCCGCATCGTCGTCCTCGGCGTGACCCGCGGCGACCGCTGCGGCGAACGCCGCTTGCGCCGCCTCGGCGAAGCGCGACGAGGTTCGGAGTCGCCGGGCGACATCGACCGCGATGCCGACGTCCTTCAGCAGCACCCGGGTGGCGGCGCGCGGGGCTAGATCGCCCGTCAGCGCGCGCTCGACCCTATCGCCGAAGATCCAGCTCGCACCCGAACTCGCCGCGATGATGTCCGCGACCTGCCGCGCATCGAGTCCGGCGCGACGGGCGAGCGCCAGGGCTTCGGCGCCGGCGGCAAGGTTTGCCGCCGCGAGGAGGTTGTTGACGATCTTGACCATCGCCGCTTCGCCGGCGCGCGGGCCCACCACGAAGAGCCTGCCGGTGATGGCCGCAAGGGTCGGCTCTACCCGTGCGCACGCGACGGGATTGCCGGCGATCATCATGGTCATCGTGCCGGCTGCCGCTTTGGCTGGTCCTCCCGACACCGGCGCGTCGACCAGTTCGAGCCCCGCTGCCGCGAGGCGCGGCGCGAGCGCCGTCAAATAATCGGGGTCTACGGTCGAAGACACGATCACGACCCCGCCGCGCGGCATCGCGCCGACCACCCCGTCGGTGCCGAACAGCACGGCGTCGACTTCCTCGGCTGTCACCACCAGCACGATCACCGCTTCGGCCTGCGCGACGGCCGCGGCGGCGCACCGCGCCGGCTGGGCGCCAAGCTGCACGGCGCGTGCCTGCGCGGCCGGATCGATGTCGTGGGCGCGGGTGGCGACGCCGGCACGCACGAGGCTCTCCACCACGCCCCCGCCCATCGCCCCGGTGCCGATCACGGCAACGCTGCCGAGTCGCTGCCCGGCGCGCGGCGAAGGCGTCGTCGGCGTCAATGTCAAGGGGCGTGGGCCACGAACCGATCGGCTGCAGCGGCGGCGAGGGTGCCGGTCTGCGGGCGCTGCGCGGCGCCGGATGTCCGGTTCATGGGGTCGATGCGTCTCATTCGGCTCATGCCCTCATGCCCTCATGCGGCTCATGCGGCTCATGCGGCTCATGCGGCTCATGCGGCTCATGCGGCTCATGCGGC
>JBDTWB010000012.1:0-40025 GCA_040006895.1 Casimicrobiaceae bacterium | reverse complement strand
GGGGTTACGGTGGGTCGCAGGGCGGCTACGGTCCGCAGGGTGGCCAGGGTGACCCGCAAGGCGGCCAACGCGGTGGCCAAAACATGCAAGGCGGCTCCGGCGGATCGCAGGGAGGAGGCTACGGGTCGCAGGGCGGTTGGGGCGGCCACCAAGGCGGCCAGCAGCGGGGTGGCCAACCGATGCAAGGCGGCTACGGCGGAGCTCAGGGAGCCTGGGGTGGATCGCAGGGCAACTGGGGCGGTCAGGGTGGGTCACCCGGGTACGGCGCACAGGGTGAGTACGGCTCCCAGGGCAGGTGGGGCGGCCAAGGCGGTTCGCCGGGATACGGAGGACAGTCGGGAAGCTGGGGCGGCACCGAGCGCGCCGGCAGTGGCGCCCAGGGTCGCCGCAATCGTGGGCCGAAGGGCTACGCCCGCTCCGACGATCGCCTCCGCGAGGATATCTGCGAGCGGCTGGCGCAGACCGACATCGACGTATCGGACGTGACGGTTCAGGTGCAAAGCGGTCGGGTCGTGCTCGAGGGGAGCGTCCCCGATCGCCAGATGAAGTACCATGTGGAAGAGGTCGCCGACGGCTGCATGGGTGTGCAGGATGTCGACAACCGGGTGCGGGTCGCGCGCGGGGATGGGGGCGCAACGAGCGCTTCCTCCGGAGGCACTGGTTCCCATGGTGGCAGCAGTCAGGGCAACCATGGCGGCACGAGCGCCAGTTCGGGGAGCTCAGGCAGTTCCGGCACGCACGACAGCACCGGCAGTTCCGGCAGCAGCGTCGGTGGCGGCTCGACAGGCGGACATGGAGCCTCCGGCTCGGGCAGCAGCAGCACGTCAGGCTCGAGCAGTTCCGGATCCGGAAGTCAAAGCAGCAAGAGCTAGCTAGCCGAAGCAGCATGCCGTGAGCGCTGCGGCTTGACGGAAGCAGCGCGCAGTCGAGGGCAGGCCGGGATTCCCGGCCTGCCTTTTTCACACCCTTTTTATTTCACGCCCTTTTTACTTTCGATGCCCCTTTTTCGTTGGCATGCCCTTTCAATTCAGGCGAGGGACCGCGGCGCGCCGTCGCATCCCATCGGAGCACCCTCGCGGACTGGCATCGTTCAACGGACGGCACGCGGATGCCAGGCGCTGCTCGGTGCCACCGAGGCCGTGCACCGAAGCCGGTTTGGTGCCCGACCCTGGCGATGATCGAATCACGGAACGCATCGGTCCCTGGCAATCGCAGCGCTGGGCGAGGAGGGCGCGTGTCGCCCGGACGCGTGGTGCATCCTTGGCAGGGCGGGAACGCGGCGCCTTGATCGCCGCCGTCGTGACCGGCACCGCTGCCGCGCAGTGACGGCTGCGCCTTTGCCGACGCGGGGTCGTGCGGGCGTGCCTTCGCGTCCCTCGGCCGACGATCTTGTGGGTCTGGTGCGCTATCCTCTCCATCATGACGCGGACGTACGGCGCGCCCCCGCGGTACCCAGGCCTGGGTACCGCGCCCGCCGTCGCGTTCTCCAGGAGACCAGCATGAACGCACCGCTTTCGCCGGCTCAAATCGTGCGCACCCCGGCGGCGCACTTCATCGCCAATCGCTGGCAGACCGGTGCGTCCGGCGAGACCCTGCCGATGGTCGACCCGGCCACGGGTGCTCCTTTTGCCAGCATCGCCCGCGGTAACGCTGCGGACGTCGACGCGGCGGTGCGTGCGGCCGAGGCGGCCCGCACCGGCGCGTGGGGTCGGCTCTCACCCGCGGAGAAGGGCCGTCTGCTCGGGGCGCTCGGGCGGGCGATCGCCGACCACGCCGACGAGCTCGCGTTGCTCGAGGCGACCGACTGCGGCAAGCCGATGAAGCAGGCGCGGGCGGACGTGGCTGCCTGTGCCCGCTATTTCGAGTTCTATGGCGGCGCTGCCGACAAGCTCACGGGGGAGACCATTCCCTATCCCGCCGGATACACCGTGCTCACCTGGCGCGAGCCGCATGGTGTGACCGGTCACGTCATTCCCTGGAATTACCCGCTGCAGATCTTCGGGCGCTCGGTCGGCGGCGCGCTGGCGGCCGGCAATGCCTGCGTAGTGAAGCCCGCCGAGGACGCGTGCATGTCGCTGCTGCGGGTCGCAGAGCTCGCGGCGCAAACCGGTTTCCCGGAAGGCGCGCTCAACCTCGTGACCGGCCTCGGTCGCGAGGCCGGTGCAGCCCTGGTCGCCCATCCCGGTGTGCGCCATATCTCGTTCACCGGCTCTCCGGAAACCGGGGCATGGGTCGCGCAGGAGGCCGCGAAGCGTCACTGCCCGGTCACACTCGAACTCGGGGGCAAGGGTGCGCAGGTGCTGTTCGCCGATGCCGACCTCGAGGCCGCATTGCCCGTGCTGGTGAATGCCATCGTCCAGAATGCCGGACAGACCTGCTCCGCCGGGAGCCGCCTGCTGGTAGAAGCGTCGCGATACGAGGAGGTGCTGGAGCGGCTCGGTGAGCGCTTCGCCGCGTTGCGCGTCGGGCCGCCCGCAGCGGACCTGGATTGCGGTCCGCTCATCCGCGCTTCGCAGCTCGAGCGGGTACGCGGCTTCCTCGACGAGGCCGAGCGCGCGCAGATCGGCGTGGTGGCGTGCGGCACCGTGGCGAACGACGCCGATGCCCGCGGCTACTACGTGCCGCCGCATCTATTGCGCGACGTGCCGGTCGGGGCGCGACTCGCCTGCGAGGAGGTCTTCGGGCCGGTGCTCGCGGCCATGCCATTCCGCGACGAGGCAGAGGCGATCACCATCGCGAACGGCACGCCGTTCGGACTGGTCGCGGGGGTATGGACCCAGAACGGCGGCCGCCAACTCCGCATGGCACGGGCCATCGAAAGCGGCCAGGTGTTCATCAACAACTACGGCGCAGGCGGCGGGGTCGAGCTGCCCTTCGGTGGAGTCAAGCACTCCGGTTACGGCCGCGAGAAGGGCTTCGAGGCCCTGTACGGTTTCACCGCTTTGAAGACCGTCGTGCTGCAACACGGCTGAACCCGGCCCGTCGGCCACGATCCCGGACGCGAACTCGCTCGATTCGGCACGCGTTCGCACCCTTGCTCCCAACTCACATCACACATCCATGAGACTCGAAGGCAAGATCGCAATCGTGACGGGCGCCGGCTCCGGATTCGGTGAAGGCATCGCCAAGCGCTACGCGCAGGAGGGCGCCCGGGTGATGGTGAACGACATCAATGTCGAAGGCGGGACGCGGGTCGTGCAGGAGATCGAGAAATCCGGGCGCAAGGCGGCCTTCTGCGCCGGTGATGTCGGCAGGGACGCCGACGTCGCGCGCCTGATCGCCGCGACGCTCGAGAAATTCGGCGGACTGCACGTGGTGGTCAACAACGCCGGCACCACCCATCGCAACCAGCCCATGCTCGACGTGGCGGAGAGCGAGTTCGACCGCATCTACCGCGTCAACGTGAAGAGTCTCTTCCTCACGGCGCGGCACGCCGTGCCGCACTTCCGCCGGCAGAAGAACGGCGCGTTCATCACCATCGCCTCGACCGCAGGCGTGCGGCCGCGCCCCGGGCTCACCTGGTATAACGGCAGCAAGGGTGCGGCCATCGTCACCAGCCGCTCGATGGCGGCCGAGCTTGCGCCCGACAACATCCGGGTGAACGTGATCAACCCGGTGGCCGGCGAGACAGGCATGCTCGGTGAGTTCATGGGCGAGGACACGCCGGCGATGCGGGCCAAGTTCATTGCCACCATTCCCCTCGGGCGGCTCTCGCTGCCCTCCGACATCGCCACCGCGGCGGTGTTCTTCGCCTCCGACGAAGCCGGGTTCATCACCGGTACGTGTCTCGAGGTCGACGGCGGGCGCTGCGTTTAGGACGCAGCACGTTTCCGTGGTCGAACTCGCTGCGGCGGCCTTGCGGCGCACGGCGTGCGCATGCTGAACTGATGTGGGCGCCCGTTCTTTGCTGCGCGGCGAGGCCGCGCGCGCATGCCGTTCACGCGTGGGATAGCGAGGACGCATCGGATCGCGACCGGTACGACGGGTGCTGAACCCCCGTCAGCCGGCGATGATCGTGCTGCTGGGCGCGCTCATCGCCATGTCGCCACTGGCCATGGACATCTATCTCGCGTCGATGCCGTCCATGACGGTGGCGTTCGCCGCCACGCCGGCCGAGGTGCAACTGACCCTTTCGCTCTACATGTATGGCCTGGGTGTTGCGCAGCTCGTCGCCGGTCCGCTCTCGGACCGCTTCGGCCGCCGGCCGTTGCTCGTCGCCGGGCTGGCCGGATTCGTCGCCGCGTCGCTGGCCTGTGCGGCCGCCAGCACCATCCACGCCCTCATCACGGCGCGCATCGTCCAGGCCGTATCGATCGCGGTGGTCGCGGTAGTGCCACGGGCGGTGGCGCGTGATCTCTACAGCGGCACGGATGCGGCCCACGTGCTTTCATTGATGGGCATGGTGCTCGGCATCTCTCCGATTGTCGCGCCGATTCTCGGGAGCCATCTCCATGCCTGGTTCGGCTGGCAGGCGAACTTCGTATTCGTGGCTTTCTATGGTGCCGTCGCCTTGGCCAGCGTGGTGACGGCGCTGCCCGAGACCCTCGGCCGCCGCGATCCGGGCGCGCTGGCGCCGCGCACGATACTGCGCAACTTCAGGCGACTGCTGGGCTCGCGCGCGTTCGCCGGCTACCTCCTGGTCGCCGCGTTCACGTCCAGCGGGCTGTTCGCGTTCCTCGCCGGCAGCGCGTTCGTCTTCGTCACGGTGCTCGGACAAAGCGAGCAAGGCTTCGGCCTGCTCTTCGGAGCGGTGATGCTCGGCAATTTCTCCGGCGCGACGCTGGGAAGCCGCCTGGTACGGCGCTGGGGGATCGACCGCATGATCGGCCGGGCCGGGATCGTCATGACCTGCGCTGGTGGCGTGCTGGCAGCACTCGCGTGGGGTGGCGTTACCTCACCCTGGGCGGTGGTCGTGCCCATGTTCTTCTACATGGCGGCGCTGATGATGACCCTGCCCCAGGCCATGGCCGGCGCCCTCACGCCCTTTCCGACAATCGCGGGAAGCGCAGCGTCACTGCTGTCGTTCGTGCAGTTCGTGGTGGCTTCGAGCGCGGCTTTACTGGTGGGCTTCACCTTCGACGGAACGGCCCGGCCCATGGCGACGGTCATCGCGTGTGCCGGGCTGCTCGCATTCGTCTCTTTTCGGATCGTCGTGCGGCCGTCGGTTGCAGAGTTGTCATGACTCGGTCGCAAAGCCGGCGCCACGGATTGTCCCGAGCGGGTGGGGCGAGGGCGTTCGAGTTCGCTCGTGGTGCGGGGACACACGGTTGCCGCGCGAGCGTCACGCCCTCGAGGCGGGCCGATTGGAGCTTCGCGATCGCGTTGCCACCGATTTCATGCGCCGGAATGGCAGGCTCACAAACATTGACGGCCCACAATGTCGAGTGCTTTGTTTCGTCGACCTGACAGGGTAGGTCAGGTTATCGATCGCGTTACGGAATCCTGGCGACGACTCTGCGAGCCGGTCGTTGACCCGAGCACTTGGATGTATCCGCCCCGCCCCGAGCCGGGCCCGGGTCACACCACGCCGCTACCGCGTAGCTCGACGATGGCGGCGTCGCTGTAACCGATGCTCCTCAACACCCCGTCCGTATGCTCCCCCAGCGCCGGTCCGCCGCCGCTGAAGTCTCCCGGCGTCGCCGATAGCCGGGGCACGACCCCCGGCACCTTGAGCCGCGCGCCGTCGGCGCATTCGATCTCGCGGATCATGGCGCGTGCGGCGTAGTGCGGATCGGCGACGATATCGGCAATGGAATAGATCTTGGATGCCGGCACGCTCGCGGCCTCCATGGCCGCCAGAACGTCAGCCGGTGCGCGCGCGCTGGTCCACTGCTCGATCTCCTGGTCGAGCCATTCCTGCCGGACCGCACGGCCGTCGTTGTGGGCGAGTCCGGCATCGTCGGCGAGGTCCTGCCGCTCCATCGCCAGACACAGTCGGCGGAAGATCGAGTCGCCGTTGGCGGCGATCAGCACGTAGGTGTCGTCGGCGCAGCGATAGGCCGACGTCGGGGCGATGCCGGGCAGGATCGAGCCGGTGCGCTCGCGCACGACCCCGAAGGCATCGAACTCGGGCAGCAAGGACTCCATCACCGAGAACACCGACTCGAACAGGGCGACGTCGACGACCTGGCCCCGACCGGTCTTGCGGCGTGCTTCGAGTGCCATCATCGCGCCGATCACGCCATACATCGCCGACAGCGTGTCGCCAATGGAAACACCGACGCGCGACGGCGGCCGGTCCGGCGTGCCGGTAACATAGCGCAGGCCGCCCATGGCCTCGCCGATGACGCCGAAGCCCGGTCGCTCTCGGTACGGACCGCTCTGGCCGTAGCCCGAGATGCGCACCATGATCAGCCCCGGCGTTTCCGCGGCGAGGCTCTCATAGCCCATGCCCCAGCCCTCGAGCGTGCCCGGCCGGAAGTTCTCGACCACGATGTCGGAACGTAGCGCCAGAGCCCGGGCGATGCGCTGGCCCTCGGGCTTGCGCAGGTCGAGGGTCACCGACTGCTTGCCCCGCGACTGCACGTGCCACCATAGCGACGTGCCGTCCTTCATGTGGCGCCACTTACGCAGCGGATCGCCTTCGCCCGGAGGTTCGATCTTGATGACCTCCGCGCCGAAATCGGCGAGCAACCTGGCGCAGAAGGGCCCGGCGATGAGCGCGCCCATCTCGAGGACGCGCAGGCCCGCGAGCGGTCGAATCGATGGCTGGTTCATGGCAGGTATCTTTAGCGATGGTAGATGAAATCGCGCAGCCCCACCGATATGAAGGGCACGTAAGTGATGATCGCGAGGCAGGCCACGATCACCAGCACGAAGGGCAGCAGCCGCATCACGATCTGGTCGACCGAGATGCGAGCCACGGTGCAGGCCGCGAACAGATTCACCCCGAAGGGCGGGGTAATCATGCCCAGCGCCAGGTTCACCACCATCACGATGCCGAAGTGCACCGGATCGATGCCGAAATGCTGGGCGACGGGCGCGAGGATGGGGGCGAGCACGATGATCGACGCCGACGTCTCGATGAACATGCCGACCAGGAACAGCGCAACGTTGACCCCGAGCAGGAACAGGGCCGGGGTCTGCAGCCAGTCGACCAGCGCCGCACCGATCCTGTCGGGCACGCCGGCCCGGGTGATGAGGTAGCTGAACAAACCGGCGTTGGCGATGATGAACATGATCACGGCCGACGAGATAACGGTCTTGCGTAGCACCGCCGGGAGGTCGGCGATCCGGGTCTCCCGATAGATCAGCACGCCGACGACGAGGGCATAGAACACCGCCGCGACGGACGCCTCGGTCGGCG
Organism: Casimicrobiaceae bacterium; assembly: GCA_040006895.1. GTDB lineage: Bacteria > Pseudomonadota > Gammaproteobacteria > Burkholderiales > Casimicrobiaceae > CAIWHR01. The sequence goes on along the minus strand of JBDTWB010000012.1, from coordinate 32,719 downwards.
TGAACACACCCCCGTAGATCCCGCCCAGGATGATGACCGGCATCAGCAGGGCAAAGCCGGCCTTGCGGGTGGCCATGATGATCGGCAGGCGGCCCTCGCGGTCCTGCTTGCCGTACCCGCGGATGCGCGCCCAGATCAGCACGAACCCCATCAGCGCGCCGCTGATGAGAAGACCGGGGCCGAAGCCCGCGATGAAGAGCTCGCCGATGGAGACTTCGGCCGATACGCCGTAGAGGATCAACGGAATGGACGGCGGGATGATCACCCCGAGCTCGGCGGACGTTGCCTGCAACGCCGCCGCGTACGACAACGGATAGCCGTGCTTGACCAGGGCCGGGATCAGGATCGCGCCGATCGCGAAGGTGGTCGCCACGCTCGATCCGGAGACGGCGGCGAAGATCATGCAGGTCAGCACGCAGGTCGCGGCGAGTCCACCCTGCACGCCACCGACCAGTGACTTGGCGAACTCGACGAGGCGCGCGGAGATGCCTCCCGACTCCATCAGGTTGCCGGCGAGGATGAAGAAGGGAATCGCGGCCAGCGGAAACTTGTTGATCGCGCCGAACATCTCCTTGACGATGGTCAGGAGATTGAGCTTCGCCTCGATCGCCCCGACGATGCTGGCGATGCCGATGGCGACGGCAATCGAGATGCTGCCGGCGAAGCAGAGCAGCATGGCGAAGAACATCGTGGTCGGCATGGAGAGGCGTCGCTAGGTGGCGGTCTCGAGCTCGTGCCGGCGCGGATCGATCAGGCAGGCGATCACCCCGAATGCGCAGAACATGCCGCCGACCGGCACCGCGAGATACGCCCACGTCATCGAGAACGACTCGAGCCCGCTGATGGTCTGCACCCGGGCGCGCCAGGCGTAGTCGATGCCGTAGCGGATCATGAAGCCGATCAGCACCAGCGCGGCCATGGCGGCGATCCACTCGAGCGCGCGCTTGCCACGCACGCCGGACTTGCGATGCAGCACGTCGACCGCGACCATCGCCCCCTGCCGGAAGGCGGCCGGCGCGCCCATGAATACCATCCAGATCAGCGCAAAGCGAATCAAGACCTCCGACCATTCCGCCGGCTGCTGCAGAACGAACCGCGCCAGGATCTGGTAAAGCCCGAGCGACGCTGCGATCACCAGCATGGCGCACGCCACCCACAACGAGAACGCGGTGGTGCGGCGCTCGAGATCGAGGAAGCTCATAGCGGTGTCTCGCTGGGCGGCCAGCCGTCGACGGCACATCCGCCAGCGACGCCGCGCGGCTCGGTGCGCCGGAGGCAGGTGGCCATGGCTGAACCATAGGCGCGCGCGCTGCAGTGCCGCAACGTCGCCCGAGTGCCGGCCAGGCAGGGAACACGCGCCGCGCGGAACTGCGTCATGCGGCGCGCCGCGCCGCGCTACTTGAAGTTGCGGATGCGGTCGATGTTCTGTTGGCCGAACTTCTTGCCGAACTCCACGTAGGTCGGTCCGAGCGCGGCTTGGAAGCGCGCCTTGTCGAGCGATTCGGTGACGGTCATGCCCTTGGCGCGCAGGTCCGCCACGGCTTTTTTCTCGTCCTCGTCGACCCGTGCACGGTTGGTCTTGACGCCTTCCTTGGCGGCTTCCAGGAACGCCTGCTTGTCGGCCGGTAAGAGCTTGTCCCAGGCAGCCTTGTTCATCAGGAACAGCGCCGGAGAATACACGTGGCCGGTGAGCGACAGGTACTTCTGCACCTGGTCGAGCTTGGCCGCGGTGATCACCGACAGCGGGTTTTCCTGGCCATCGACAGTGCCCTGCTGGAGGGCGGTGAACACCTCGGTGAAGGCCATCGGGGTGGGAATGATCCCGAACGCCTTGTACGCCTGGATGTGCACCGGATTTTCCATGGTGCGCATCTTGAGTCCCTTGAGGTCGTCGGGGACGGCAACGGCGTGCTTGCTGTTGGTCATGTGGCGAAAGCCGTTCTCTGCCCACGCCAGTGCCACGATGCCCTTGGCGGGGAACTTCTGCAGCAGATCCTGGCCGATGGGGCCATCGAGGACGGCGCGAGCATGGCCGTAGTCGCGGAAAAGGAAGGGAATATCCAGGATCGCGACGTCGGGCACGAAGTTCGGCACGGGTCCGGTCGAGGTGAACGTCAGCTCCTGAGTGCCGAGCTGCACCGCTTCGACGGATTCGCGCTCCGCCCCGAGCGAACCGGAATAGAACGGCTGGATCTTGTAGCGGCCGTTGGTGCGTTTTTCGACCTCCTTCGCGAACGTGTCGATCGCCACGCCCTGATGGGAATTCTGGGCGAGGGAAATGTTGATCTTCATGGTGGTCTGCGCCGCGGCGGGTGCCACGGGCAGGAACGCAGCAAACGCGCCGGCGACGACGGTGGTGATCAAGGAAGGAACAAAACGCATGACGAATCTCCTGTTCGAGGCTGCAGCAAGGCTCCAGGGCGTCGCATTCTAAGGAACCGTTCCCCGACTGTATAGCGTGGATGCCTGGAATTTGACTGGGCATGGTGCGCGGAGGGGCACCGAACCGCGCCGGGTGGCTGCCGACCCGCGGGGGCCACGACAACGGCGCGGGTGTGAAATAATGCCTGCCAGGGGCGCGCCATGACCGCAGGCAGCGCGGCGCACGCCGACTACCATGCTCGATCCGACCATCCACGCCCAGCTCGCCGCCATTCTTCCCGGAGAATCGCTCCTCACCACGGTCGAGGCAACCCGCCCGTATGAATGCGATGGCCTGTCGGCTTATCGCACGGTGCCTGCCGCGGTGGCTTTGCCGCACACGGAGGCGCAGGTCATCGCCCTTTTGCGCGCCTGCCACGGCGCTGGCATTCCCGTGGTCGCCCGCGGGGCCGGCACGAGCCTCTCGGGCGGGGCGACGCCGCATGCCCAAGGGGTCGTGCTGTCGATGGCCAAGTTCAATCGCATCCTGGCCATCGACCCAGCGGCGCGCACGGCCGTCGTCCAACCGGGGGTGCGCAATCTGGCCATCTCCGAGGCCGTGGCCACGCACGGCCTGTATTACGCCCCGGATCCATCGTCCCAGATCGCCTGCACCATCGGCGGCAACGTCGCCGAGAATTCCGGCGGCGTGCATTGCCTTAAATACGGCCTCACCGTGCACAATCTCTATCGCGTTCGCGCCGTGCTGATCACCGGCGACGTGGTCGAGCTCGGGGGCGATTCGCTCGACAGCCCCGGCTACGACCTGCTCGCGCTGATCACCGGCTCCGAAGGGCTGCTCGCGGTGATCACCGAGGTCACCGTGAAGCTGACGCCGAGTCCGTTGCTGGCCCAGGTCGTGCTCGCTGCCTTCGACGACATCGCCAAGGCGGGCAATGCCGTGGCCGCGGTGATCGCCGCGGGTATCGTCCCGGCGGGACTGGAGATGATGGACCAGCCGGCGACGCGCGCCGTGGAGGAATTCGTGCATGCCCGCTACCCCTTGGACGCCAAGGCGGTGCTGCTTATCGAGGCCGATGGCACGCCCGAGGAGGTGGCCGCCGACATCGCGGAGATCGAGCGGGTGGTCGCGGCTGCGGGCGCGACCGAGGTGCGAGTCTCGCGCGACGAAGCCGAGCGGCTGCTGTTCTGGTCGGGGCGCAAGGCCGCCTTTCCCGCCATCGGCCGGATCACACCGGACTATTACTGCATGGACGGCACGATTCCGCGCCGTGCCCTGGCCCAGGTGCTGCTGCGTATCGAGGCGCTGTCGGAGCAGTACGGGCTGCGTTGCGCCAACGTGTTCCATGCCGGCGACGGCAACCTGCACCCCCTCATCATGTTCGATGCCAACCTGCCGGACGAGCTGGAGCGGGCCGAGGCATTCGGCGCGGACATCCTCGACGCCTGCATCGAGGTCGGCGGCACCATCACCGGCGAGCACGGGGTCGGCATCGAGAAGCTGCGGGGCATGTGCAACCAGTTCAAGCCCAGTGAGCTCGAGCGATTCCTGGGCGTGAAGGCCGCGTTCGACACGGAGGGATTGCTCAATCCGGGCAAAGGTGTACCCACGCTGCATCGCTGCGCCGAATTCGGCCGGATGCGTGTCCATCAGGGGCAGGTGCCCCACCCCGAGCTGCCACGGTTCTAGGAGTGCGTCCCATGGGCACGCCGTCAACTTCCTCGTCCGTTTCCCCGACCGGCGTATCGCCGGGTGCGTCCTCGCTCGCATCGTCGGCGCCGTACGGGCGGCCCGCTGCCGAGGACCTCGCCGGTCTCGTCACGCGTCTCAACGACACCTTCGGTACCCGCGCGGTCACCACGCACGCGGTACGCGAGCAGCACAGTCACGGCGAAGGACTGGCCGACGCGGCGCTGCCTGATGTCGTGGTCTTTCCGCACACCAACGAGGAAGTTGCCGGCATCGTGCGGCTGTGCCACGCAGCCCGGGTGCCGGTGATTGCCTTCGGGGTCGGCACGTCGCTCGAGGGTCATGTCGCCGCGCTCTACGGCGGGGTGTGCGTCGATCTCTCGCAGATGGACCGCATGCTCGAGGTCAATGCCGAGGATCTGGACTGCCGGGTGCAGGCAGGCGTCACCCGCGAGCAGGTCAACACCGAGCTCAAGGGCACCGGCCTGTTCTTTCCGATCGATCCTGGCGCCAACGCCACCATCGGAGGAATGGCGTCGACCCGCGCGTCGGGGACCAACGCGGTGCGCTACGGCACCATGCGCGAGAACGTGCTCGGCCTGACTGTGGTCACGGCGGAGGGCAGGATCATCCGCACCGGCGGGCGGGCCCGCAAGTCGAGCGCCGGGTACGATCTTACCCGGCTCTACATCGGCTCGGAAGGCACGCTCGGGATCATCACCGAGGTACAGCTCCGACTCTACGGCGTCCCCGAGGCGATCGCGGCGGCGGTATGCCAGTTCGACGACCTCGCGGGCGCCGTCAACGCGGTGATCGTGGCGATGCAGACGGGCATCCCCGTGGCGCGCATCGAGCTTCTCGACGACGTGCAAATGGACGCGTGCATTCGCTACTCGAAGCTCGAGGGATTCGCGCCACGCCCGACGCTTTTTTTCGAATTCCATGGGAGCAAGCACGGGGTCACCGAGCAATCCGAGCAGATGCAGGCGATCACCGCTGAGTTCGGCGGGGGCAACTTCGAATGGGCCACCCAGGTGGAGGATCGCACCCGCCTCTGGAAGGCGCGACACGCGGCCTACTATGCCGCAATGGCGCTGGCACCGGGCAAGCAAGGATTCGCCACCGATGCGTGCGTGCCGATCTCGCGCCTTGCCGATTGCCTGCTCGAGACCAAGGCGGAGGTCGACGCGTCCGGCCTCATCGCCCCCATCGTGGGACACGTGGGCGACGGAAACTTTCATCTCGTGGTGCTTTTCGATCCCAAGCGCCCGGACGAGCGCAGCAAAGCGGAGGAGATCGCGCGGCACGTTTCGCAGCGCGCCATCCGCATGGGCGGCACGTGCACCGGGGAGCACGGCATCGGCGTCCACAAGCTCGACGCCTTGGTCGAGGAGCACGGCGATGCGGTCGAGGTGATGCGCACGATCAAGCGCGCGCTCGACCCGCACAACATCCTCAATCCGGGCAAGACCGTACCCATGCGATGAGCGCGCGCCGGGAAGGCGGACCGACGCCGCATTGAAGTGCGTCGCCTGCGCGGCGGCGCCGGCCATGCGCAGCGGCCGCCTTGCTGCCGTGCATGGCCGTCCCAATGGACGTCGCGTGCAACAATCCGGATGCGGCGACCGAAAGCCGGATGATCGCCGTCGGCCCGCCCCGTGGTCAATGCTCGCTTCGGCGGTCGGCGATGCGCAAGCGATGCCGGTGTGCCGCGGGAGGGTGCTGGTCGGCGACCCGCGCGGCAAGCATCGTGTTCCGTGGGTCGATCCGCCTGGGCCGCACGATCTCCAACTCGACCGCCAACCGTCGACATCGAAATCCGACACCTGAAATCCGACATCTGATTCTGACCGGACTGCCATGCTCAATCTCTATATCGGCAACAAGAATTACTCGTCGTGGTCGCTGCGCGGCTGGCTGGCCGTCAAGCTGTCGGGCGAGCCCTTCCGCGAGACGATGGTGCCCCTGGTCGGTGGCTACAATCCCAGGAACCGAACCTTCTCGCCGAGTACGCGCGTGCCGTGCCTGCACGATGGTGCAACGGTCGTATGGGATTCCCTCGGCATTGCCGAATATCTCGCGGAGCGCCAGCCGGCGATGTGGCCGTCCGATCCGCTGGCGCGCGCATTCGCCCGCTGCGCGAGCGCCGAGATGCATTCCGGATTCGGTGCATTGCGGGCGGAGATGACGATGTGCATCCGGGAGCGTCTGGACGTGCGACCGTGGTCGGTGGATCTGCGGACGGACGTGGAACGGGTGATCGAGCTGTGGACCGACGGCCGTCAACGCTTCGGGCAGCAGCGTGGTGCGGAGGGCGATTTCCTGTGCGGGCAGTTCACCCTGGTCGATGCCTTCTATGCGCCCGTCGCTTTCCGCTTCCGGACGTACGGCGTGACGCCCCCGGGCGATGCAGGCGCTTACCTGGAGGCGCTGCTCGCGCATCCCCTGCTGCTCGAATGGGAGACCGCCGCCCTCGCGGAGACCGATATCATCGAGGCCGACGAGCCACGGCTTGTCTACCGCGACAAGCTCGAGGCGCGAGTCACCGCTTCAGGCGCATGACCGACGATCCCATCGTTGCGGATTGGCAGGCGCGCATCCGCGAGGCCGCGGCGGCTGCCATACCGGTGCACATCCGCGGCGGTGGAACCAAGGATTTTTATGGCGAGGCACCGCTGGGCGAGCGCCTCGATACGACGGATTACGCCGGCATCGTCGACTACGATCCGACCGAGCTCGTGATCACGGTACGCGCCGGTACCCGCCTGGATCATCTCGAAGCGGCGATGGCGGAGCATGGCCAGATGCTCGCGTTCGAACCGCCGCATTTTGGCGCTGGGGCGACGATGGGCGGCACGGTGGCAAGCGGGCTGTCGGGACCGCGCCGTCCCTACGCGGGAGCGGTCCGGGACTTGGTCCTGGGCGTGCGAATCCTCGACGGCAAGGGAGACGACCTCACGTTCGGCGGCCGGGTGATGAAGAATGTCGCCGGGTTCGACGTGTCGCGACTCATGGCCGGGGCCATGGGCACGTTGGGGGTGCTGCTCGATGTGTCGCTCAAGTGCCTGCCGCTGCCGCGGGTCGAGCGCAGCCTCGTCTTCGAACTGGGCGCCGCCGACGCCATTACCCGCATGAATGCCTGGAGCGCTACCCCGATGCCGATCTCGGCCACGTGCCATCACGGCGATCGGCTGTGGGTGCGGCTTTCCGGTGCGGAGCCGGCGGTCGCGGCGGCCGCGCAGACCCTTGGCGGCGAGAGCGTCAGCGACGCTGACTCGTTCTGGCGGTCGGTGCGCGACCAGACTGCGCCATACTTCACATCGGCACCCACGCTGTGGCGATTGTCGGTGCGGTCCACCGCGCCCGTCGTCGACGTCATCGGCGAGACGCTCACGGAATGGGGCGGTGCGGTGCGATGGGTCGCCGGCGACGCGCCCATCGACCCCGGCAAACTGCGCCGCCTCGCGGCCGAGCAGGGTGGCCACGCCACGCTGTTTCGCGCCGCGGACAAGTCGCCGGGCGTCTTCACGCCCCTTCCGGATGCCCTCATGGCGATCCATCGCCGCATCAAGGCGACGTTCGATCCGGCTGGCATCCTCAATCGCGGTCGTCTCTACCGAGCCTTGTAATTCCGATGCGGACTGCACTCGCCGACTTCATCCGCGACACCCCCGAGGGCAAGGAGGCCGACGCCATCCTGCGCAGCTGCGTGCATTGCGGCTTCTGCACTGCCACCTGCCCGACCTACCAACTCCTGGGTGACGAGCTCGACGGGCCGCGGGGCCGAATCTACCTGATGAAGCAGGTCCTCGAGGGCGCGGAAGTGACCCGCACCACACAGCTCCACCTCGATCGTTGCCTCACATGCCGCAGTTGCGAAACCACCTGTCCTTCCGGTGTGCAATACGGACGTCTGCTGGACATCGGCCGCGCCGTCGTCGACCGCAAGGTCGGCCGCACCCCGGCTGATCAGGCCCGGCGCTGGGGACTGCGGCGCGCGCTGCTGGCGCCCTCGGTCTTCGGAACCGCGCTGAAGCTCGGTCGTACCGTCCGCGGGTTGCTGCCCGCGGAGCTTCGCGCCCGCATCCCGAAGGCACTTCCGGAGGGAATCTGGCCGCCGCCGCGTCACGGCCGCCGGATGATCGCGCTGGACAGCTGCGTGCAGCCCTCCCTCGCCCCCAACATCGACGCCGCGGCCGCGCGCATTCTGGATCGCATCGGCATTTCCCTGCTGCGCGTATCGGCGAGCGGGTGTTGCGGCGCCTTGCCGCATCACATGGACGCCGAGCACGAAGCCCGGGCGATGATGAAGCGCAACATCGACGCCTGGTGGCGGCACGTCGAGCAAGGTGCCGAGGCGATCCTGGTCACGGCCAGCGGGTGCGGGGTCATGGTCAAGGATTACGGTCACCATTTCGCGCAGGATCCGGTGTACGCGGAGCGCGCGGCGCGCATCGGCGCGCTGGCCCGCGATCCGGTGGAGGTGATCACGGCAGAGTGGGCGCAGATCGCGCCACGGGTCGGCCCCGAGCATGGCGCGACGCGGGTCGCCTTCCATCCGCCTTGCACCCTGCAGCACGGCATGCGGCTCGGGGGCACGGTGGAAAAACTGTTGGCCGCGATGGGCTACGCACTGACCCCGGTCGCGAACACGCACCTGTGCTGCGGCTCGGCGGGCACCTATTCGATCCTGCAGCCCGAGATCGCCAACGCCCTCAAGGCCAACAAGCTGGCGGCGCTCGCAGCGGGCGCTCCCGAACTCATCGCCAGCGCCAACATCGGCTGCATGACCCATTTGGCGGGCGGCACCAGCCTGCCGGTGCGGCACTGGATCGAGCTCCTCGATGCGCGCATGGCGGTGCCCGCCAAGGCGCGCGTGCCGTGATCCGGGCCGATCGTCCCCGTTCGCGAACGCCTTGAACGCTGCCGATCCCACCGATCGCCGCGAGATCGTGCCGACGCGGTCGAGCTATCGCCATTTCCTGGCCATCCCGACACGCTGGGCCGACAACGACCAGTACGGCCACGTCAACAACGTGACCTATTACGCCTACTTCGACACCGTGGTGAATGCCCATCTGATTCAGGCCGGCGGGCTCGACATCCAGGCTGCGGAGGCGGTCGGCTTGGTGGTCGAGACCTTCTGCCGCTTTCGCAAGTCCCTCTCCTTTCCGGCTGTGGTGGACGCCGGGATACGGGTTGCGCACCTCGGCAACTCGTCGGTGCGCTACGAGATCGGGCTGTTTCGCACCAACGAGGACGACCCGGCAGCCGATGGCCACTTCGTGCACGTCTGGGTCGAGCGGGCAAGCCAGCGTCCCGTGCGGATCCCGGCGCGGATTCGAGAAGCGCTCGCTTCGCTCCTCGTCGAAGGTGCGCACCAGTGAGCGTGGCGGGCGGGGCCCCCGTAGGCCCGATCGAGTGCGAGCGGATGACCGCCGGAACGCGTGCCGACGCCCAGGGGCTGCTCGCGGAGTTTCTCGTGGCCGACACGCACTATCTGGCATCGAGCACGGCATATGGTGACGGTGGCGAGCCCGCGCTCGACGCCGCGCTGCAGCTCTTCCTGGAGCGACCCGAGCTCGGCTTCGTGTGGCTCGCCTATGCAGACGACGACGGCGTGCGCCGCGTGGTCGGTACCTGCGTGGCGTGCTACGCGATCTCCACCTCGCGCGGCACGCTGGTCGCCAAGCTCGACGACGTGAACGTGCGCCGCGAGTGGACCGGGCGTGGCGTCGGCACGGCGATGCTCAAGGCCCTGGTCGAGGTGCTCGCTGCCGAGGGCGTGTCGCGCGTCGACTCGGCCTGTCACCGCGACAACGGCGACGCGTGGCGGTTCTATGCGCGCCTAGGTTTCGAGCCGCTCGACGAGGAACGCATTGCGCTGCTCATCTGATTTTCTCCTTCATGCGCGCGGGTGGCCATGGTGCGCCTGATCGGCCTGGTACCGGCGGCCGGCAGCGGCACCCGCGCCGGCGGCGCGCTGCCAAAGCAATATGTCGACCTCGATGGGGTGCCATTGCTCGCGCGCACCGTGCAGCGGCTGCTTGCGGCACTGCCGTTCGTGAACCTGTACGTGCTGGTGGCCGAGGGGGACGCGCACTACCGGCGCGCCCTCGCAGGTTTTGGAGAGCAGGTTGCGGTGCTGCGGTGCGGGGGCCCGACCCGGGCTGCGACCGTGCGCAATGCCGCGCGGGCACTGGCCCCGCAGCTCGGCGTCATGGACTGGCTGCTCGTGCACGATGCGGCGCGGCCGTGCGTGCCGGTCGACACCTTGCGCAGCCTGATGACGGCGGTCGCCGACGACCCGGTCGGTGCCCTGCTGGCGGTGCCGGTCGCCGATACGCTGAAGCGCGCGGATGGCAATGATCCGCCGCGCGTGCATCGCACCGAGGCGCGTCCTGGTCTGTGGCAGGCGCAGACACCCCAGGTGTTCCGGTGGGGTGTACTGCAGCGCGCCCTGGCCTTGCCGGCGGCCGCCGACGTCACTGACGAGGCCCAGGCGGTCGAGCTGTTGGCGGCAGGCGGGGGTTGTACGATGCCGCGCCTCGTGCCGGGTAGTACCCAGAACATCAAGGTGACCTATCCTGCCGATCTCGCTCTCGCCGAGGCGATCCTGGCGATGCAGGTCGCGGGACTTGAATCACCGCATTGAAAGGTGGATCGCATGCGCACGGCCAGGATAGGACAGGGATTCGATGTGCACGCGCTCGTTGCCGGTCGGCGGCTGGTGCTGGGCGGTGTGGAGATCGCCTACGAGCGAGGCCTCGCTGGCCATTCGGATGCCGACGTCCTGCTGCACGCCATCTGCGATGCGTTACTGGGCGCCCTGGCATTGGGCGATATCGGCATGCATTTTCCCGACACCGATGCGCGCTGGATGGGCGCCGACAGTCGCGCGCTGCTGCGCCATGTCGCCGGGCTCGTCACCGTCGAGCGCTACGTGATCGGCAATCTCGATGCGACCCTTATCGCCCAGGCGCCGCGCGTCGCGCCACACGTGCCGGCGATGCGGGCCAACATCGCGCGCGACCTGGGCTGCGACATCAGGGTGATCAGTGTCAAGGCGACGACCACCGAACACCTCGGCTTCACCGGTCGTGGCGAGGGCATCGCGGCATCCGCGGTCGCATCACTGGTGCCGATGGAAGACAACAGCGGTCCATGAGCGACGCGCGCAGGTGCTGCCGATCTCCGTGGTCGCGCCGCAATGTTCCGGTCGGGAGTCGCGGGTTGCGTGCGCAGGATTCGACCGTCCGTTCGGATCGATCGAACCTGCCGCCACGATATCCACGCGCCGGGGCATGCGTCGGCGCACGCATCCCGCATGGCTTCGTCGAACGGATCGGACTTCAGCGATGGCTCCAGGACTTCATCGACTGCCCGGCCAACCGGACGCTAGCGGAATTTCCACCAGCGCGACCGTGCCGCCACCGGGGCGCGGCCCGAGGCGGAAGCGTCCCCCGTGCTGACGGGCGATGCGCTCGACGATTGCAAGGCCCAGACCGGCCCCGGCCACGCCGGCCGCATTGGCGCGTGCCGCGGAGGCACGGGTGAAGGGTTGCTTCAGGCGCTCGACATCGGCCTCGGCGATGCCGGAACCATGGTCGATGACCTCGACCACGAAATGGTCCCGCGACGTCGACGTGCGCGCCTCCACCGGCGGTGCACCGTAGGCGAGGGCATTGTCGATCAGGTTGGCGAGCAGGCGCGCGAAGGCCGTCGCGCGCAGACTCACCTCCACCGCCGGACCCTTCACGAAGCGTACGTCATGCCCCGCGCGTGCGTAGCGCTCCACCGTTGCCGCGACGATGGCGTTCGGGTCCTGGGGCACGACCGGCAGCTCCTGGTCGTTGCGCGCGAAGTCGAGGAACTGGCCGATGATCCGGTCCATCTCCTCGATGTCGTCGGTCATCCCGCGTTTGCTGGCCTCGTCCTTGACGCTGATCTCGAGCCCGAGCCGCAGCCGCGCGAGCGGCGTCCGCAGGTCATGGGACACGCCGGCCAGGAGCAGGGCCCGATCGTGCTCGACCTGGCGCAGGTTGCGGAGCATGCGATTGAAGCCGCGATTGAGACTGGCGATCTCCGAGGGACCGGTCTCGGGAAGCGGCTCCGGTGCCTCGCCTCGACCGACCACGACCAGAGCCGCATCGAGTTCGCGCAGCGGCCGGGCGAGATAGCGTGCGAACACGAACGCGGCGATGAGCAGGCAGGACGCCACCATCGCGCTCCACAGCGCGGCGCGCGACGGCATGTCCTCCGCCTGGGGGCGATTGGGCAGCGGGAACGCCACCCAGTAGCCGGCGTCGCCTGCCATGATCCGCACCCAGAGGAGTTGCAACCGCGGCTGCATCCGTACCTGCGTACCCTCGCCCAGTTCGGCGCGCAGGCGCGACAGCAATTCCGCCATGACCGGGGCCACCGTGGGGTTGCCGGTCATGCCGCGATCGAGCTCCGCGACGATGCGCAGGCCATATTCGCGCCCGATCCGTCGCAGCGTGTCGCGTCGATCACCCGGGCCGACCGCCTCCAGGGCGGCGCGCACGGCCTGCAGCCGCACGATCATGGTGTCGCCGTAGTGCCGGGCGAGCAGCGCCGCGCGATCCTGGCGGAAGAGCAGGATCGTCACGACCAGCGCGATGACCGCGACCCCCAACAGCAGCAGCGACAGGCGTCCGAACAGCGAGCGTGGCCAGAGGCTCACGAGTCGGCCGCGGACCCGCCGCCCGGCTCCGCGCTGCCCGGCACGAACATGTAGCCGAATCCCCACACCGTCTGGATGAATCGCGGGTTGGCGGCGTCGGGCTCGATCAGCTTGCGCAACCGCGACACCTGCACGTCGATGGCCCGGTCGAAGGCGTCGTGATCGCGGCCGCGGGCGAGCATCATGAGCTTCTCGCGGGCGAGGGGCTGGCCGGGATACGCGACGAACACCCTGACCAGGCCGAACTCGCCGGTGGTGAGATGAATCGTGCGGGTGGCGTCGCGCAGGGTCCTGGCAGCGAGATCGAGCTCGAACGGCCCGAACGGCACGCGACCCTCGAGTGCCGCGCCGCCCGGCGCCCGATGCTCGCGCTGGCGGCGCAGCACCGCCTGGATCCGCGCCACGAGCTCGCGTGGATTGAACGGCTTGGCGAGATAGTCGTCGGCGCCCATCTCCAGCCCCACGATCCGATCCACGTCCTCGCCCTTGGCCGTCAGCATGATGATCGGCACGTCATCGCCAGCGGCGCGCAGGCGGCGGCAGACCGCAAGCCCGTCCTCGCCGGGAAGCATGAGATCGAGCACCACGAGGTGCGGTGGATCCCGCTGCAGCTTGCGGTCGAGGTCGCGCGCGTCCGGCAAGGTCGCCACCTGGAACTCCTGTTGGGTGAGATAGCGCGACAGCAGGTCGCGCAGGCGCACGTCGTCGTCGACGACGAGGATCTTGGTCGGAGTCGGACTTGGGTGCGGGCTCATGGGTCGATGTAACGCGGCGAACGAGGCGATGGTGCACGAAGTTGTAAGGGAATGTAACGCCACCCCTCCGTTGCAACGCCTGGTTGCAAACCACCAGCGTTGCTTCGGAATCTCCCGAGTACGATCGACTCCAACGTTACAGAAGCCGGTCACCTGGCGGGCTTCCAGCCACCATCAACGACTCGAAAGGATGCACCATGAACCGCACCGACTTCCCGCTTACCACCCCCCGTACCCGGCGAACCCTTGCCACGATCGCCGCCGTCGTAACCCTCGTATTGACCGCGCATGTGGGCGCCCAGACCGGCCCTCGCGGCGGGCATCACGGCGGGCATCACGGCGGCGGCGGCGAGGACTTGGTCGCTGGGACGCTGCTCGCGACCAAGGCGAGCCTCAATCTCGATACGTCGCAGCAGCAGGCGTGGGATGCCGCCCTCGCCCAGAGCAAGACCGCATTCGACGCCGTCCGTGCCAATCGCCAGCAGGTGAAGACAGCGCTGCAAGCCGAGCTCGCCAAGGCCACGCCCGACCTTGCCGCCATTGCAGCGCAACAGGACCAGGCGCTCCAGCAGAACATCGCCCAGCGGGTCGCCGTCCGCAACCAGTGGCTGAATGTCTACGCCATGTTGTCGGCGGAGCAGAAGGCGGTGGTGCGTGACGCCATCAACGCGCGCCTCGCCCGGATGGGGACTTCCCGAGAGGGTATGAAGGGTCGTCACCACGCTCCCGGCAACGGCTGAGTCGGTACGCGCGGGGGGGACGTACCGTGGCTTCGCCCACCCGCGCCGCCGACCGCAATTGGTGGTCAGGACGGCCGCGTGGCGCGTCCTGCCGCAGGTGCGCCGGACGTGGTGCCGGCCGCACGCCGGCGATTGAGTTGTTCGGACGGGGTGTCGCCCGACTATTCCGTAGGCATAAGATTGCACAGTCTGCCGTTCTTTTGTCTAAAACAGACAAACGGCGTTGAAAGCCGGCAAGTGCCGACTCGATAATGGCGCACCGGAACGCGATCGAAACTCGTGCGATCCGAGGGGTGGCTGCATCGCGGCTGCTGGGCAGTATCAGAACAGCAACATTCGCGCGAGGCGGGAGGCCGGCCATGCAGTCTCGAGTCATGCAGCATGCGCGCCCGGCGGGCGCGTTGCGCGGTTGGAGCGTCCGCTGCCTCGGCGCCGTCGCACTCATGGTCTTCGCGGCGTGGGCGTGGGCCGACGCATCCCCGGTCTACCGCTTTTACAACACCGCCAAGGGCACGCACTTCTACACGATCTCGGCGACCGAGCGCGACGACGTGATGCTGCGGTACGCGAGTTTCGTGTACGAGGGGCCGGTCTTCTGGGCTTTCCCGCAGGCGGTTCCCGACACCACTGCGGTCTACCGCTTCTTCAACACCCAGACCGGCACCCACTTCTACACCGCGTCCGCCGACGAGAAGGACTACGTCGTCGCCCATTACCCGGCGCTGATCCTCGAGGGGCCGGCGTACTGGCTGGCGCAGGGCGAGGGTACGGCGCGCACGCCGCTCTACCGCTTCTACAACACCCGCACCGGCGCGCACTTCTATACGACCAGCGCGGCCGAGCGCGACTACGTCAACGCCACGTGGCTGTGGTTCGCCGATGAGGGCACGGCGTATTACGTGTTCAGCAACTCGACGCCGCCGGAAGGTGTGAACGTAGCCACGGACGGCGACATCTGGCGCTTCCTGAACCAGGCGACGTTCGGTCCCACGCAAGCCGAGACCGCACGGGTTAAGTCCATGGGCCTTGGTGCGTGGATCGACGATCAGCTGCTGCAGCCGCTGTCCGGCTACCCGGATAGCAAGTACAACCGCATCCAGCTCAGTGCCACGGTCGATTGCGGTCAGCAGGACGCCAACGGCGTCAACTATCCGGCCAGCTCGCCGCAATTCATCTGCTACCGCGACCACCTCACGCCGACGGGCATGGCGCGGGACTTCTTCACCAATGCCG
This sequence comes from Casimicrobiaceae bacterium, assembly GCA_040006895.1. Classification (GTDB taxonomy): domain Bacteria; phylum Pseudomonadota; class Gammaproteobacteria; order Burkholderiales; family Casimicrobiaceae; genus CAIWHR01. The sequence continues at coordinate 17,215 of JBDTWB010000012.1, read as the reverse complement.
CGGGCAAGCCCGACCAGCTCCGCCAGCGGGTAGCCTGGGCCCTTGCCCAGGTCCACGTTGTCTCGACCACCGAGTCGGATCTCTTCGTCGCCTACCCGATGGCTCGCTACCAGAACATCCTGTTCGAGGAAGCCTTCGGCAACTTCGAGAGCCTCCTCAACCGGGTGACGTTGTCGCCGGCGATGGGGAACTATCTCGACATGGTGAACAACGACAAGCCCAATGCCGCCACCGGACGGGTGCCGAACGAGAACTACGCCCGCGAAATCATGCAGCTCTTCGCCATCGGGCTGGTCGAGCTCAACGCCGACGGCACATCCCGACTCGATGCCAAGGGCGCCGAGATCCCCACCTACGACCAGACCACCATCAAGGAGCTGGCTCGGGTATTCACCGGATGGACCTACGCCAGCGCGGACGGCAGCGTGCCGACCAAGAAGAATCCGGCGTTCTACGCGGCGCCGATGGCGCCCTATCCAAACGGCCACGACACCGGCACCAAGACCTTGCTGTCCGGCGTCACCCTGCCGGCGAACCAGACCATCCAGAAAGATCTCGCCGACGCCGTCCACAACATCTTCATGCATCCCAACGTCGGGCCGTTCGTCGGCAAGGCGCTCATCCAGAAGCTCGTGACCGGCAACCCCAGTCCGGCGTACGTCGCGCGCGTGGCCGCCAAGTTCAACGACAACGGCCAGGGCGTGCGTGGCGACATGAAAGGGGTGGTGCGGGCGATCCTGCTCGATCCCGAAGCGCGCGGTGATTCGACCGCCGATCCAACGTTCGGCTCCTTGCGCGAGCCGGTGCTGATGGCGACCGCATTGCTGCGCGCGCTTGCCGGCACCACCGACGGCCACGATCTCGCCAATCGCACCTCGGCGCTGTCGGAGCGGCCCTTTTCCTCGCCGACGGTGTTCAACTTCTTCCCGCCGGATTACACCTTGCCGGGCACGGCGGTGCTCGCTCCCGAGTTTGGCATCCACAACTCCAACAGTGCGATCGCCCGTACCAACCTGGTCTATACCCTGGTGTACAGCGGCATCAACGCCGACAACACCGTCCCCAATCCCACAGGCACGAGGCTCAATACCCAGCAGTTCGAGGCGCTGGCCGACCAGCCCGCCGCCATGGTCGATCGGATCAACCAGGTGCTGCTCGCGGGCCAGCTACCCAGTTCGGCACGCGATGTCATCGCCCAGGCGGTGGCGGCGGTGCCGGTCACCGACCGTCCCAACCGCGCCCGCATGGCGGTGTACCTGATGGCGTCCTCCTACCAATTCCAGGTCCAGCACTGACATGAGCCCATCGCGCCGCGGATTCCTTGGATCGACCGGTGCACTCACCGCGAGCGCACTCGCCGGCACGCTCGCCCGGTGGGGCGTGGAGAGCGCGCATGCGCAGGCCGTCAGCGACTACAAGGCACTGGTCTGCGTCTTCCTGTTCGGGGGCAACGACAGCAACAACCTGATCGTACCGATCGACGACTACGCGCAGTACGCCGCCGTACGCACCGCGACCAGCAACGTCGCCCTGACCTCGGCCGAGGTGCTGCCGTTCACGGCCTCGGGTCAGGGAGGCAGGCGCTATGGCTTCCATCCCGCGTTCTCCAGCCTCAAGCCGCTCTTCGATGCCGGCAAGCTGGCGGTGATCGCCAATGCCGGCACGCTGGTGGCGCCGATCACCAAGGCCGAATACACCAGCAATGTGAACCGGCCGCCCAACCTTTTCTCGCACAGCGACCAGCAGTCGCTCTGGCAAGGGTTCCTGCCGAGCGCCACCATCCGCTCCGGTTGGGGCGGGCGGGCCGCCGACAGGCTCGTCGCCACCAATAGCGGCGCCAAGCTGCCGACGGCGGTCTCCGCGGCCGGGAATCAACTGATGACGCAGGGTGTGACCACCGCGCCGTTCGTGGTGCCGACCGCGGGTGGCGTGTCGCTGACGGGGCAGGGCACCGACGCCGTATCCACGGCGCGCGTGAATGCCCTCACCGCATTGCTCAACACCAATCCGTTCAACATGGTGGCCGACAGCGGCGCTTCGGTGATGGAATCTGCGCTGGCGTCGGCTGCGGTCGCCAACCCGATCCTGACGGCGTCACTGCCCAGCGCCATCAGCACGGCCTTTGGCGCCCTCAACACGAACCTTGCCCAGCAGCTGAAGCAGGTCGCCCGCCTGATCGAGGGCCGGCAGGCGCTCGGTGTGAAGCGGCAGTTCTTTTTCGTGAGCCTCGGCGGATTCGACAACCACTCGGCCCTGCTCACCAATCAGGCGACCCTCTTCGGCCAGCTCGCCCCCGCAATGAAGGCGTTTCACGACTACACCGTGGCAGCCGGCGTCGCCAGCAACGTCACCGCGTTCACCGCGTCCGACTTTTCACGCACCTTCGTCGGCAACTCGAACGCCGGCACCGACCACGGGTGGGGCGGGCACCAGGTGGTGGTAGGCGGGGCCGTGCGCGGTGGTGACATGTACGGTACCTTTCCCCAGCTTGTGCTGAAGGGTAACGACGACACCGGCAGCAACGGGGTGTGGATTCCGACCACCGCGGTCGACCAGATCGGCTCGACCCTCGCCAAGTGGTTCGGGGTCGCGAGCAGCGACATGACCTACCTCTTCCCGAACATCGGCCGCTTCGCGACGAGCGACCTTGGGTTCCTGGCCTGACTCACCGGCCGGGCGCGGCGTGCGCGGGCATCCGGTGGCCGTGGCGGAGTCTTTCGCCCGTCACACCTTCGTGGCGACCCGCGGGCAGGCCGGACCGCCGACGGCAAGCGCGGCCTCGGCTGCATGCCGCAGGGTCGTCGCCATCACCGGTTTGTGCAGCAGGGCGATGCCTGCCCCGGCAGCCTCCCGCGCCGCGTCGTCGGACGTGTCTCCCGATACGATCAGGGCGGCGATCGTGCGGTTCAGCGCACGCCGCATGCGGGTGACCGCGTCGATGCCGGACGCGCCTTCGCCGAGGCGCAGATCGACCACGAGAAGGTCGACGTGAGCGTTCGCGCCGCGTTCCGCCAGTTGGCGCAATGCCTCGTCGACGGCGCCTGCCGCCACCACGTCCGCACCCCAGGTTTCGAAAAGCGCGGTCATCGCCCCGGTCACACCCGGATCGTCGTCGATCACCACGAACCGACGCCGGGCGAACAACGATGGATCGGTTGCCTCGCTGGCGGGGCTGACCCGCGCGCTTTCCGCCGGTAGATGGCGCACCCGATGGATGGGTGCGCGGTCCACGTACACCGAGAATCGCGAGCCACGACCCGGCGTCGACGCAACCTCGACCCGATGCTCGAGCAGCGTCGCCAGTCGCCGGACGATGGCGAGACCGAGGCCCATGCCGTGACCGCGCCGCATCCGGCCCGCCGCGCCGTCTACCTGCACGAACTCCTCGAAGATGCGTGCGCGATCGGTGGGTGCGAGGCCGATGCCGGTGTCGACCACGTCGATGCGCACGGCCGTACCCCGCCGGCGGACGCCGACCACCACACCGCCATGGCGCGTGTAGCGCAGCGCGTTGGCGACGAAATTGCGCAAGACCCGTTCGAGCAGCAGTTGATCGGTGAGCACGACTGCCGGCGTTGCGCGCACCCGCAGGACGAGCCCCGCCGCGCTCGCCTGCGTCCCGAGGTCGCGGGCGATCCGGTCGAAAACCGGCTGCAGGGAGACGGCCGAGATATCGGGCGTCAGGGCTCCGGCTTCGAGGCGCGAGAGGTCGAGAAGTTGCGAGAACAAGGCTTCGAGCGCCTCCACCGATGCGTGGATGCTTGCCACCAGCGGGGCGACGCCAGGATCGCGCACCCTGCCCGCCAATGCCGCCGCGAAGAGTCCCATGGCATGCAGCGGCTGGCGCAGATCGTGGCTCGCGGCCGCGAGGAACTGGCTCTTGGCGCGGTTGGCCGTTTCTGCCGCCGCACATGCACGTTCCGCCGCTTCGGTCTGCGCGGTCAGCGCGTCGATGAGGTCGGTATTCTCGTAGCGCATGGCGAGGGACTGGGTCAGGAGGTCGTTCAGCCGGTGCCCGTAGGTGAGAACGAACGCGAGCACGACACCCATGACGAGCGCCGTGAACAGATGGACTTCATCGCCTTCCCAGCCGACCCGGGCGATGAGAGGCATGAGTGCGGCGCAGACGAAGCCATAAAAGGCCGGCTTGTAGACTGCGGTGAGATTGAGGCCGCCCAGCACAACGCCGAACAGGCAGACGATGAGCAAAGCCTGGTGCGCAGCCGAAGCGGGAAACATGGCCACCGCCGCCACGCCCCACAACGCCCCCGCGACCGTGGAGCCGACGGTCCAGTACGCGCCCCATCGCCCGGCGCACTCGGGCCCCGGCGCGATCCGGCGGTACGCGGCGACGAGCGCACCACGCCAACCCTGGTTGGCGACGATGGCCGCGACCCAGGCTGCAATGCCGATTGCGGCGGCTTCCTGCCATAGCACCGTGCAGAGCAGCGCGACCCCGAAGGCCATCGACTGCGTGGTGCGATGCCACTGGCCGTAGAGCGTGGCGACCTGGTCGGCACGCGCCCGCACCAGCACCGCCGGCGCAATCGCCTGGTGCCCCAGCATGGCAGTCACCGTCAGCGACGTGCGCTGATGGCCGCCGAATGAATTCCGCGGCGTGCGAGCTCCGCGACGGCCTGCGTCCGCGACTGCACCCGTAACGCCTTGAGGATCGCACTCACGTGGACCTTCACCGTGCCTTCCGACAGCCGGAGGTCGCGGCAGATGATCTTGTTCGGCTTGCCCTCCACGAGCAGCTTCAGCACGTCCACCTGACGGGGCGTGAGCCCGAGTGCGTGCGATCCGATGGCCACACCGTCGCCACTGGCGGCCGTAGCGGTTTGCAGACGCACCACCCGCGTACCCTGCAGCGCGGCACGTACGCCTTCGATCAGTACACCCGGATGCACGGTCTTCGGAATGAATCCGCGCGCACCGGCGGCAAGCGCCGCGTTGACCGTGGCGTCGTCATGGGTCGCCGACAACACCACGATCGGAATGCCGGGATAGTCGAGGATGAGATCCGCGAGGAAATCGAAACCGCGCGCGCCGGGCAGGGCGAGATCGAGGAGGATGAGCGCGATGTCGGGCTCGTTGTCGAGGAGCTCGACGGCAGCCGCGGGATCGCCGGCCGCGCGCAGCACGACATCGCTTTCAACCAGCGGCAGGAGCTGCCCAAGCGCTTCCGCGATCAGCGGGTGATCGTCGATGACCAGCACCTTCATGGTTGCCCCCGGGTAAGAAGCTGCCGGACCGTAATGGGTCGAATGGCCGTCGCGTCCGCGCTTTCGCAAAAACATATGCCGCGCGGGCCGGAGGGCCCAGCTGCCAATCTCGACAGGGAGGGCCGTACTCCTCGGTCCTGGCAACAGCGATGGCGGGGGCGGTCTCGCGGGGGCGGAGCGATGTCCTCCTCACCCTCCCACGGGGAACGGGCGCGAAGATCGATGGACGGGTCGCGGGCGTGCTACGCGCCACAGCCGCCCACGATGACGCTGCTGAGGACATTGGACCAGGAACCCGGCGCCCACCGGATCGCGCGGATCGATCACCCAGCGCGCGGTCCCGAGCAGCGAGGCTGTGCCTTTGACGGTAGGGCGCACGGCCCGCACGCTGCCCAGCTTCGTCTCGCCGATGAGGCAGACCTCGAAGGTCCCCGTTCCCAGCAATCCTTCGGAGCGGATCGGCTGGTTGATGGCAATCCGGCCGCGCGCCTCGAACATGGCGAGCATTGCGCTCGTGCCCGTTCCCCCGGGGGAGCGGTCGAGCTGCCCGGCGCTGAATACGTGGACGTTCTTGTAGAAGGCGCCGTCGAGCGTCGGCGCGTGCCAGAGGGTCACGAAATTGAGTCCGTGGATGTGCGCCGAAGTGGGATGCCGCTGTTCACGAGACCCTCGCGGCCGAGCAGCACCATCCATCCAAACGAGCGAACCACGTTGCTGGTGAACAGCGGGATGACGAGCAGGATCACGCATACCCGGCGCCATAAGGGGCCAGCGGACCAGGCGGACGAGGTAGTACGCCAGGGGAAACCCGATGAGCACGCACCAGAGGGTGGCCAGGCCGGCGATGCGGAACGTGGTGGCGAGTACGGACCAGTGGTATCGATCGAGCAGAACGCGCGCGTAGCTGTCGAAGGTCCATCGATCCTGGGCATTGCCGAGGCTCCACACAGCCACGACCACCATCGGCAGGGCGAACAGCGCCGCCATCACCAGGGGTCGGCATCCGGGCAGTAGCAGGAGTGTTCGAGCGTCGCGCGACATCCCGGTCATTCCGCGATGAGGTAGAGCTGATCGACCGGGTAGTCGAACGTGGCCGTGTCGCCGCGACCGAGCGGGCAGCGCCGCGGCGTTGCGCGCACCGCCTCACGGCAGACAGCCGCGGGCGCGTTCGGCAGTGTCTGGCTACCCGTTCTTCGCCAGTGCTTTCTCGTCCTCGAGGTCGCGACGTAACGCCTTGAGGCGTGTGTCGATCACCGACATGACGTAGAAGTCGCCGTCCCGGGCCTTCGCCGCGAGCTCGAGCTGGGTGATCGCGCCCTTGAGATCGCCCTGCCACGCGTAGAGCTCGCCCTGGTGCAGGTGTTGCCGGGTCATGTTGCCGAGCGCCGCATACGTGCGTGCAGCAAGGCTGTGCAACCGGCCATCGCCAGGAAAGCGCGCGAGCTCGCGCTCCAGGAACGCTGAGGCATCGCGCGGTCGCCCGGCTTTGAGCAGCGTTTCCGGGTAGTCGTATACGAGCTGCATCTTGTTCGGGTAGCGCTGCAGGGCGCTTTCGAAGCGTTTGAGTGCCCCGGGAGTGTCGCCCGATTCCATGAGCACATGCCCGGCCATCGCTTCGACCATCGGGTGCGGCGGTGCCTTCTTCTCCAAGGCAGCGAGTTCCGCCTTGGCGCGGTCGAACTGGCTGGCGCGCAGCAACGACGCGACCAGTCCATAGCGCGTGGCCACCTCGTTGTTGTACTTGCGCTCGGCCAGCGCGTCCCGGAAGAAGTCGACGGCATCCTTCGGTGTGCCGACGTAGCTCCGCAGCAACGCCCGCACCATGTGGAAGTCCAGGGAGTCCGCGACCTGGCGGTAGGGCTTGTCATGCGCGCGTGCCTGCGCATCGGCGATGCGCTCGTAGGTCACCGGGTGGGTGCGCAGGTAGGTGGGTGCGGCCGCGTCGGCGAACCGGGTGGTCTTCTGCAGGCGCTCCATGAAGGTCGCCATCGCATTGACGTCGAAGCCAGCGGCCTCGAGGCGCTGGAAGCCGATGCGGTCGGCCTCGTACTCGTGCTCGCGGGTGTAATTGATTTGGCTCTGGATCGCCAACGCCTGGGCGCTGGCAATGGCGGCGGACGTGGCCTGTCCGCTCGACGAACCGCCCGAACGTGCCGCGGCGAGCGCCACCGCCAGCGCGGCCAGCGAATAAAGCATCGAGCGCTGCGCTCCGGCGACCGAACGCGTGAGGTGATGCTGGGTGACGTGACTGATCTCGTGGGCGAGCACGGAGGCGAGCTCCGATTCAGTCTGAGCCAGGACGATGAGGCCGCTGTTCACGCCGACAAAGCCTCCCGGCAGGGCGAACGCGTTGATCGCCGGATCGGCGACGGCGAAGAACTCGAAATCCGCCTGGCCCGATGGCACGGCGGCAACCAGCCGCTGGCCGAGCAGGTTCAGGTAGTCGTTGACTTCGGGGTCGTCGAGGTAGGCGCCCGCACCACGAATCTGGCGCACGACGCCTTCGCCCATCCTGCGTTCCTGCACCGGGGTGATGAGCGACTGCGATTCGTCGCCGAGATCGGGCAGGCGGCTCGTTTGCGCCCGCGCGAGACCGAGCGGCTGCATCGCCAGAACGACGCACAGCAGCGATGCGAGGCCGCGCCGGAAGCTCGGGGTGGTGAGCCTACCGCATGCGCCGGGGGGTGCTGAAGGTTGCATGTCCGTCATGGCAAGGGATCCGCATCTGGCGGTGCTAAGATGCGCCGCCGATTGCGAAGTTCAGATCGGGTCCGGCGGGCGGCGCCTGCGTGCTGCCGGGGATGAAACCGGCACCCGCCAGGACGATCGCTTCGCGGTCGGGATTGGGGACCTCCATGGCCAAGTCTTCCACCAAGTCCACGAACATTCGCACCCCGCGGCGACAAGCAGCCGCAGGCGCGCAACGCGCGGAACGCAGTCCTGCCGCAGACGCGCCTGAAGCTCATTTTACCCACTTCGATGCCGACGGTCAGGCGCACATGGTCGACGTCGGCGCCAAGCCCGCGACGCGCCGGGTGGCGCGCGCCGGCGGATGGATTCGCATGCAGCCCGCCACCTTCGCACGCATCGCCGGCGGCACGATGGCAAAGGGAGACGTGCTGGGCGTCGCACGGATCGCCGCGATCCAGGCAGCCAAGCGCACTGCCGAGCTCATTCCGCTGTGTCATCCGCTGGGCTTGACGCGGCTGGCCGTGGAATTCGCGCTCGAAGCCGAGGCGCCTGCCGTGCGGATCGAAGTCACTGCCGAGACCATCGGCCCCACCGGCGTGGAGATGGAGGCGCTGACGGCTGCGAGTGTCGGATTGCTCACCATCTACGACATGTGCAAGGCAATCGATCGGGCGATGCACATCGAAGGCATCCGGCTGCTCGAGAAAAAAGGCGGCAAGTCCGGGCACTTCGTGGCCGATCCGGCCTCCGCCGACTGAGTCCGCGACGGTGCCCGGAGTGCCAGCGTGGTCGGGCGCGATAGACCATCGAGGCGCGCCGCGTAGCGGATGCCGGTCAACCAACACCCGCGCGCGAACCCGATCACGCCAACGACCGCCATCGCGACGAGCCGCGCGCACGACGTTCCCTGGTGTACCTGCGATCGTTTGCGCAGGAAAGTTGGCGCCCGGGGGGTGATGCGTTCGGAAAAAAGGCGGGCCTCTCGGCCCGCCCTGTTGCATCCGGTCTTGCAGGACCGGCCCTGCGACGGCCGGAGGAGTCGGTCGGTCGCCGCAGTTTCGGCGTATGCAACGTCAGCCGATGGTCACCGGCACGAAGATCCGCGCCTCGTCACGCTGCACCAGGATCGCGATCGTCTTGCCGGCCTTGTCGATGATGGCGCGCAGCTCGTCGACCGAATTCACCGGGGTGCTATTGACCGAAAGGATGACGTCCCCCGGCTGCAAACCCGCCTTTGCCGCCGGGCCGCCCACGTTCTCGATCACCACGCCACTCGCCATGTCCCCGGACTTCTTCTCGTCCGGAGTCAGCGGACGCACGGCAACGCCGAGCTTGCCACCGGTCGCCGCGTCGCCTTTTTCGTTCTTGGCGATCACCGCCTTCTCGGCGTCGAGCGTGCCGATGGTGGTCGTGACGCCGATCGGCTTGCCTTCACGCCATACCTCGAGCGCCACACTGGTCCCTGGCGAGAGCGAGGCCACCATCGGCGGCAGTTCCCCGGAACGGCTGATCGGCTTGCCGTTGAACTTCAGGATGACGTCACCGGGCTTGAGCCCCGCCTTCGCGCCAGGACCATCCTTCTGCACCGACGACACCAGCGCACCGGTAGGCTGTTTCAGGCCGAAATTCTCGGCGAGCTGGGCGTTGAGTTCCTGGATGGTGACGCCGAGCAGGCCGTGCTGCACCTTGCCGGTCTTGAGGATCTGGTCCTTGACGTTGAGGGCGACGTCGATCGGCACCGCGAACGCGAGACCCTGGAAGCCGCCGCTGCGGCTGAAGATCTGCGAGTTGATGCCGATCACCTCGCCGTTCATGTTGAACAACGGGCCACCCGAATTGCCCGGGTTGACCGCGGCATCGGTCTGGATGAACGGCACGTAGGAGTCGCCCGGCAGGGTGCGGCCCTTGGCGCTGATGATGCCCGAGGTCACGGTGTTGTCGAGCCCGAACGGCGCCCCGATGGCGACCACCCACTCGCCGACGCGAGCCTTTTCGCTGGAGCCCACATGCACCATCGGCAGGTCCTTCGCCTCGACCTTCAGCACCGCGACGTCGGTACGCTTGTCGGTTCCCAGTACCTTCGCCTTGAACTCGCGATGGTCGGTGAGCCGCACCGTCACTTCGTCGGCATTGGCCACGACGTGGGCGTTGGTCAGGATCACGCCATCGTCGCTGACGATGAAGCCCGACCCCATGCCCTGCATCTGCCGCGGTTGCTGGGGTTGCTGGGGCATCGGCATACCGCGGAAGAATGGCGCAAGGGGATTGCTGTCCTCGTCGTCCTCGCCGAACGGCATGCCTCCCCGGGCGGCGGCTTTCTTGAGGCTACCGGTCACGCTGATCTGCACCACCGCCGGGCCCTGCTTTTGCACGAGGTCCGCGAAATCGGGGAGGGCTGCGACCGGCGCACCGCCGACTACCGCGCGCGACGGTGCGACCACCGGGGGCGTGACCGCCGCGTCGGCGGGGGAAAAGCCGTGCCGTTCGGCGACCAGGGTGCCCGTGGCAAAGGCGCCGGCGACGGCGAGGGCCACCACACTGCGCTTCAGGGATTTCGATTGCATAGCTTCGCTCTCCAGGAAAGACGTTGTTCGTGGGAAGGCTTCTCCCATGACAGGACGAATGGTACCGATCGAAACTTAAGCCACACTTAAGGCCGGGCAAGGCCCGAGGTCATCCGCTTCACTGGAGGCCTGGCAGGCCCGATGCCATCTGCTTGGTGGGGTATGGGGGCGACGATGGCCCGAGGCAAGCCCCACCCGGGCGGGTCAGATCGGAAAGCGGAGCGCGATTCCGAGACCGGGCCCGCGCTCCGGGGGGTCCGCCGGTGTGATCGCAAGCCCAGGGCCGAGATCCACCGTGGCACCGTGACGATCGGCGATCCGCTTGACGATGGCGAGGCCGAGGCCGCTTCCCGGACTGACGGTGCCTGGCGCACGATAGAAGCGGTCGAATACCCGTGGCCGCTCGGACTCCGATATGCCGGGTCCGGAATCGCGGACCAGGAGTGTGGGTCGAGCCGCGTCGTCGGTCACCGCGACATCGACTCGTCCGCCCGCCGGCGTGTATCTCACGGCGTTGTCGACCAGGTTGGCGAGCAGGGTGTACAGGCCGTCGCGGTCGCCGCGCACGGCGATCGGCGCGGTCGGGCCGGTGTAGCCCAGATCGATCCGGCGCGCCTGCGCCAGGCTGGCGCGATCCGCCACCACATCCTGCGCGAGGGCGTCCAGATCCACCGTCCCGAACGGTCGCTCCGCGACGCCCGGCTCCTCGCGTGCCAAGGTGAGGAGCTGCTCGACCAGATGCGTGGCGCGCTCGAGTCCGCTGCGCAATTCCGCGAAGGCGGCGGCACGCTCCTCGCCGTCGATCGCACGCTGGGCAAGCTGAGCCTGCAGGTGCACGGCGGTTAGCGGCGTGCGTAATTCGTGCGCGGCGTCGGCGATGAAAGTGCGCTGCGCCGCGCGGGCTTCGTCGAGGCGCGCCAGGAGCCCGTTGAGGGCGTGAACGAGTGGCGTCACCTCCTGCGGCAAGCCGGCTTCGGCCAGGGGCTCGAGCTCGCGCGGGGATCGTGCCGACAGCTGCGCGGCCAGCCGATCGATCGGCTCGAGACCCCGGGCGATCACGAACCACGCGAGGATCGCGAGCGCGGGCAGGACCGCGAGCAACGGCACGATGGTGCGCAGCGCCATGCTGGTCGCGAGTGCCGAGCGCACGGCCATCGGCTGGGCAACCTGCACCACCTGTTGTCCGGCGAGCATGCTGAATACCCGCCATTCCCCGGTCTCGGCTGCCACGGTGTTGAACCCCAGCTGGGCATGCTGCGGCAGCCGGCTTTGCGGCTGCGACAGGTAGACTTGCACGCCGTTGCGGTCCCATACCTGCACCACCAAGGCGCCGGCACCGGGTGGGGCGCCGGGCGGTACGCTCGCAGCGATCGGCATGCCGGTGAGCGAGGCCGCCATTTGCTGCAACTGGTAGTCGAATAGCACGTTGGCCTCCTCGCGGGCGCGCTGGTAGGTGGCGGCCGCCGCCACGATCCCGGCGAGCAGCAGCCCTGCCATCAGCCAGCCCACCAGGACCGCGCGCAACGAACGTGGGCGCCTCGTCGATTCGCCATGCGCGGCCGGCGCGACCTCGCTCCCTGGGCTCATGGCGCCCCCGTCGTGCTGCCGATCATCCAGCCGACGCCGCGAACGTTGCGGATGACATCGGCGCCCAGCTTGCGGCGCAGACCATGCAGGTGCACCTCGACGGCGTTGCTTTCGATCTCGTCGTCCCAGCCGTAGAGCTTCTGCTCGAGCTGGGCGCGCGACAGCACCGCACCCGGCCTGGTCATGAGGGCCTCGAGCAAGGCGAACTCCCGCGCCGAGAGCGCGACCGGCTCGCCGCGCACCCGCGCCTCGCGGGTAGCGGGCGTCAGCGCAATGTCACCGAACGCGAGTACCGGCTCGGCGCGCCCAGCTTGACGCCTTGCGAGGGCACGGATGCGTGCGGCCAGTTCGTCGAGTGCGAAGGGCTTCACCACGTAGTCGTCGGCTCCCGCGTCCAGTCCGGCGACCCGGTCGGCCACCGCATCGCGGGCGGTCAGGATCAGCACCGGACGCAGGTCGCCGCCGCGGCGCATTGACTTCAGTACGTCGAGGCCTTCCTTGCGCGGCAGACCCAGGTCCAGCAACACCAGGTCGTGCACGGCTTCCCGTAACGCCAACTCGGCCGCTCGCCCGTCCTGCACCCAGTCCACGGTGAACCCGTCCTGGCGCAGGCCCTTCTGGATGCTGGCGCCGATCATCCGGTCGTCTTCGGCAAGCAGCAACCGCATGTGGAGCTTCCTCGGAACGCGACACGCCTGTCCAGGCGCCTCGCGACGCCACTCGCGGCCGGCGAGCCGACGGGCGACGCGCGGCTACCCCGGCTTGCTGGGATCGAACGCGAGTGCGGCGGAATTCAAGCAGTAGCGGAGCCCAGTAGGCTCGGGGCCATCCTCGAACACATGGCCGAGATGCGCGTCGCACGCAGCGCACACGACCTCGGTGCGGCGCATGAGAAAGCTGACGTCTTCGTCCGTGCGCACGTGCTCGCCGTCCACGGGAGCCGAGAAGCTCGGCCAGCCGGTTCCGGATTCGAACTTGGTTTCGGAACTGAAGAGCGGGGTGCCGCAACAGACGCACCGGTAAGTGCCATCCTCGTGCTTGTCCCACAACTCGCCGCTGAACGCGCGTTCGGTGCCCTTGCGTCGCGTGACGCGGTACTGCTCGGGCGTGAGCTCCGCGCGCCATTGCGCATCGGTTTTGCTGACCTTGTCGACCATCTGGCTCTCCGTCGTGTTGCCGGTTACGTCCTCGAGGCGAGACGCCGCGCGGCGCGCGCTCATCGAGGTGGCGTGCAGTATAGTGGAGGGTAGGCCACCATTCCTTACACCCATTCCCGTACCCAGCCTTGGATACCTCGACTGCCGGGACGTTCCGCCGCGATGCGCGGGTCATCGGCCTCGTCGCCACGGCCCACTGGACGTCGCACTTCCTGCAACTCGCGTTGCCGCCCCTGTTCGTCTTTCTGAGGGCCGAGTTCGGGGTGAGCTACGCCGCGCTCGGCGCATTGACAGCGGTCTTCTACATCGGCAGCGCGCTGTCGCAGTTCGTCGCGGGCTTCGCTGTGGACCGGTTCGGCGCGCGGCCCGTGCTCTTCGCCGGGATGGGACTGCTGGCGGCCGGAACGTTCGTGGCCGGATTCGTGCCGGTGTTCGGCATGCTCTACCTCCTTGCCGCATTGATGGGGATCGGCAACGGCGTGTTCCATCCCGCGGATTTCGCCGTGCTCAACGGCCGCGTCGAGCCACGCCGCCTGGGGCATGCGTACAGCATCCATGGCGTGGGCGGCAGCCTCGGTTATGCGCTCGCGCCACTGGCAAGCTTCACACTCGCCAGCGCGTTCGGCTGGCGCGCTGCGCTGATGGTGATGGGGCTGGTCGGTCTCGGGGTGCTGCTGATGCTCGCCGTCAACCGGCGTGATCTCGACACCGCCGGCCATCGGGGAAACGAAACCGCCGTCAACCGGGCCGCGAGCTTCGCCATCTTTCGCCAGGCGCCGATCCTGCTTTGCTTCGCGTTCTTCTGCTTCTATACCGCGGCAATCATCACCGTGCAGACCTTTGCGGCGCCGGCCCTGAACGCGGCCCATGGCATCACGCTCGCCGTGGCAACCTCGGCCGTGTCGGCCTACTTGCTCGGCAGCACCGCTGGCATCATCGCAGGGGGTTTCTTGGTCGGCCGGACGTGGCGACCCGAACGGCTGGCCGCACTCGGCCTCGTGGCCGGAGCGGTCGTCATGGTGGCGATCGCAGCACTGCCGATCCCGGCTGCGGCTGCCGTGCCGCTTCTGGCCATTGGAGGTTTTGCGCTCGGCAGCACCGGGCCGTCGCGCGACATGCTGGTGCGCACGATCGCACCGCCCGGCGCGGCGGGGCGGACCTACGGGTTCGTGTATTCGGGCCTCGACGTGGGTGCCACCGCCGGCCCGGTGATCGCCGGCGTGCTTCTCGATCATCATGCTCCCCGGATGGTCTTTGCCGGCATCGCGGTGTTCCTGCTGCTCGCAGTGGGCACCGCGCTGAGCACCCGCCGCCCGGCCCCGGCCGCGGCCGTGGGCCAACTGGGATAGAAGGGACCGGAGCCGACATGGATCTAGGCATCGCAGGTCGCAAGGCGCTGGTGTGCGCCGCGAGCAAGGGACTAGGGCGGGGCTGCGCGCAGGCGCTTGCGGACGCGGGGGTCGACGTCACGATCGTGGCGCGTACCGAGGACACCGTACGCCGCGCCGCGGAGGAGATCGGTGCGCGGGCCGGTCGACCGGTACAGGCACTGGCCGCGGACATCACCACCCCCGAAGGACGCGCAGCGGCGCTGGCGATCTGTCCGCAACCGGACATCCTGATCAACAATGCCGGCGGCCCGCCGCCGGGCGATTTTCGCGATTGGGATCGCGATGTGTGGATCCGGGCGATCGACGCCAACATGCTCACCCCGATCGAGCTCATCAAGGCGACCGTGGACGGCATGATCGAGCGGCGCTTCGGCCGGATCGTGAACATCACGTCCGGAGCCGTGAAGGCGCCGATCGACGTGCTGGGACTTTCCAACGGGGCCCGCAGCGGTCTCACCGGCTTCGTGGCCGGACTCGCTCGCAAGGTGGCGGGGCACAACGTCACGATCAACAACATGCTGCCGGGGTACTTCGAAACCGACCGGCTCCGCACCACCATGCAGGCGCGTGCCAGGTCGACCGGCAAGTCGTTCGAGGAGACCTTGGAGGCGGGTCGCAAGAGTACACCCGCCGGACGTTATGGCTCACCCGAGGAGTTCGGCGCCACCTGCGCGTTCCTGTGCAGCGTGCACGCGGGGTTCATCGTCGGACAGAATGTATTGCTCGACGGGGGCGCCTACCCGGGCACCTTCTAGGGCTGACGTGGCTGCACGCCCCGATAGCGGCGTGGGCTCCTCGCGCGCGCCTTGCCGTACATCCGGGTACTGTCTGGCCTCGTTCCCTGCCGACCCGATCCTGACGCGCGCCACAAAGGTGAAAGACCGATGATCGATCTCTACTACTGGACCACGCCAAACGGCCACAAGATCACGATCTTCCTGGAGGAGACCGGTCTGCCCTACGAGGTGAAGGCGGTCAATATCAGCCGGGGCCACCAGTTTCATCCGGACTTCCTGCGTATCGCGCCCAACAATCGCATTCCGGCGATCGTCGATCATGATCCGCCCGGCGGCGGCGAGCCGGTGGCGATGTTCGAGTCGGGCGCGATCCTGCTCTATCTTGCGGAAAAGACCGGGCGATTCCTGCCGGAGGCCGTGCGCGCGCGCTACGACTGCATCCAGTGGCTATTCTGGCAGATGGGTGGCCTGGGCCCGATGGCCGGGCAGAACCATCATTTCTCGCGCTACGCGCCCGACAAAATTCCGTACGCGATCGACCGTTACGTGAAGGAGACCGGGCGCCTCTACGGCGTGATGAACAAGCGTCTCGCCGATCGTGAGTTCCTGGCCGGCGACTACTCCATCGCCGACATGGCGTCCTACCCGTGGGTGCAGCCCGACCGGCAGTCCCAGGACATGGCGCACTTTCCGCATCTCGAGCGCTGGCGGCACGCCATCGGTGCGCGCGCGGCGGTCGCGCGCGCCTATGCCGTGGCCGACAGGGTCAACACCACGCCGTCCGTGCACGACGATGAGTCGCGCAAGCATCTCTTCGGACAAAGCCAGGACACCGTCAAGTAGCGGAAGTCCGCGTATCCGACTGGCGTCAGGGTGTCGCGAGCTGCTCCCAGCCATCCTTGCGGATGCGGGCGATCACCCGGAAAGCGCCGCGGCCATCGCCATCGATCACGGCGGCTTCCCCTTCGGCAAGGTACGGCGCGTCGGTGATAGCCCGGAAGGGGTTGCCATGGCTGACGATCACCACGTTGGCACCCCTGCCGACCGGCGTGGCCAGCAGACGGCGCAAGTCGCGGTAGCGATCTCCGGCGTCGCTCGCGGGCCCGCCCCGTACCGCCGGTGTCGGGGTCGCACGACCGAACATGAGGTGGGCAGTTTCCAGCGTCCGACAGAACGGGCTCGCGAGCACGTTCCCGACCGGAATCGACAGCGCGGCGATCGTGCGCCCGATCGCACGTGCTTCGTCGCGACCCGTGTCGGTGAGATTGCGTTGCAGCCCGCAATCCTCGTAGCCGCTCATCCGCTCGTCGCTCTGGCCGAAGTCCGTCGACGTGTGGCGGAAGTACAGGATGTGACCGCCGTCGCGCAGCGCAGCGAGCAGGCGCGGGCCTTCCAGCCGCGTCGCGACGTCGGCCGTCGCATCGAAGGCGAGCATCGGCAGGCCGAGCACGCCGGTCAGCAGGACGAGGCATTGCACGGCGCGCCGTGCGGCCGCGATGCCCACCTCCATCACGCTGCAGCGTCGGGGCGACGAAGGACGTTCACGCCGATCGCGGCGAGTGCCGCAATCGTCGTGCCCGTCGCGGTGACGCCCGGCGTCGTACTCGACACGGCCGCCTCGATGATGGGGTCGACGTCGAAGCCGAGGTCGCCTTCGGGAGGTATCTCGCCGGCGGCACCCACTGCCGCGAAATCGTTGATGCGACGGTCGAGGAGGTGGGTAGGCACGATGCTGCCCATGGCATTCCAGACAGACTCGATCCGCCCGGGGAATTGCCTCTCCCAGTCGCGCAGCATCGCGCTCACCTGCTTGCGCTGCAGATGCTCCTGCGAGCCGCACAGGTTGCAGGGAATGATCGGGAA
>JBDTWB010000011.1:0-40469 GCA_040006895.1 Casimicrobiaceae bacterium | reverse complement strand
CAGATCGTGATCCAGCCCAAGTCATCGTCGACCGTGACCCTGTGGGTCCGCGGGAGCGCCACCACGCCGAAGGCCCGCCTCGCAGTCGGTGTTTCCAGCGCATCGCCCGCACCGGCCTATAGCTCGCAGGTGGTGCTCAATCCCGACCCGACCGCAGCATTCGTCACCAACACCGATGGCACCGCACAAGACCTCGCCAACGACAACCTCGGGGCCGTCGTCCTGTCGAATGCGGTGCTCACCAACAACGCTCTCTCCAACAACGCCCTCAGCAACAACGTCCTCTCGAACAACGCACTGACCAACGCCGTGCTGTCGAACGTCGTCCTGAGCAATGCAGTCCTGTCCAACCTCGACCCGTCCAATGCGGCGATCACCAACGCGCTGTCCAACGACGCGCTGACCAACGCAGTGCTGTCGAACGTTGTCCTGTCGAATGCCGCGCTGTCGAACAATGTGCTTTCCAACAACGTGCTTAGCAATGTCGTGCTGAGCAACGTGGTTCTGAGCAACGTCGCGCTGTCCAACACCGCGATCAATGCGCCCCTGACCAACCTGGATCCCGCGAACGTCGCCCTGAGCAACGCAGTCCTGTCGAACAACGCACTGACCAACGTCGTGCTGTCGAATCTCGATCCGACCAACGCCCTGTCCAATGCAGTACTGTCCAACAACGTGCTTTCCAATGCGGTGCTGTCGAACGTCGCCCTGAGCAATGCGGCGCTGTCGAACAACGCCCTGTCGAACAATGCGCTCAGTAATGTCGTGCTGAGCAACTCGCCGCTCGGTGATCCGACCGATCGCGGCGATCCGAACGCGCTGCGCTCGATCGAGGTGGCGTCGACAGAGCTCGCCAACACGGCCTTCACGCCGGCCGACCTCGGAAACAGCAACTTCCGCGACACCACGTTCACCATCCGCAACCGGGGCAACACCGATACCACGCTGTCGTTCAAGATGCTGCTCAGCGGTGCGATATGCAACCCAACGACCCACGTATGCACCACGCCGCCGGGCTACACCCTCCAACTCGTGATCCGCAAGGTCGCCTTCGTGCCGGTGGCGATTCCGCCGACGACAGTGGCATCGACCACCGGCAACGCGGTGCGCATCGGGCTGCTCCAGACCATCGCCGACATCTCCAACGTCGGCAGTGTGCCGATCATCGACCCCAATGATCCGACCCTCGGGGCATCGCTGCCTTTCGATCCCAAGGCCGCGACCATTTCCCTGGCGCCCGGCGAGCGCGCCTACGTGACCCTGCGGGCGATCGCCACCGGCGACAGCCCGCCGCCCGATCCCGCCGAGCTGCTCCAGTGGGGCGTGAAGCCCCTCGGCGCCGACGCGAGCGGCGTCGGCGGACCGTTCGCGATCCGGACCCTCTCCTTCGCCGACGACCCGAATCGACGCGCATTGGCGTCGACGGCGCTATCGGTCCTCACGCTGGGTGGGGTCGGCCCGGTCAGCGGCACGGCGACCTGTACCGATCGCTTTGGCAACACAGTGCTGGACGGCACGAGCAATCCGGGGCCGACGATCGGGGCCGTGGGCAACTATTTCATCAATACAGTCACCGAGACGCTGTTCGGGCCCAAGCAACTCAGCGGCGACTGGGGCCCCGGCACCGATCTCATCGTCGGCCGTAACACCGCTGCAGCACAGGCCTTTATCGCGTGTCCCCCGCCGACTTCACCCTCCACTCCCGCGATCGGCCTCGCCGACGATGGCACGTCGACCCGCACCGCGCGGCTGTCGTTCACGCCCAAGTACTGGGGCGACTTCTACGTTTCCGCCGACGTGCTCGACGGCAGCGCACCGCCGCAGCAGGACCGGCAAGTACTCAAAGTCACGATTCACCCGGCCGTTCCAGTCATCACGTTCCAGCCGAACTTCCCGACCATCGGCCAGTTCAAGCTCCCGCTCGACCTGCGCACCCTGGTCGCGAACGGCGCGATCACCAGTACGTCGCCTACGCCCCTCACCTTCTCCACCGCCAACGTTCCGGGTGGCAACGCCTGTTACGTGGACACGGACGGCTACACCCTGCAGCTCGCCAGCGCGAGCCCGCCGAATTGCATTTTCAATGTCAGCCAGGTCGGCAACGAGACCTACGCGCCCATCACCCAGTCAAGCCCGGCAATCTTCATCGTTATCCAGAGGGCCGACCAGGTCATCGCCTTCGCCGTGCCGGTGGATGATGCCTATGCCTACCAGCAGGGCCCGATCGTACTGGGCGCGACCCTGACCAGTCCGACGGCGCCGGATTCCGGCCTGCCGGTGACATTCACGTCGACCACGCCGATGGTATGCGCGACGGGGGGCACGAACGGCACGATGGTCTCGATCATCGGCGCCGGCCTCTGCACCATCGATGCCAGCGCCCCGGGCAACCACGAGTACAACGCCCCGCCTCAGGTCGAGCACAGCTTCAATATCCGCAAGGCCGACCAGAATCTCGCCTTCCCGCAGGTTGTGCCGCAGGTGTTTCAGCAGGCCTTCGGCGCGCCGGTCGGGAGCTCCAGCCCCACGGCCGCGCCTTCCACGATACCCATCGTGGTGGCCTCGACCACACCAGCAGTCTGCACGGTCAACGGCACGACCCTCGCTGTGCTTGCCGCGGGCGATTGCGGCCTCACCGCGACCCAGGGCGGTGATTCCAACTACAACCCGGCGCCACAGCAGGCGCAGGTCGTGGTCATCCAGAAGGCTAACCAAGCCATCAGTTTCCCGCAGATCACGCCGCGGTCGTTCAACCAGTCGTTCAGTGCCGTCGCCACGTCGTCGAGTCTCACGGCCATCGCGTCCGGCATTCCGATCGTGTTCGCGTCGACCACGCCATCGATCTGCACGGTCAGCGGAAACACCGTCTCGGCGCTGGCAGCAGGTGCGTGCGCGCTTACCGCCGACCAGGCCGGCAATGGCAACTACAACGCGGCGCCACAGCAAACCCAGTCCGTCACGATCCAGAAGGCCGACCAGGCGCTCACGTTCGGACCGCCGCCGTCCAGTCCCACGTTCGGGGACCCGGCGTTCACGGTGAGCGCGACCAGCGCCAGCCCTACAGCGCCCCCCCCGACCGACCCGCCGCTCAGTTTGCCGGTGGTGTTCACGGTGCCGGTGACGACCACGATCTGCTCGGTTTCGGGTAATTCCGTCACGATCCTGGCGGCAGGCCTCTGCACGGTCGAGGCCAACCAGGCAGGCGACGCGAACTACAATGTCGCGCCGCCGAAGAGCCTCGACGTCACCATCGCCAAGGCCAAGTTCAACCTCACGGCCACGGTCACGCCGACGACCATCGTCTACGGCGACGACGTCGATCCGGCGCCGAAGACGTTGGTTACCTATGGCTTCAGCTACGCGTCGGTGCCCGCTGCCGCTTCGTGTCTCACCGGCACGACCGCGGACATGAGCATGAGCGGCCAGCCGACAGCGTCCCCAGCGGATGCGGGGGTCTACACCATCACCCCGGCCATCACGCCCGCCGCCGTGTTGGCCTCTTGCGACGTCGTGCCCATCACCGCACAGCTGACGGTGAGCCCGGCGCCGCTCGCGTTCACGATAGCGCCGATCTACTTCACGCCGTACACCTCGCCCACGACCGCGTCGACGATCGCCGGTACGGTCCATCGTGCCGACAAGCCGAGCATCTTCTCCACGGATCCGGTGACGATCGCCATCGTCGCTCCGGCCAGCAGCGATCCGGCGACCCCGGCCGGCCCGGACGGCGCGTTCACGCTGGACAAGACGCTGGAGACCGGCAGCTACCAGCTCGCCTTCACCCAGCCTGTCACCGGCATGAACTTCATTGCTCCCACCGCGGCGCAATCGACACTGAGGGTCGAGGGGTTCGTCGCTGCGGGCAGCATGACGGAAGCACGTGCTCGACATACAGCCACCCTGCTTGCGGACGGCCGGGTGCTGATCGCGGGTGGCTTCACCGGCGTGCCGCAGGTGGTGCGCTCGACCGTTGAAATCTATTGCCCCGATACGATGAGCAGCCCGTCGCTCGCCGATTGTCCGGCGGGTACAGGCGTTTTCAGTACCATGGCACCGCTCGCGACGGCAGCCGAAGGCCATACGGCGACGCGCCTTGTCAACGGTACGGTGCTGAAGGTGGGTGGCCGCAGTAACCAGGTGGAACTCTTCGATCCGCTGACGAACACCTGGTCGACGCGCACGCCCCTGCCCGAAGCGCGGACGTTCCACACCGCCACCCTGCTGGTCGATGGTCGGGTGATGATCGCAGGAGGACAGGATGCCGCGGGTGCCACGCTCGACACCACCCTCGTCTTTGCGGCCGACGGTTCCGGCTACACGCCCGGCCCCCTGCTCACCGCGGCGCGCGAAAGCCACGATGCGCGCCTGCTTGGCGATGGCAGGGTGTTGCTCGCCGGTGGCCGGTTCAATAACGGCAGCGGCTATACCGTGCTCGCCTCGGCCGAGATCTATGACCCGGCCGCCACAACTTGCCCGCCATCGATCGTCGGCTGCACCACGGCTACCGGGAGCATGGCAGCGGCAAGATTCGCGAGCAGTGCGGCATCACTGGCCGACGGCCGGATCGTCGTCGCCGGCGGACTCGATGGATCCATGCCGACCGCCACGCTGCTCGCGACCGCCGAGGTCTTCAGTCCGGTCTCGGGGACGTGGACCGCCATCGGGACGATGAGTCAGGCCCGCCGGTCGTTTGCCCTGGTGCGCCTGTTCGACGACTCGTGGCTCGCCTCGGGCGGCTTCGGTACCAGTGCGGCGCGGGTCACACCCGCCGAGAGCCTCGATCCCGACCTGCTGGTGTTCGATGCTGCAGGGGACATGCTCACGGCACGCGCGCGCCATCGTGCGACGCGCCTGCTCGACGGGCGCGTGCTGATCACGGGAGGCACGATCGACGATTCCGTCGTGCCGGGAGGCAGCGCCGACACCGCCATCGGCAACGCCGAGCTCTATCTCGGTCCGCCGCCCCCGCCACCGCCGGGACCCTGACCGCCACGCCTGCCACCAGCGCCCGTCCTGCGAGGGCGCTGGTGGGTTCCCGCCGACGATGGCATGCCGCGCGACGGCGCCCGACCGCTCAGGGCAGGTCGGCCAAACCAATCTTCGTCAGCAGTGCGTTCCACCGCGGATCGTCGTGCAGCGGCCCGAGAAAGGGATCCATGCGCATGTACGACAGGCCAGGATCGCGCTGGGCGTAGGTCCGTTCCAGCCACGCGAAAGCTTGGTCGTTCTCGCCGCGCGCCGCGTGCACCTCGGCGAGCTGATAGGGACTGTCTTCCCCGAAATCACGCGCCAGCTCGGTGAGGGCTTCGTCGGCTGCAGCAAACTCGCCCCGTGCGAACCGGATGGCGGCGAGACCAACCAGCCGGAAGATCACATTGGATTCCAGCAGGACCTCGGCCAGGGCATCGTCGAGGCGGCCTTCGCGAAGCCGGACCAGCGACCGCCAGCAATGGGTCATGCCCCCTGTGGGACTGAGCTGCAGGCATTGGTGCAGAGCAGTGTCGGCCTCTTCCAGCGCCCCCGCGGCCAGGCAGTAAAGCCCCAGGTTGCGATTGAGGGAAACGTTGAGCGGATCGAGACCTACGGCGCGCCGGAAGAGTGCGACAGCTTCTTCCAGGTTGCCGCGGTTGCCGACCAACGTCGCGGCGGCATTGATGGCAAGGGTGCTACCCGGCGCGAGCTGTAGCGCGCGACGGAAAGATTCGGCGGCTGCTTCGTACTCCCAGTCGTGCACCCACTGCACCCAGCCGAGCGCCGTGTGGCTCTCGGGAAGCTCGGGCTCCAGCGCAATCGCGCGCTGGGCCGCCATGCGTGCCGTGGCATATCCCTCGGCGCGGGGAATCCAACTCTGTCCCGCGAGATCCGAGGCCGCCCGCGACAGGCCTGCCCAAGCGAGACCGTAGTCGGGATCGAGCTTCAAAGCCTGTTCGTAGAAGAACTGCGCCCGCGTGAGGCTCTCCTTGGTGAGATGGGTCCGGAAGAACTGGCCTTGCAGGTACAGCTGATAGGCTTCCGGATTCTCGCTGCGTCCCTTTGACGCGGCCTGAACCTCGGCCACGACCTTGGCCGCCTCGACCTTCCCATCGGCCGCAACGCCGAGCAGCCGTTCACGCAATTCCTTGACCACCGACTGGGCGATGTCGTCCTGGACCGCGAAGATGTCATCGAGCTCGCGGTTATACGCCTCGGCCCAGAGCTGGGTGTCTGTCGATGCCGTCACAAGCTCCGCGCTGATGCGCACCCGGTTGCCCGCCTTACGCACGCTGCCCGCCAGGATGTGGTTTACCCCGAGCTTCTGGGCCACGGTCGGCACATCGACTTCCTTGCCCTTGAAGCTCCACGCCGAGGTACGGGAGGCGACCCGCAGCCCTCGGATTTTCGAGAGAACGTTCAGCAACTCCTCGGAAAGCCCATCGGCGAAGTACTCGTTGTCCGCGTCCCGGCTCATGTTCACGAAAGGCAGCACCGCGATCGACGGCACGTTCTCCGCGGCGTCGTCCTGCGAGATCCGCAGCGCCCGGAAGGTGGTCGGAAGGGTCGGACAACACAGCTGGAAGATGGTCTGCGCCTGGGGCAGATCCTTGAGGGCGAATTCCCCCAGCGGCTTGAGGCTCACACCGGACGGCAGCGCCTCACCGCAGGCCTCGCTCGCGCGCAGCGTCAGTAGCGTCTGGCCCCCATGGCCGGCGTTCAGCACCCGGGCGACGCGGTTGAGCGCCGGTCCGAAGTAGTCGCCATCACGCAATTCGGCCTGGCCCGTGTTGAGCGCCATGCGCACGCGGATGTGGGCGCCGTTGGGCCACGGTTCGGCAGCGAGCGCGAGCTGGCTGTCCATCGCGGCCCGCAAGGCCCCGACGGCCTGCGGAAAAACCGCGTAGAACGCGTCGCCACCGGTCTTGAAGATGGAGCCCTCGTGGGCACCGATGGCAGCACGTAGCAGGACGTCGTGGCGGGCCAAAGCGACCCGCATGGCGTCGGGACTGGCCTCCCACATCCGGGTGCTTCCCTCGATATCGGTGAACAGGAACGTCACCGTGCCGTCGGGAAGAAGGCGTGCCGTCGCGGGCGCGGCTAGGGTATCCATGGGCTCGCTACGCGGATTCTCGGACGTCGGATGCCTGGATGCTGCAGCGCGCTATGGTGCGGGTGAAGCGGACGTTATGCAACCGGCGCCGCTTGCGCCGCTTGTGGGAGGGCGCCCTCACGTTGCTAGAATGCGTGCCGGCGCCGCGCGTCTGATGGCCACCGAGCATACCCCGGTGACGCGGCTCCGCGCGAGGCCAAGGCTTCGGCGCGACGACCGCAGGCCAATCTCCCCGACAGGCCCACCGCATTCCAACCACAACCGGCGCCTCGCACTGTCACGGGTCCGCGTCCGTTCTACTTTTGATCCCACCATACCGATCCATGAAGCCCTCGTCGTCGATCCATTACCGCATCGTTGCGCTCGACCCGCACGCCCACGTGTTCGAGGTCGAGTGCACCGTGGCGTCCCCCGCTTCCGACGGCCAGGCCTTCCGCCTCCCGACCTGGATCCCCGGCAGCTATCTCATCCGCGAGTTCGCCAAGAACGTCTTGCGGATCAGCGGTCGCAATGTGGATGGGCCCGTGGTGATCACAAAAGTAGCCAAGGACCGCTGGCGCGCCGCGCCGTGCAGGGGACCGCTGACGGTGACCATGGAGGTGTACGCCTTCGACCTTTCGGTGCGGACGGCATACCTGGACGCGCAACGCGGCTTCTTCAATGGCACGTCGGTGTTCCTCTGCCCGGAAGGCCTCGAGGCAGCAGCGTGCGAGGTAGAGATCGTCCGGCCGCGTGGCGCGGCGCACGCCCGCTGGCGCGTTGCCACGTCCCTGCCCCGCCGGGACGCCACGGAGTTCGACTTCGGCGGGTACGGCGCCGATAACTACGCGGCATTGGTCGATCACCCGGTCGAGATGAGCGACTTCACCTTGGTCTCGTTCGAAGCCGGTGGTGTCCCGCATCACGTCGCCATCAGCGGTCGGCATCGCGCCGACACGACGCGGCTCGCCGCGGACCTGCAACGCGTCTGCGCATGGCAGTGCCGCCTGTTCGATCCGGAGCATGGCAAGGCGCCCTTCGATCACTACGTGTTCCTGGTCGCCGCGGTGGGCGAAGGCTATGGCGGACTCGAGCATCGCGCCAGCACCAGCCTGCTGTGCCGGCGCGACGAGCTGCCGATGCCGGGGATGGCCAAGGTCACCGAGGACTACCGCACCTTCCTCGGCCTGGCGAGCCACGAATATTTTCACAGCTGGAATGTAAAACGCATCCGCCCAGAGGTCTTCGCGCCCTACGATCTCTCGCGGGAAAACTACACCCGCGACCTGTGGGCCTACGAGGGCGTCACCTCCTACTACGACGAACTCGCCCTGGTGCGCAGCGGGGTGCTGCCGTTGTCTGACTGGCTCGAGTCGCTCGGCCAGACCGTCACGTCAGTCCTGCGCGGGCCCGGCCGCACGCTGCAGAGCATGGCCGAATCGAGCTTCGATGCGTGGATCAAGTTCTACCGGCCCGACGAGAACGCGCCCAATGCCGTGGTGAGCTACTACGGCAAAGGCGCGCTGGTTGCGCTCGCGCTCGATCTCACCTTGCGCTTGCACCAAACGTCGCTGGACGCCGTCATGCAGGTCCTGTGGGACCGCTACGGGCGACCGGACAAGGGAGTGCCGGAGGACACGATCGCCAGGATCGCCGCCGAGGTCGCCGGCGCCCCGCTCGACGACTTCTTCACCCGCTACGTGCGGGGCACCGAGGATCCGCCGCTCGCCGAATTGTTGCCGCGCTTCGGCTTGCGGCTCGAAGCGCGCGCCTCGTCGGGGGCGTCGGATCGCGGTGGAAAGGCCGCCAAGGACGTGCAGCGCGTCTGGCTGGGGGTCCGGCTCGCCAAGGGCGGCGACACGCGCGTGCAGAACGTGCTGCGCGGTAGCCCTGCCGAGCGCGCGGGTCTCGCCGCGGGTGACATGCTCGTGGCCATCGACGGCCTCCGCGCGACCCCCGACGCGATCGACCGGCTGTTGCGCGACCGCCAGCCCGGCGACCCATTGGAAATCCACGCGTTCCGCCGCGACGAACTCCTGACCCTGGCGTGCAGCCTGGAGCCAGCGCCGGCCGACACGTACTGGATCGCCGCCATGGCGGATGCCGACGCCGAGACAATCGGACGCCGCACGGCCTGGCTCGGGGCGGCCACGGAGGAGGGACACTCTACAGCCGAACCTCCGGATTGAGGGTGTACCGGCCGGTGACCGCGGCCTCCGCGAGCACGTGCCCTAGCATCGCCCGGCGGACGTCCGCACCGGTGAACGTTCCCTGCAAGTCGAGGCGGGGCACGTCGAGGGCATGGAGGGTGAACACGTAGCGGTGGGCGATGGCATCGTTCCACGGAGGACAGGGCCCGTCATAGCCGAAGTATTGCCCCGCCATGTCCTTGTCCCCCGCGAACCAGCCGGTGTAGTCGTTCGTCCCCTGACGTGCCCCGCGCGGCGCGTGCGGCCCGGGCTTGCCACGCGCCGTCACGCCTGCGGAGAACTCGCCTCGCTCGATCGCGGGCGTGTCGCCGGGCAGATCGATGAGCACCCAGTGGAAGAAGTCCACGCGAGGCAGGGACGCGGCGACCGAGCGTCCTTCCTGGTTCACGTCTTCGCCCTTGGAGGGGACGTCGGGATCGTGACAGATGAGAGCGAGCGAGCGTGTTTCGGCCGGGAGGTCGCGCCATGCGAAGTCAGGATTGTGATTGCCGGCGAGCCGGACGTGCGCGGACGCGTCGGGAATGCACAACGCGAATTCTCCCGGGATCACGCCGTTCTCGTCGAATGCGGTGGTCCCGAGCTTCATGCGAATCCCTCCGCCGCGATCATCACCCAGCCTTCCAGTGCGGCGGCACGGTGGCCTCGAAATACGGCAAGGCCTCGATGCGCTGCATCCAGCCGAGGAGTTCAGGGGTCAGCAGCGCGTCCAGCGAGAATCCGGGCAGCTTGCGCTCGCAGCGGCGCACGCCGGCGAGCAGCGGGTATAGCGCGTAATCGGCCGCCGAAAGCGAACCCACCAGGAAGTCGCCGCGCAAGGCGGAAGTGAGGAGCGCGAATTCCTTGCGCAACGCCTCCTCGCCTGCCGTCACCACGGCGGGGTCGCGCTGGTCCGGTTCGGTCCCGAAAGCCTGCTCCCAGATGCCGTCAGAGGCCGCGTTCAAGTAATTGTCGATCTCCAGGATGAGCCTGCGCGCGATGGCGCGGCTACGCACGTCGGACGGGAAGAGCGGCGCACCGCGCCCGGCGAACGCCTCGTCGAGGTATTCAACGATGGCGTTGGACTCGTAGAGCACGAAATCCTCGTACGTGAGCACCGGCACCTGATGCCGTGGATTCAATGCCAGGAACTCGGGTTTGCGCGTGTCACCCGTGGAAAACGACAGCACCTTGCGTTCGTACGGGAGCGCCTTGTGCTCGAGCGCGAGTTGCACGCGCCAGGCGTAAGGCGAACCCGAACCGTAGTACAGGACGATGCTCATGACACGGTCTCCGGATAGCGTGGGATCATTTCTTCGGTCGTCCATCGCCGGGCGACTTGCCCGCGAGTCCGCCCTGCTGCGCCGCACTGTGCGACGAGCGCAGCGCTTCCAGCGACACCTTCTGCAACTCCATCGTCTTGATGCTCATCTGCATGAGATTCAGGCTCATCTGCAGCCAGTTCTCGATGACCTTGAGCTCGCCGATCTTGCGCTCGATCTCGGCAGGATCGAGGGTGGCGAACATCGTCGCCGGGTTCGGAAACGCAGTGCCCGCGGCCGGTCCGGCGGCCCCCGACGCGGCCCCGGCGCCGGGCAGGCCGAACCCCGGCATGGGCACACCGAACGGGTTCCACATGCGCTGCATGAACTGCAGGGCATCTTCCGGTGAGAACGGGAAATTGCCGCCCGGGGACGGCGGATCCGGGTTCGGTGGTTGTGACATGGGCACGCTCCACACGGTGAAGAGATCGAACTCTGCGCACGATGCCGTGCGATCGCGGGGTGAATTCGCTATTATCCTCGTCCATGAAGGACTCTGGCGCAATGGTTCGAAAGCGGCTCGAGGCCGCGGTTGGCGCCCCCCACGTCCTTACGCAGCCCGATGACACCGCCGCGTATCTCACCGACTGGCGGGGACGTTACACCGGGCGGTCGCTGGCAGTGGTGCGGCCCGGAACGACGGAGGAAGTCGCTGCGGTGATCCGGATCTGCGCGGAGGCTGCCGTAGCGGTCGTGCCGCAGGGCGGCAATACCGGCATGTGCGGTGGCGCCACTCCCGATGATTCGGGCAACGAGGTCGTGCTGGCGCTCGGCCGTCTCAATCGCGTGCGTGCCGTCGACCGCGACAACGCCACACTGACCGTCGAGGCCGGGGTGCCACTGGCCAAGGTGCAGGACGCGGCTGCAAGCGCCGGCCTGTTCTTCCCGCTGTCGCTGGGATCCGAGGGCAGTTGCACCATCGGCGGCAACCTGTCCACCAATGCCGGCGGCACCGGCGTGCTCCGCTTCGGCAATACCCGGGACCTTGTGCTCGGCCTCGAGGTGGTCCTTCCCGACGGCCGGATCTGGCATGGTCTCAAGGGATTGCGCAAGGACAACACCGGCTACGACTTGAAGCAGCTCTTCGTCGGGGCCGAAGGCACGCTGGGCGTCATCACCGCGGCGGTCCTGAAGCTCTTCCCCCGCCCCGTCGCCCGGGTCACCGCCCTCGCGGCCCTGGCCGATGCCCCCGCGGGGGTGCAGTTGCTGAAGCACCTCAAGAGTGCCCTGGGCGACCGGCTGGTCGGCTTCGAGCTCATATCGGGGGTCGCGCTGACGGTGTGCCGCAAGCACCATCCCGAATTACCCGACCCGTTGCCTGACCACACCTGGTACGCCCTGGTGCAGACCGACGACAGCAGCGCCCATTCGCGTCTCGACGAACAGGTCGAGGCGGCCTTTGGCGACGCGCTGGAGCAAGGCAGCGCACTCGATGTCGTGATCGCCCAATCCCAGGAGCAGGCCGATACCCTGTGGGCACTGCGTGAAAACATTTCCGAAGCCCAGCGGCGCGAGGGTCCCAACATCAAGCACGACATCTCGCTGCCGCTCTCGGCGATCCCGGAATTCCTGGTGACCACCGAGGCCGCGCTCCATGACGCCTTCCCGGGCGCGCGACTCGTGGTGTTCGGCCATCTCGGCGACGGCAACCTGCACTACAACCTGGCCGCACCGCCCGACGTGCCGGCCGCGACGTTCATGGCCAACGCCCCGGCCGTGAACCGCATCGTCCACGACCTCGTCACCGCACGCGGTGGCAGCATCAGCGCCGAGCATGGCATCGGCCAGTTGAAGCGCGAGGAGCTCGAGCACTACAAGGCGCCGATGGAGCTCGAGCTGATGCGGGCCATCAAACGCGCGCTCGACCCTGCCGGCCTCATGAATCCCGGCAAGGTGCTGTAATGGCCAAGATCCTGCTCTGGATCGTGGTGATCTTCGTCATCCTGTTCGTCTGGCGACTCGTCAATGCGGGCAAGGCCCGGGACCGCCGGCGACAGGCTGGCGAGGACGCCAAGACCCAGGCCATGGTGCGCTGCGTGCGATGCGGCACGTACGTGCCCCGCGCCGATGCCAAGCAGGGCCGCATCGGCCTGACCTGTGGAGATCCGGCGTGCGTGTCCCGGTGACCGCGCCGAACCCCCACCCGATGCGCGAGCCGATGCAAGCGCCCCATCAGCCCGATGCGGCCACCCCACCGTTCGAGCCGCCCCCGCCCCTTGCGCTGAACGATTCCGGCCGGCGCATCCTGTGGATCGTCGGGCTATACCGCGCCATCTGCGGTGCGGTGCTGCTCGGGACCGCGCTGCTGCTCGACCTGCGCGTGCTCGGGATCGTGGCCCCGCACACGTTCATCAGTGCCGCGGGCGTGTACTTCGTCTACGGCCTGGGCAGCTTCTGGTGGATCCAGCGCGAGCCCTTCCCGATCGCGGCGCCGCCGCTGGTCTCGACCCTGCTCGCCGGCGACGTGCTGTTCATCGCGATGGTGATGGTGGCGGGCGGCGGCACCGGGGGCTCCCTGCCGATCCTGCTTTTTCCGCAGTTGGCCGCAAGCGGGTGGCTGCTGCGCACCCGCACGGCGTTCTTCCATGCGGCCCTCGCGACCTTCGTACTGCTCGGCCTCGATGTCTGGCGGTTGATGGAAGGCCAGATCGGCGGCGCGCAGCCTTTCCAGACCGGCCTCATCGGGTTCGGCTTTTTCGCGACCGTGGGCATCGCCGTCGCCCTGGGGCGCTACACCCAGGCCTCCGAGGACCTCGCGGCTCAACGCGGCATCGACGTCGCCAACCTGGAGCAGGTCAACCGTCTCATCATCCAGGACATGCAGGATGGCGTGCTGGTGGTGGATCTCAACGGCGTGGTGCGCGGGCACAACGCCCAGGTGACGCGGCTCCTCGGGGGCTTCGGCCGCATGCGCGGGGGCATGCGCCTCGCCGAATTCTCCTCGACCTTGCACGATTACTGGCGGCGCTGGCAGGAGGACTATGCCGAGCCGCTGCCACCGTTCAAGGTCGAGCCGACGCAGCGCCTGCTGCGGGTGCGCCTGGTGCGCATCGGCTCGGGCCTCAATGGCGGCACACTCATCTATCTCGAGGACCTGGGCCGTGCCCAGACCGAAGCCCAGCAGATGAAGCTCGCGGCGATGGGCCGGCTGACGGCGTCGATCGCCCACGAGGTGCGCAATCCCCTTTCGGCGATCAACCAGGCGGCGCAGCTCCTCGACGAGGACCAGGCCGTCGTGCCCGAAGGCCAGCGCTTGCTCGCCATGATCCGCAACAACGCCAAGCGCATCGACCGCATCGTCGGCGAGGTCCTGCAGCTCAATCGTCGCGACCGCCAACAGCCCGAGGCAATCGGTCTCACGGACTTCATGCGCTCGCTGGTCGACGAGATCGCGCAGGCGGAGAACATCCCGGCCGGATCGGTGATCATCCTGATCGCCGACGAGCTGCAGGTGATCTTCGACCGCGGCCACATGAACCAGATCGTGTGGAACCTGGTGCGCAACGCCTGGCAGCACTGCCAGAAGAAAGAGCGCAGCATCCGCATCTCCGCCCGCCCCGGATACATGGGCGATGCGATAATCTGCGAAATGAGCGACGACGGGCCGGGCATCCCCGCAGAGCTTCGCAGCCAGATCTTCGAACCGTTCTTCACCACCCGCCCCGGCGGCACGGGCCTCGGCCTTTACATCGCGCGCGAGCTCGCGGACGCAAACGGTGCGGCCTTGGAGCTGCTGCCGAAGACGCCCGGCGCCCACTTCCGGCTCACCTTGAAGCGTGCCGCCAAGCCTGGCCGCAAGCCATAGATCGACCCTATACGCAGCACGACGAGGACCCATCCATGTCACGCAAGATTCGCGGCCAGCCCAAGGTCCTGCTCGTCGATGACGAGCCCGACCTGCTCGAGCTCCTGGAGCTCACGCTTTCGCGCATGGGTCTCGATACCACGCGCACGGAGTCCGTACGCGAGGCCCAGCGGCTGCTCGACCAGGAGCCCTTCGATCTCTGCCTCACCGACTGGCGGCTGCCGGACGGGACCGGTCTCGAGGTGGTGCAACACATCACCGATCGCGGGCTCGACGTCCCGGCGGCCGTGATCACCGCGTACGGCAGCACCGAGAACGCCGTCGCGGCGCTCAAGGCCGGCGCCTTCGACTATCTTGCCAAGCCAGTCGCGCTCGAGCAGCTGCGCGCGCTGGTCAAACAGGCGCTCAAGGTTCCCGAGAAGGTCCAGGCGACCTCGAACTACAAGCTGCTCGGCGATTCGCCGGCGATGCAGCACGTGCGCTCGCTGATCGACCGGCTCGCCAAGAGCCAGGCGCCGGTGTTCGTCAACGGCGAATCGGGAAGCGGCAAGGAGCTCGCGGCGCGGCTCATCCACACCCTCGGCGCGCGGTCCGAGCTGCCGTTCGTGGCCGTGAACTGCGGCGCGATTCCCGAGAACCTGATGGAGAGCGAGTTCTTCGGCTACAAGCGCGGCGCGTTCACCGGCGCCGACGCCGACCGCGACGGCTTCTTCCAGGCGGCCAACGGCGGCACGCTGTTCCTCGACGAGGTCGCCGACCTGCCGCTGGCGATGCAGGTGAAGCTTCTGCGCGCCATCCAGGAAAAGAAGGTCCGCAAGGTCGGGGCCACGCAGGAAGAGCCAGTCGACGTCCGCATCATCAGTGCGACCCACAAGAAGCTGTCGGGACTGGTGGAAGCCGGTGAATTCCGCCAGGATCTGTACTACCGGCTGCATGTGATCGAGCTGCCGATGCCCTCACTGCGGGAGATGCGCGAGGACATCCCCGGCATCGCCAACGCCATCCTCGTCAAGCTCAACCGGGGCGGCGTCGAGGCAAGACTCGATCCCGAAGCGGTAACGGCACTCGAACGCTACCCGTTTCCCGGCAATGTGCGGGAGCTCGAGAACATCCTCGAGCGCGGCCTGTCGCTTGCCGCCAATCCGGCCCGCATCACCGCCGACGACCTGCACCTGACACCGGTGCAGGACGAGTCCGATGGGCCGATCACGGCTGGCGACAAGTGGCCGTTGCAGGATTACCTCGACCGGGTCGAGCGCGCCGCGATCAACGAGGCGCTGGAAAAGACGCGCTACAACCGAACGGCCGCCGCCAAGCTCCTCGGCATCACTTTTCGCGCCATGCGATACCGCATGGAGCGGTTGGGGATCAAGTAGGTCGATGCACGCGTCATCGATGCGTGCCGTGGTGGTCGACGCGTGACCCGCTTGAACCGCATCCGCGCCGCGCTCGCGGCGATGAGCGCTCAGGAGTTGCACGCGCTGCGGGCGGCGGCGGAGCAGACGACCGGCGTGGCCTGCGGGCTGTTCGCGTGGCTCGAGCACATCACCGGCTGGGAGATCGACCGGCGCGAACATCAGAACTACCTGCTGCGCTTCCCGACGGAGACGATGGAACCGGAGGAATATCCCGAGGCACTCCTGGCACTCGCCGCGCTCGACCTCACCTTCCGGCACAAGGGCGGTTCCCCCGAGATCGACGAGCTGCTGCGGGCATCCTCAGAACTCATTCGCACCTGCGGGCCGCTGCACTGAATGCAAGCCCCAGTCCCCAACGCGACTCCCACGATGCCCCGCCGCGATACTTCATCATCACCCGCAACGCGGGCCCCGAGCACGCCTTCCGCGCTCCGCATCGATGCGCAGGGGCGCCTCGAAGGCGTGCGCCACGTCGATTCGCCCAACCGCGACGCGCGTCCGGACGGCGCAGTGATTTCGCTGGTGGTGGTGCATGGGATCTCCCTTCCTCCGGGCGAGTTCGGCGGCCCCTGGATCGAGACGCTCTTCACCAACACGCTCGACCCGACGGCACATCCCTACTTCGCCACCATCGCCGACCTGCGGGTGAGTGCGCACGTGCTGGTCCGCCGCGATGGGGCGATCGAGCAGTACGTCGCCTTCGCCGAGCGCGCCTGGCACGCCGGTCCCTCGTGCTGGGCGGGACGCGCACGCTGCAATGACTTCTCGATCGGCATCGAGCTGGAAGGCTGTGACGACCTGCCGTACACCGCGCGGCAATACGCAGCCCTGGAAGCGATCGTGAGGGCGCTCGCCGAACGTTATGCGATCGAAGCTGTGGTCGGGCACAGCGAGATCGCGCCTGGCAGGAAGACCGATCCCGGACCGGCGTTCGATTGGACCCGGCTTGCCGGGCATTTTCCGCGCCTGCGCCCGCAAGCCTGACGCGGGCACAGGCCGCGCGCCCTGGCGAACAGGAGTATCGGCGTTGTCCACCCTCGAAGCCGAAGTTCCGCTCCTCACTTTGTCGGAAGCCGGGCTCTATTGCCCCTTGGGCGACTTCCATATCGACCCCTGGCGCAGCGTGGCACGCGCCGTCATCACCCACGCCCACGGCGATCATGCCCGACCCGGCAGCGCGGCCTACCTCGGTGCGGCGGCGGGGCTGCCGTTGCTGGCGCGACGCCTGGGCAGCGATGCGGCGATCGAGACCCTGGCCTATGGCGCGACGCGCCGCATCGGGTCGGTGGACGTTTCCCTGCACCCTGCCGGTCATGTGCTCGGGAGTGCCCAGGTGCGCCTCGCGCACCGCGGCCGCACCTGGGTGGTCAGCGGCGATTACAAGCTCGCCCCCGATCCGACCTGCGCACCATTCGAGCCCGTCCGATGCGACGTGCTGATCACCGAATCGACGTTCGGCCTGCCAATCTATCGATGGGATTCCCCCGCGCGCATCGTGTCCGGCATCGCCCGCTGGTGGGAAACCAACCGGGCCGAAGGCGTCGCGAGCGTGCTGTTCGCGTACGCGCTGGGCAAGGCACAGCGCATCCTGGCGGGCCTCGCCCAGCACTATGGTGGATCGCTGCCGGGACCGGTGTATTGCCATGGCGCCGTCGAGCGCCTCAACGAGGCCTATCGCGACGCCGGGGTCGATCTGCCGTCGACCCGGCCCGTCGCCACAGCGCCACCGACGACTGCCTGGGGGGAGGCACTCGTCCTCGCGCCTCCATCGGCCCGGGGGACCCGCTGGGTGCAGCGGTTCGGGCCCTTCGACAGTGGCTTCGCCTCGGGCTGGATGGCCATCCGCGGCACCCGCCGGCGCGCGAGCTACGACCGAGGCTTCGCCCTCTCCGATCACGCCGACTGGGACGGCCTCAACGCGGCTATCGCCGCGGCCGACCCCGAGGAAGTTTGGGTCACCCACGGCTACCGCGACGAGTTGGTGCGCTGGCTGGGGGATCAGGGACGCAGGGCGCGGGCAATCGCCACCCATTTCGAGGGCGAGGCGGGGGCGGAGCTGCCCCTGGGAGGCAGCGAGATGCCGGCCTGACTTACTGCGCCGCCCAGGCCCCCGGCATACCCTGGCAACGTCAGGGACAGGAGGTGACGACCGGGATGGGATCCCCGGTCGTGGGGGCCACCGCTGGCGGGGAACCCCGGTGGCGCGGAGCCGCGGGTATAGCGGCGGACCGATCCGCAGGAAGCGAACCGCCCACGACGGGGCGCAAAACTGCCCAGGATGCCATCGGGAAACGGGACAATTGAACTTGCTATAATAGGCGGTTATGCAGTTTCTGGCCGACTACTTCCCGCTCGTTCTTTTCTTCCTCGCCTATAAATGGCAGGGCATCTACGTCGCGACTGGCGTGGCCATGGCGGCATCCATCGCCCAGATCGCCTGGCTGCACTTCTCGGGCCGGAAGATCGCCACCGTGCACTGGCTGTCGCTGGGGATCATCGTGATCTTCGGCGGCGCCACGCTGATCCTTCACGACGAGACGTTCATCAAGTGGAAGCCGACGGTGCTCTATGCGCTTTTCGGCCTGACCTTGATGGTGGGGCGGCTCGCGTTCGGGCGCAACCTCATCAGCAGCGTGATGAAGGGTGTCGAGCTGCCGGCGTCGGTGTGGACCTCGCTGACCTGGTCGTGGATCGGCTTTTTCGCGTTCATGGGCGTGGCCAACTGGTATGTCGCGTTCCATTACCCGACCGATACATGGGTGAATTTCAAAGTCTGGGGCGCGACGGGACTGTTCCTGCTTTTCGCCGTGGCCCAAGGCGCCCTCCTCGCCCGCTATGTGGAGGAACCCAAGTGATGGACGTAGCCGCGACGCTGCGCGACCGTCTGGCCGTGCTCGAGCCCGCCGTGCTCGAAATCCATGACGACAGCCGGGAACACGTCGGCCACGCCGAAGCCGGCGGCGGCGGGCACTTTTCGGTGTTGATCGTGTCAGATGCTTTCACCGGACTGTCGCGCCTCGAGCGCCACCAGCGGGTGTATCGGCAGGTCGGCGACCTCCTGCCGCATGCCGTGCACGCCCTGTCCCTGCGGGCGCTCACGCCAGAAGAATTCCCATCCTGACCCACCAGGTGCAACGAAGCACCTCGCTTAACCAACCAGAGGATCTTTTCTCATGACCAAGTATTCCCTCACCGTTGCCGCGGTTGCCGCAGTGCTCGCGCTCGCCGGCATCTCGCAGGCTGCCGCGCAGACTGCCGCGCCCGCAGCCAAGGGCAACAACGCCAAGGGCGCAGCCGCCCCTGCAGCCGCGGCCGCGGGCGCACCCGCCGGTGCTGCCGCTGCCCCGGCGGCGTCGGGCACCGCGCCCGCCGCCGGCGCGTCCAAGGATCTGTTCTCGAAGCCGCAATTCGACTATCTCCTCAAGGAACGCCTGGCCGCCGGCCAACCGGATTCGCCGGAGCTGCGCAACGCCATCCGCGACGAGCTCAACACCCGCGAGCTGCTGGTGCGCGAGGCCAAGAAAAAGGGCCTCGACAAGAACACCGACGTGAAGACCCAGATGGACCTCGCCGCGCAAACCGTGCTGGTGCGTGCGCAGGTGGCCGACTGGGCGAAGAGCAACCCGATCACCGATGCAGCGCTCAAGAAAGAGTACGACACCATCAAGTCGCAACTCGGCG
Organism: Casimicrobiaceae bacterium; assembly: GCA_040006895.1. Classification (GTDB taxonomy): domain Bacteria; phylum Pseudomonadota; class Gammaproteobacteria; order Burkholderiales; family Casimicrobiaceae; genus CAIWHR01. The sequence goes on along the minus strand of JBDTWB010000011.1, from coordinate 20,994 downwards.
ACAAGGAATACAAGGTGCGTCACATCCTGGTCGACAAGGAAGACGAAGCCAAGGAGATCGTCGCGTCGCTGCAGAAGGGCGAGAAGTTCGAGAAGCTCGCCGAGCGCTCCAAGGACCCGGGCTCGAAGGCCAACGGCGGGGACCTCGACTGGAACGCGCCGGCGAACTTCGTCAAGCCTTTCTCGGACGCCATGGTGAAGCTCGAAAAAGGCAAGTTCACTGCGGTGCCTGTTCAGACGCAGTTCGGCTGGCACGTGATCAAGCTCGACGACGTCCGTGATGCCAAGGTCCCGTCGTACGAGGAAGTGAAACCGCAGCTCCAGCAGCGCCTGCAGGGTCAGCATCTCGACCAGTATTTCCGCGAGCTTCGCGCCAAGAGCGGCATGTAAGCCGTTCCTCTCCGCAGCACGAAAGGCAGACGCAAGCGTCTGCCTTTTTTTTGGTTGCGTCCCTCGGCGACGCATCGTTCACATGTGTGTCATTCGCGCTTCCCGCGCTCGAAGGCGGCGCCGGCGACACCCGGAAACGTCGGCCTTCGGTGTATCCTTACGCGCCTGTCAGGCAGGCATCACGATAGGCGGCCGGGGGCTCGTCTAACGCGCGCCGCGACCGGCACAAACGCTGCGAGGAGGAACGCATGGCGACCATCCGCCACCCGAAGGACTTTGCCGCGGGCCTGATGTTCACGGGCTTCGGGATTCTCGATCTCTACGTCGCATCGAGCTACCCGCTCGGCACAGCCGCCCGGATGGGCCCGGGATACTTCCCGCGCATCCTGGGGATGCTGTTGATCATTTTCGGGGTGATCCTCGCGCTCCGCGCATTCAGGCTCGTCGGCCCACCCTTTCGCTTCGGCGCGGCGGTTCCGCCGGCGATCGTGCTCGGCTCGGTGGTGCTGTTCGGGATCATCGTGCCCTACGCCGGCCTCGTCGTGTCGACCCTGGTGCTCATCATTACCTCGAGCTACGCAAGCAGTGAGTTCCGCTGGAAGGAGGCCATCGGCAGCGGCATCGTGCTCGCGACGGTGGCGATCGCCGGGTTCGTCTGGGGACTTGGCCTGCAGTTCTCCGTGTGGCCGACGTTCCTCGGAGGAAGCTGATGGATCTGTTCACCAACCTCGCCACCGGGTTCGGGGTCGCCCTTTCCCTCGCCAATCTCTGGTACGCCCTGCTCGGATGCCTGCTCGGCACCCTGATCGGCGTGCTGCCCGGCATCGGCCCGGTCGCGACCATCGCCATGCTGCTGCCGATTACCTACGCGCTGCAGCCGGTGTCGGCGCTGATCATGCTCGCCGGCATCTATTACGGCGCGCAGTACGGCGGATCGACCACGTCCATTCTGGTCAACCTGCCGGGAGAGGCGTCGTCCGCGGTGACCTGTCTCGATGGCTACCAGATGGCCCGCAAGGGCCGCGCCGGTGCAGCGCTCTCGGTCGCGGCGTTCGGCTCGTTCTTCGCCGGCTGCGTGGGGACGATCCTGCTCGCCTCGTTCGCGGCGCCGATGTCGGAGATCGCGCTCAAGTTCGGCCCGGCGGAGTATTTCTCGCTGATGATGCTGGGGATGATCGGGGCGGTGGTGCTCGCCCACGGGTCGATCATGAAGGCCATCGCGATGATCATCCTCGGCCTGCTGCTCGGCATCGTCGGGACCGACGTGAACTCTGGACTCGCCCGGTTTTCCTTCGGGATCCCGGAGTTGACCGACGGCGTCGGCACGGCGGTAGTGGCCATGGGCCTGTTCGGCTTTGCCGAGATCCTGGTCAACCTCGAGGGCAAGAACGATCGCTCGGTGCTGCACCAGAAGATCACCTCGCTGCTGCCCACCCGTGCCGAGTTCCGTCGTGCCTGGCCGGCAGCGCTGCGCGGTACCGCGATCGGGTCGGCCCTTGGCATCCTGCCCGGCGGTGGTGCACTGCTGTCATCGTTCGCAGCGTATGGCCTCGAGAAGAAGGTCTCGAAGCACCCGGAGGAATTCGGCACGGGCGCGATCGAAGGCGTCGCCGGCCCCGAATCAGCCAACAACGCGGCCGCGCAGACGTCGTTTATCCCTCTCCTCACCCTCGGCATCCCGCCCAATGCTGTCATGGCGCTGATGGTCGGGGCGATGACCATCCACAACATCCAGCCGGGCCCGCAGGTCATGACGTCCAATCCCCAGCTTTTCTGGGGCCTCATCGCCAGCATGTGGATCGGCAACCTGATGCTCGTGGTGCTGAACCTTCCGATGATCGGGATGTGGATCAAGCTCCTGACCGTGCCGTACCGGCTGCTGTATCCCGCGATCCTGCTGTTCTCGTGCATCGGCGTGTACAGCCTGTCGAATTCCACCTTCGACGTCTTCACGACCGCGTTCTTCGGCCTGATCGGCTATTTCTTCATCAAGCTCGAATGCGAGCCGGCGCCGCTGATCCTGGGCTTCGTGCTCGGCCCGCTGCTCGAGGAGAACCTGCGCCGGGCGATGCTGCTCTCCCGCGGCGACCCTACGGTGTTCTTCACCCGGCCGATCTCGCTTACCATGCTGGTTCTCGCCGGCCTGCTGCTGCTGACGTTCATCCTGCCGGCATTCCGCAAGAAGCGCGAGGAAGTCTTCATCGAGGAAACGTGACCCGCCCCCTGTTCCTCATTGCCGTTCGCGGTACGTGCCGGACGCGCCGTCCATGAGCCTTCGTCATCGCCTCGACTGGACGTTGCCCTACCCGTCTCGACGGCAGCCGATATGCGCCCGCAACGTCGTCGCGACATCCCAGCCGCTGGCGGTGCAGGCGGGCTTAGCCATGCTGCAGCGTGGCGGCAATGCTGTCGACGCGGCGCTGGCGGCGGCCATCGCCCTCACCGTGGTCGAGCCGTGCAGCAATGGCATCGGCAGCGACCTGTTCGCAATCGTATGGGATGGCCGCGAGCTCGTCGGCCTGAACGCGTCCGGTCGCGCACCTGCGGCGGTGACGAGCGAGCGCTACTCGGGGCGTCAGGCGATGCCGGAGCGCGGCTGGGAGCCGGTCACCATCCCGGGGGCGGTGTCGGGTTGGGCAGCGCTCGCGCAGCGCTACGGTCGCCTGCCCTTCGACGCGTTGTTCGCACCGGCCATCCATTACGCCCACGATGGCTATCATGTCTCGCCCGTGGTCGCGAGCAAATGGGAAGCCGCTGTCACCGTGCTGCCCACGCACCTCGGCTTTCCCGAAACCTTCCTGCCGCGCGGTCGCGCCCCGCATCCCGGCGAGCTCTTCTCGTGCCCGGCGATGGCGCGAACCTTGGAGCGCATCGCCGCCACCCGGGGCAATGCTTTCTATCGCGGCGAGCTCGCGGAAGCCATGGTCGCGCACGCCCACGCCCATGAGGCGGCGCATACCCTCGACGACTTCGCGAGCCACTCGATCGACTGGGTGCAGCCGCTCGGCCTCGACTACGGTGGCGCCACCGTGCACGAGATTCCGCCGAATGGCCAAGGCATCGCCGCGCAGATGGCGCTCGGCATCCTGCGCGCGTTCGACCTGTCGGCACTGCATCCCGACTCGGTCGAAAGCCAGCACCTGCAGATCGAGGCGATGAAGCTCGGTTTTGCCGATGCGTACCGCTACGTCAGCGACCCTCGCACCATGGAGGTCGCGCCTGCCGATCTGCTCGACCCGGACTATCTCGCCTCACGGGCACGCCTGATCGATCGCACCCGTGCCCAGGACTTCGGACCCGGCGACCCGCCGCGCGGCGGCACCGTGTATCTCTGTGCGGCGGACGCCGATGGCATGATGGTCTCGCTCATCCAGTCCAACTACATGGGTTTCGGCTCCGGCGTCGTGGTGCCGGGCACGGGCATCAGCCTGCAGAACCGGGGCGCCGGCTTTTCGCTCGAGCCGCGCCATCCGAACGAGTTCGGCGGCGGCAAGCGGCCCTATCACACCATCATTCCAGGCTTCCTCACCCAGGACGGCGCACCGTTCGCGGCCTTCGGGGTCATGGGCGGTCCGATCCAGCCGCCCGGGCACGTGCAAACCCTCGTGCGCCTGCTCGACTACGACATGAATCCCCAGGCGGCGCTCGACGCGCCGCGCTGGAAGGTCAACGGGCGGATGTCGATCGACCTCGAGCCATCGGCCAACCCGGCGCTGCGCGATGGGCTGCGCTCGCTCGGCCACGAGCTCAACTCGGTGGAAGACTCCTACATGGATTTCGGGGCGGGGCAGTACATCGTGCGCGTCGAGGATGGCTACATCGGCGCATCCGACCCGCGGCGCGACGGCTGCGCCGCGGGCTTCTAGCGCCCGACCGGCACCGTCCGCCGGACACCACCCGGGCTCGCGGCAAGCGCCCGACTGACGCCGCGGCGCCTTTGCCGGCGCGGATTTCCTGTGGTCCTGGCTAGGGCGACGACACGCCGCGGCACAAGGCAACGAGTCGTGCGTCTTCGCCGCCGCGCATGATGAACTGCATGCCGATCGGCAGGCCGCCGGCGACGTCGACCGGAAGCGACGCGGCGCATGCGCCGACATAGTTCACGGCGCGCGACCACGTCGCCAGCGGGAACGCCATCTCGTCGACCTCGGCAACCGGCCACGCGGTGATCGGCAGCATCGGCGTCAACAACGCCTCACGATCGGCCATCCACGCGTCGAACCGGGCCATCGCCTCGCGGCGTTCCGCCAGGGCGTCCAGATAATCCGCCGCGGTCGCGGCCTTGCCGAGCAGCATGCGTGCCCGCACGCCAGGATCGACATCCGCGGCCGGGTCGTCGATCACACGGCGATACTCCGCGTATCCTTCCATGCCGATGATCCGGCCGTTGCGCGTGCCGAGTGCAGCGAAATCGAACGGGATGGTCGCGACGTCGACCCTGGCGCCAAGGTCGCGCAGCCGCGCGACCGTTGCGTCGAACGCTGCGACCACGGCCGGCTCGATGAAATCGGGAAACTGCTCTGGCGCGATGGCGGTGATGCGGGCGCCCTCGATGGACGGCCGGTCGCCGAAGCGCGGCGGCGGCTCGCCGGCCATGACCGCCGCGACCAGCGCCGCGTCCTCGACGGTGCGGCTCAACGGCCCGGCGGAATCGAGCGTCCGCGAGAGAGGCACGACGCCGGCCAGCGGGATGCGTCCGTAAGTCGGCTTGAGACCGACGAGACCACAGAGCGCCGCAGGAATCCGCACCGACCCGCCGGTGTCCGTCCCGAGGGCTGCAGGGGCCATCGCGGCCGCAACCGCGACCGCCGACCCCGACGACGAGCCGCCTGCCACGCGATGCACGGTGCGGTCCGCCGGATTCCAAGGTGTGCCCATCGGCTTGTTGGTACCCCAGGTGCCGTAGGCGAACTCGACCAGATGAGTCTTGCCGAGCGGAATCATGCCGGCATCGAGAAGCCGCCGGACGCACAGCGCCGTCTCGGTCGAGATGCGGCCATGCCAGCTCTTCGAGCCTGCCGTGGTCGGTCGACCTTCGATGTGGAAAAGGTCCTTGACCGCGATCGGCAGGCCGTGCAGCGGACTACGGACAAAGCCCGCCGCGCGCTCGCGATCAGCGGCCTCCGCAAGTCGCACGGCATCCCGGTGATAGACCTCGATGAAGGCATGGAGCTGGTGATCCTGTGCCGCGATACTCGCGAGGCACGCCTCCACAATGGCAACCGACGTCGTCGCGCCTGCGGCGAGCCGACGATCGAGCTCGGACAATGACTGGGATGGCAGATCGGCGGGCAACGGTGCTCCTTTCGTGGCGTCGACGCGGCGCCGGGTTCGAGCGCTCAGCGCGATGACGGCTCTCCTGGCCCTCGCCCGCGTCCTTTCATTTCGGACAAGGGCAGGAGCTCGGGCAGGACGAGCCGCCGACGATCGGGTTCCGGGGCGCTCAACGCGGTGGTCAGCTGCATGGTGGCGAGGCTGCGCACCGCAAGCTCCTGATAACTGCGCGTGCCTTCAGCCTTCCAGGCGATCTCGTCGTCGGTGAGCGAGCGGACGATCTTCGCAGGAAGCCCCGCGACCAGCATGCGCGGCGGAATGATCATGCCGGCCTTGACGAACGCCATCGCCGCGACAATCGCCGACTCGCCGACTTCCGCGTTGTCGTTGATGACGGCGTTCATACCGACGAGCGCGTTGCGACGCACCACGCAGCCGTGCAGGATCGCGCCGTGGCCGATATGTCCGTCCTCCTCGACGACGGTGTCCTTGCCCGGAAAGCCATGCAGCGTGCAGCAGTCCTGCACGTTGGAGCCGGCGCGCAGCTCGAGCCTGCCGAAATCACCCCGCAGGCTCGCCCCTGGTCCGACATAGCAACCGGCGCCGACGATGACGTCGCCGATGAGCGTCGCGCTGGGGTGCACGAAGGCACTGGGGTCGACGACCGGCGTGACCCCGTTGATCGAATAGACCGTGACCTTCACGACGCCTCCGTGGCCGGCCGGCCCGGACGCAATGGTCGAGCCACGGCCTCGCACGCGCGTGCGGGGGTCATGACACGATCCAGCGTCGGGCGTTGTAGAACATCTGCATCCACGGAGAATCGTCCCCCCACCCCGGTGGATGCCACGACATCTGCATCGACCGGAAAACCCTCTCCGGGTGCGGCATCACGATCGAAAAGCGTCCGTCGTCGTTGGTGAGACCGGTGATTCCCCCGGGTGAGCCGTTGGGATTGAACGGGTAGCGCTCGGTCGCCGCGCCAAGGTGATCGACATAGCGCAGCGTCATCCGCTCCTGCGCCGCCGCACGCTGGACATCGTCGCGGAACTCGGCGTAGCCCTCGCCGTGCGCGGTGACCACCGGAAGGGAGCTACCCGCCATGTCGCGAAAGAACAGCGACGGCGAGGGCAGGATCTCCACCATGACCATGCGCGCCTCGAACTGCTCCGAGCGGTTGCGCACGAAATGCGGCCAGTACGCGGTGCCGGGTATGAGCTCGTGCAGGTTGCTCATCATCTGGCAGCCGTTGCAGATGCCGATCGCGAAGGTATCGGCACGCGCGAAGAACGCCGCGAAATCCTCGCGAGCGCGGGCGTTGAAGAGAATGGATTTCGCCCAGCCTTCGCCGGCACCCAGCACGTCGCCATACGAGAAGCCACCCCCGGCGGCGAACCCATGGAACCGGGCGAGGCTCATCCGGCCGGCCAGGATGTCGCTCATGTGTACGTCGTACGCGTCGAATCCCGCGCGGGTGAACGCGGCGGCAAGCTCCACCTGCCCGTTGACGCCCTGCTCGCGCAGGATCGCCACCGCCGGGCGAGCGCCGGTGTGGACGGCGGGAGCCGCCATGGCGAACGACAGGGTTGCGGAAAGCCCCGGATCGTCGAGGTCGTCGAGTCGGGCGTACTCCTCGTCGGCCGCCTGCGGATGGTCGCGCAGCCGCTGCAAGGCGTGGGTGGTGGCCGACCAGGCCCGATGCAGCGACGATCGTGCCTCGTCGAGCACGATCGTGTCACCGACCTCGATCCGTATCCGGGCGCCCTCGGCGGGGCCGCCGATGGTGCGTGCTGCAAGGCCCTCCGCCAGGCATGCGCGCACCACCGCATCGCCGTTGCCGGCGCGCACCTGGACCAGCGCACCCAGCTCCTCCGCAAACAGCAACGCCAGCGGATCCACGCCTCCGGGCAGCGTGATCGACAGTCCGGCGCGCGACGCAAAAGCCATCTCGCACAACGCCACGACCAACCCGCCATCGCCGATATCGTGGTAGGCCAGCAGCCGATTCTCCCGGTGGAGCGACTGGATGGTTGCGAAAAAGGCGCGTAGCGCCCGCGGGTCGTCGACGTCGGGCGGCTCGTCGCCGAGCTGGCCGTGGACCTGCGCCAGCGCACTCGCCCCCAGGCGGTGCTGCTCCACCAGGCGCACCCACACCAGCACGGTGTCTCCCTCGTCGCGCGCCAACACCGGGGTCAGGACACGACGTACGTCCGGCACCGGCGCGAACGCCGAGACGATCAGCGAGATCGGCGCGGTGACGGCCTTGTCGTGGTCACCGTCGCGCCAGGCAGTGCGCATGGACATCGAATCCTTGCCGACGGGAATGCTGATGCCCAGCGCAGGGCAGAGTTCCATGGCCACCGCCCGCACGGTATCGAACAAGGCTGCATCCTCGCCGGGGTGACCCGCCGGAGCCATCCAGTTCGCCGAGAGTTTGATCGCGCCGAGGCTGTCGATGCCGGCGGCGGCGATGTTGGTGATCGCCTCGCCCACGGCCATGCGGCCGGACGCGGGACCATCGATCAGCGCCAACGGCGTACGCTCGCCGATGGCCATCGCCTCGCCCGCGTAGCCTTCGAAATCCATCAGCGTGACTGCGGCGTCCGCGACGGGTACCTGCCACGGCCCGACCATCGGATCGCGGCTGCACAGGCCACCGACCGTGCGATCGCCGATGGTAATGAGGAACGACTTGTCGGCCACCGCGGGCAGCTGCAGCACGCGGTAGAGCGCATCGCGCACGTTGACACCGGCGAAGTCGAGGCGCTGCCGCGGGCGGATACGGTGCCGCACGTCGCGCGTCATCCGCGGCGGCTTGCCCAGCAGGAGCTCGAGATCCATGTCGACCGGGGTATTGCCGAAGTGTGGGTCACGCACCCGCAGGTGGCCGGACGCGCTGGCCTTGCCCACCACCGCAAACGGACAGCGCTCGCGTTCGGCCATGGTGCGAAAGCGCGGCAGATCGGCGGCGGCGATGGCGAGCACGTAGCGTTCCTGCGCCTCGTTGCACCAGACCTCGCGCGGCGACATGCCGCTTTCCTCCGATGGAATGGCACGCAGGTCGAAGTCACCGCCAGCGCCGCCGCCGTGCACCAGCTCCGGCAGCGCATTCGACAGGCCGCCGGCGCCGACATCGTGGATCGACAGGATGGGGTTGGCTGGCCCGAGCTGCCAGCAGCGATCGATCACCTCCTGGGCGCGGCGCTGGATCTCGGCATTGCCCCGCTGCACCGAATCGAAATCGAGATCGGCGGTATTGGTGCCGGTGGCCATCGACGATGCGGCCCCGCCCCCCATGCCGATGAGCATGCCGGGGCCGCCCAGCTGGATGAGCAGCGCGCCCGGCGGGATCGGGTGCTTGTGGGTATGGCTCGCCGCGATGTTGCCTACGCCGCCGGCGAGCATGATCGGCTTGTGATAGCCGCGGACCTCGCCGTCGACCGTCTGCTCGAAGGTGCGAAAGTAGCCGAGCAGATTCGGTCGACCGAACTCGTTGTTGAACGCCGCACCGCCGATCGGTCCCTCGAGCATGATCGCAAGCGCTGACGCCATGCGCGCCGGCTTGCCGTAGCCTTCTTCCCACGGCTGGGCGAGTCCAGGGATATGCAGGTTCGATACCGTGAACCCGGTGAGTCCCGCCTTCGGCCTGGCGCCGACGCCGGTCGCACCTTCGTCGCGAATCTCGCCACCGGCGCCGGTTGCCGCACCGGGAAACGGAGCGATGGCGGTGGGATGATTGTGGGTCTCCACCTTCATCAGGGTATGGGTGAGCGCGGGCACCGCGCGGTAGCGGCCTTCGGCGTCCGGATAGAAGCGCGCCGCTTGCGTGCCCTGCATCACCGCCGCGTTGTCGGAATAGGCGACGATGGTGCCCTCGGGATGCATGGCATGGGTGTGCCGGACCATGCCGAACAGGCTCTTGTCCTGCGGCGCTCCGTCGATGATCCAGCTCGCATTGAAGATCTTGTGCCGGCAGTGCTCCGAGTTGGCCTGCGCGAACATCATGAGCTCGACATCGGTCGGATCACGACCCAGGCGTCGAAAGTTGGCATCGAGGTAGTCGATCTCGTCCGGCGCCAGCGCCAGGCCGAGCTCGGCATTGGCGCGGACCAGCGCCTCGCGCCCGTCCGCGTGCAACGGAATCGTCTGCATCGGCCGCGGCATCACATGGGTGAAAAGCGCCCGTGCCGCCCCGACATCGGGGACTACAACCTCGGTCATGCGGTCGTGGATGAGGGGGAGGAGCGCAGTACAAATCGTCGCGTTGGTGGCGTCGGCATTACCAAGCCCGTAGGCCACGCCCCGCTCGATCCTCGCGACGGCATCGAGACCGCAGTTGCGGGCGATATCGGTCGCCTTCGACGACCAGGGCGAGATCGTACCCGGCCGCGGGATCACCACCAACGCGGCATCATCCTGCAGGCCACCCACGTCGCACGGCCCGTAATCGAGCAGCCGGGCCAGCACGGTCTGCTCGGGCAATGACAGCGGCCGACTGGCTTCGACGAAATGCCAGAAGACCGCCGTGACCGCGGCGATGGGCTGTCCGGGACATTGCTCGCCGAATGCCGCGAGGAGCTTGGCAATGCGAAAGGGCGAGAGCGCACGGCGCCCCCGCAACATGAGGATTTCGGCGTTCGGCATTGCGAGTCGGCAGTCGGGCGGCACGAGATGCGAATTATCGCATCCCGGTCGACGACCCGAAACTGGGACGTGCGCAGCACGCGAGCAGACCTCCACGCGCCCTCAGCCGACGCGGATGTCGCGATGACGATCCCTGCCGCAGCATCGCCGACGGACACGCATGCCGGCCGCACAGCGAGCCGCACCCACCGGGTCGCTCGGCGTCCCTTGCAGCGCCTGCATGCGCCACACCTATAATCCCCGCCATGCAGCTCGACCCGAAGGCCACCACCCTCGCGCCCATTCTCCGCGCCGCCGATCTCCGCAGTGTCGAGGCGGAGTTTGGCTGCAGCGGCGCTTCGCTCATGGAGCGGGCAGGGCTCGCCGCGGCCGAGGTTGCGCGCACCCTCGCCCACGGCGCGGGCTCGGTGCTGGTACTGGCCGGCCCGGGCAACAATGGTGGCGATGCGCTCGTCGTGGCGCGCCATCTGCGCGCCTGGTTCTTCGACGTCACCGTCGTGTTCGCCGGCGACCCCTCCTGCTTGCCGGGCGACGCGGTCGCGGCCCACACTGCATTCCGGGATGCCGGAGGTGCGCTCTGCGCGGATCTTCCGCCGCAGTGGCATGGGGCGCTCATCGTCGATGGTCTTTTCGGGATCGGTCTAACCCGGCCGATCGGCGCCCCGTACGCTGGATGGATCGCGTGGGCCAATGCATCCGGCATCCCGATCCTGGCACTCGATCTGCCAAGCGGCCTCGATGCTGATCGCGGACACGCGATCGGTCCGGTCATCGCCGCCCGCGCGACTTCGACGTTCATCGCCCTCAAGCCGGGTCTCGTCACCGGCGCCGGCATCGATCACGCCGGCATGCTGTACGTGCACGACCTGGGATTGGGCGCGGCAGTGCGGACGCGCGATCCCGGCCATTGGCTGACCTGGCCCGGGCTCGCGCAGCACCTGCCCGCGCCCCTGCAGCGCCGCCAGAAGAACGTGCACAAGGGCACCTTCGGAACCCTCGGCATCATCGGCGGAGGCGAGGGCATGATCGGTGCGCCGCTGCTCGCGGGTCGCGCGGCGCTGCGCACCGGCGCGGGACGGGTGCGCGTCGGTTACGCTGCCCGAGCCCATCCCGCTGCAGACTTCAACGCGCTCGAGCTGATGGTGACTACGGCCAAGGCCGTCCTGGATGCCGGCGCCGACGTGCTGGTGGTGGGCCCGGGTCTGGGCGCGACCGCGGTCACGGCAGCGCTGTTGCGGCGCGCCCTGGCAGCGGACGTGCCCTTGGTCCTCGACGCCGACGCGCTCAACCTCGTGGCCAAGGATCCCGGGCTGCGTCGACGCTTGACGGACCGGCGGAGCGCAACGCTCCTGACCCCGCATCCGGCCGAGGCCGCGCGGCTATGCGGCACGGACACGACGAGCATCCAGGCGGATCGACTCGCGGTGTGCCTCGAGCTCGCGCGGACCCTCGGCGCCCACGTGGTGCTGAAAGGCGCAGGCAGTGTCGTTGCCAGTCCCGAAGGCCGCTGGGCCATCAATGCCAGCGGCAATCCGGGCCTGTCGGCGGCCGGCTCGGGCGACGTGCTCGCCGGCATGGCCGGCGCGCTGCTCGCCCAGGGGCTCGCGCCCCACGATGCGTTGCGCTACGCGGTGTGCCTGCACGGCGCCGCCGCCGACGGCCTGGTCGAGCGCGCGCGCGGACCGGTGGGTCTCGTCGTTTCCGAGCTCGGCGATGCCGCGCGCGCGCTGGTGAACGAAGCCGCGCGTCAGGACTGACGCGCGTCGAGCGTCAAGGCACGAGGACCGTCGCGCCCGTCGTGGCCCGCGACTCGAGCGCCTGGTGCGCGTCGCCGGCGTTGGCGAGCGGAAAGTCCTGGCGAGGCTCGCTCTTGATCTTGCCCTGCCGGACCAGCGCGAACATCTCGTCGGCCATGGCGACCAGCTCGGGCCGCTTCGCCGCGTAGGTGAACAGCGTCGGCCGGGTCACGTAGAGCGATCCCTTGGCTGCGAGCAAGCCGACATCGAATGCGGTGATCGGCCCCGAGGAGCTCCCGAAGGTGACGAAGAGGCCGCGAGGTTGCAGGCAATCGAGCGATGCCGGGAAGGTATCCTTGCCCACCGAGTCGTACACCACCGGAACACCCTTGCCGCCGGTGATTTCCTTCACCCGCTCGACGAAGTTCTCGCGACCGTACACGATGGTATGGGCGCAGCCGTGGGCGCGGGCGAGCTCAGCCTTCTCGTCGGAGCCGACGGTGCCGATCATGGTCACGCCCAGGGCGCGCGCCCACTGGCAGGCCAGCAGCCCCACGCCGCCCGCGGCCGCGTGGAACAGGATCGTCTCGCCACCCTTGAGCGGAAAGGTCTGGCGCAAGAGGTACTGCACCGTGAGCCCCTTCAGCATGATCGCCGCGGCGGCGCGGTCGCTGATGCCGTCGGGAATCTTCACCAGCCGTTCCGCGGGCATGACCCGCGCCGTGCTGTAGGCACCCAAGGGTCCGCCGCAATAGGCCACGCGATCCCCCGGCTTGACCCAATCGACGCCGGGACCCACGGCTTCCACCTCGCCGGCTGCTTCCGAGCCGATGCCCGAGGGCAGCGGTACCTTGTAGAGCCCGGAGCGGTGATAGGTGTCGATGTAATTGACGCCGATGGCGCTATGGCGCACGCGTGCCTCGCCAGGACCCGGATCGCCCACTTCGACGTCCTCGTAGCGCAGCACATCGGGACCACCGGTGGAATGAATCCGAATCGCCTTGGGCATGATCGTCTCGCGTGGTGGAAAGAGAAAGTCTAGCGCGATTCGGCGCCGGCGCCCGGCCCCCCGGTGATGCCGTACTCGACCGGGATGCGCACGTAGAAGATGTCGATGCCCGCGTCGCCCAGCAACGCGAGCAGGCGATCGCCTTCGTCCGCGGTCACGGCGAGGTCGACGGCGACAGCCACGTCGCCCGCCAGCTCGAAGAAGTGCTCCTCGTGCAACACGCCGTGGCGACCGTAGCCGGCGATGGCGCGAAACGCCGTGCCGCCCGGAATGCCGAGGCGCCGCGCGGCCTCGAGCAGCCATTCGTAGAGCAGCACGTGCTCGTGCTTGCGGTTCTCGTGGACGTAGAAGCGCAGCAGCGTTCCGTTCATGGTGCACCCCAGGCGTAGAGTGCGCGCGCCAGCATGATGCCGGCGATGGTGAGCAGAATCGATCCGACCACGTGCGCGGCGATACCGAGACCGGTCCAGAGGAGCTCCCGGCGCAGCACGAGGGTCGTGATCTCGGCCGAGAAGGTCGAGAATGTCGTCAGACCGCCAAGGAAGCCCGTGGTGATCAGGAGTCGCATTTCCGGGCCGAGCACGCCGTGCCGCGTGACCGCTTCCATCACCAGGCCCATCAGCAATCCGCCCGTCAGATTCGCAGCGAGCGTGCCCAGCGGCAGGGTCGGGAACATGGGATTCAGCATCGCCCCCAGGCCCCAGCGCGCCCACGCGCCGACGGCTGCGCCGACGCCCACCGCCATGAACCCGGTCCACGACATGGCTGTGCGTCTCCTCAGTGGCCGGTTGTCAGCGGCCAGCGCGTGCGGAGCGCGCCCGCACACGCGCCGGTTTGCCGACCCGCCGCGCGCGGACGGTCACGCGACGCGAAACGGCGCGTCTCAGCGCACGAACTGGTCGACATAGCCGGCTCCGAGGCCGACGGCAGCGTAATGGCTGCGGCACAGGTCGATCTTGGTCCAGACGTCCTCGTAGCCGGTCACCCGATCTTCGGCATCGAGATAGATCATCGCCCCGCTGATGTTGAACAACGTGATCATCTCGGTGCAGTCCTCGGGGACCACGAGGGTATGGACCTCCCCCGGTGGCTCGTAGACGAAGCTGCCCTCTTCGGCGATCCAGTCGTGCTCGAGGTAGCGCCAGCGGCCCTTGATCACGTAGCCGACCACGACCATCGGATGGCGGTGGCGCGACAGGATGCCCGCGCGCCGCACCCGCAGCAGGTTGCACCAGCCCCCGCTGACGGTGTTGAGCAGCAACGGCCGGAACCACACGTCCGGCGCCTGGGGCACCCACACGCGTTCGTCCTCCGGTAGCGCGGCGAGGGCAAGTTCGGGTTGGATGCGATCGAGCATGGGCGCCTTTAGGCGGGACGTTCGGAGAGGATGGCACGCAGCGCCGCGATCTCGGCGTCCACCGCCGGCGCATCGGTCCATGGCCTGGACGCACGACCGTACCAGTACCGCGCGTTGTCGAGATCGCCCTCGACGAGGTGGACGATGCCGTGCGCCCAGCAGGCCAGTGCGCCGGACTCGTTCTGCACGATCGCATGCGCCGCTTCCCAGCGCCCCTGCTCGAGTTCCTGCACGGCGACCTCGATTGCCGTCGGGAAGGCGGCCCGGCCCGCCGGGCCTGCATGGTGGGCACTCATGCGACCAGATAACCGCCATCGACCGGCAGGATGACACCGGTGATGAACTGCGCCGCAGGGGAGCACAGGAACAGGACCGCGCCTGCAATGTCCTCGGGCGTTCCCCAGCGCGCCAGTGGGGTACGGGCCATGATGCCGGCGGTGCGTTCGCGGTCGTCCTGCAACGCCTGGGTCAGCGCAGTCGCCACCCAGCCCGGTGCAATGGCATTGACCCGCACACCGTCCGCGGCGTAGGCAATGGCGAGCGACTTGGTGAGCTGGGCGATGCCACCCTTGCTGGCGCTGTAGCCGGGCACGAGCCCGGCGCCGAAGAACGACAGCATCGACGCGGTGTTCACGATCGAGCCCTTGCGGACGGCGAGCAGCGGCCGGGCCGCGCCGCACACCCGCAGCGTGCCGGAAAGATTGATGTCGATGACCTCGGCGAACACCGCGGGATCGTGCTCAGCGCCCCGGCGGATGATGCCGGCACAGTTCACCACGACGTCGAGCTCGCGCAGCCCCGCGCAAAGCGAGACGACCGCGGCGTCGTCGCGCACATCGAGGACCTTCGCCACGCAACGGGTAAGGTCGGCAACGTCGGCTGTGCGCATCGCTTCCGCCGCCGTGGCGCCGGTGATCGTCACCTGCGCTCCACAGCGCGCGAACCCCGCAGCAATGCCGGCGCCGATGCCACTGGTGCCGCCGACCACCAGCACCGCCTTGCCGGCGTACAGATCGGGACGAAACGTGGGATCGCTCATCGGCCGTCGAGCAGGGCACGTACCGCCGCGTCGTACGGCAAGGGCGCCACCGCGCCGTAGCCGATCGTGGCCAGCGCCGCCGCCGCATTGGCGTAGCGCGCCGCATCCAACGGGTCGTCGCCCGCCAGGTAGCGCACGCAGAAGGCACCGTCGAAACAGTCGCCCGCTCCGGTCGCATCCTTGGTGGCGACCTTGTGCGGCGCGACGTGCTCGCGACGCGTGCCATCGGACACCCACACACCATCGGCACCGCACTTCAGGATCACGAGTGGCGCGCCGCGGGCGTGCGACCAGTCGATCAATGCGTCGACGTCCGTGCAGCCGGAGAGTTGCCGGATCTCCTCGAGACTGGGCAGGAAGATGTCGCATTGGGCGATGGTGTGGGTGATGATGGCCCGCGCCCGGGACAGCGGCCAGAGCTTCAACCGCAGGTTCGGATCGAACGACACCTTCGCACCGGCCGCGCGCGCGAGTGCGATCGCCGCCAGCACCGTGTCGCAAGCCGAGGCACTGATCGCCTCGCTGATCCCCGACACGTGCAGCAGGCGCGCCGCGCGCAGGAGATCGTGGGGCAGCCCTTCCGGACGCATGCGCGACGCCGCGGACCCGGCCCGCAGGTACGAGAACTCGTGACCGTGGGCGCCGTGTGAAACGAAGTACACGCCGGTGGGCGCCGCGGCGTCGACCGCCACGCCACGGGTGTCGACGCCCTCTTCGCGCCAGAGATCGATCAGAAGCTGCCCGAAGGCATCGTCGCCGACGCGGGTGACATAGGCGACATGGATGGGCTCGGGCAGGCCGCGCCCCAAGCGCGCGGCGGCAATCGCCATGTTCGAGGTGTCCCCCCCGAACCCGCGCAGGAAGGCTTCCGAAGCGCCCGCGCGGGTCTGGTTGAATTCGATCATCGGCTCGCCGAGGGCGACGATGTGCGGGTCGGCCCCCGCGGGTGGTGTGCTCGGCATGACATTACCGTTGCGGCAGGGCCTGCACGGCCTTGGCGAATGCTTCCGCGACGTTGCGCACCTCCGCCGAGGGCGCGGCCGGCTTGTACAGATTCGAGCCCGTACCGAAGCCGCTTGCCCCGGCGTCCCACCATGGGCCGAGGTTGTCCGGACGCATGCCACCCACTGGAAACACCAGCGTGCCGCGCGGCAGCACGGCGCGCCATGCCTTGAGGGCCGCGGGCGCGAGTTGTTCCGCCGGGAACATCTTCAAGCCATCGGCGCCCGCCTCGAGGGCAGCGAATGCCTCGGTCGGCGTCGCGACGCCGGGCACGCACACGAGTCCCTGGCGCTTCGCCTCGCGCACGATGCGGGTATCGCCGTGGGGCATGACGATGAGGTGCCCGCCCGCGGCGGCGACCCGGCCGACGTCATCGGCCGCCAGGACGGTGCCCGCGCCGACCAGGCACTGCTTGCCGAAGCGCGCGGCGAGCCGCCGGATCGAGTCGTACGGTTGCGGCGAGTTGAGCGGCACCTCGAGCACCCGGAAGCCGGCGCCCACCAGCGCATCGCCTACCGCGTCGATCTCCTCCGGGGTGATGCCCCGCAAGACGGCGATGAGCGGCAGCGGAGCAAGGAAGGTGGATAGCGGCGACATCATGAGCGATCTCCATGGTGAATGAGGCCGGCGCGCTCGGCGAGGCGCCACAAGCCGCGCGCCGCGACATCGGCGGGTGCTGCATGGGTGTCGACATCGGCGCGGTCGAGGGCGCGAGCGTACCGGTTGCACAGCTCCGGAGTGCCGGCAATCCAGATCGCACCTGGCTCGGGGGCCGACGCGGCCTGGGCAGCGACCCACGCGCGCCCGGCGACGATTTCCGCGCCGATCAGGACACCGGAAAGATAATCGGCGACGGCCGCGGGGGCGAGCTCGTCGAACAGCGCCAGCGTACGCGCCGCGAAAATCTGGTGCAGCAGGTCCCCGCCCGCAAGCCCGCGGCTACCGTGCGCCACGCCGCGATCGAAGCTCGCGCCGTCGAAGGCGTCGGCATCCCTCATGAGCCGGCCGAGGATGCTGTGCTCCCGCAGGAGCGCGAAGACTTCGCCGGTCATGAACGAGGTGAAGGCGTGGATGGTGGGTGCGCCGCCTGCCGAGACCCCGGCGCGCGTCCATTTGCTGTGGGTTCCAGGCTGGATGACGAGCGCCTCCCCCGACGCGCTGTCGAGCAATCCGACGACCTGGGTTTCCTCGCCGCGCATGACGTCCGGCACACCGGCGGCATCGCGGCAGGTGATGCCGGCGACGATGGCGAGCTCCCTGCCGGGCGTCACCGCGAGCCCGCGTGCCAGATCGTCGATGAGGGCCGGGCATTCCCGATACGGCGCCTCGATCCATCCCTGCCGGCTGCCGACCATGCCACAGGCGAGGCGCGGTGCCGGGACATCGTGCCAGTCGCCGAGCAGCGCCCGCAAGGCCTCGGCGAAGGCACCATCGCGGACCTGCTGGACGCCGAAGGGCGCGGCGCGCTGGTCCATCACCTCGCCACCGTCGCCGAGGCGATAGGCCCGGGCCGACGTCGTGCCCCAGTCGATGGCGATCAGTCGGGTCGCCGAGTCGCTCATCGCCGTGGCTCCGCCGGAGTCACGCGGCTGGTCGACGCCCGAACAGACTGACCCTGCGCGTCACCGCGGTTGGCTGCGTCGGGCGCGGCACGCCTCACGATCGCCCGGGCGTGTGGCCCGGCGCCTCCCAGCGCTGGGCCGCCACCTCGTCGCTCGCCCGGGCCTCCACCCATCGGGTGCCTTCGGAGGTCGTTTCCTTTTTCCAGAACGGCGCCCGGGTCTTGAGGTAATCCATGATGAACTCGCACGCGGCAAATGCCTCGCCGCGATGGGCGCTGGTGACCGCTACGAGGACGATCTGGTCCTCCGGCCGCAGCGTCCCCACCCGATGCACGACGAGCGCCTCGTACACGTCCCAGCGCGCCTTGGCTTCTTCGACGATGCCCTGCAACGCCTTCTCGGTCATGCCGGGATAGTGCTCGAGGGTCATCGTCCGCACCGCCCGCGCCGCATTGACGTCGCGTACGGTGCCGACGAACAGCGCCACTGCACCCACCCGCGCATCACCGGCACGCAAGGCGGCGGCCTCCTTGCCGATGTCGAAGTCTTCGATCTGGACCCGCACCGGCATGGCTAGCCTCCGGTCACCGGAGGAAACAGGGCGACCTCGTCGCCCGGCGCCACCGCCGATTCGGGCCGGGCGACGTGGTAGTTGACCGCCACCCGGAGCGCCCGGCCGGGCGCGAGCTCGGCCGCCCATGGACCGCCGCGTTCCGCGAGCCAGGCCGCCAGCGCGCCGACGGTTCGCACGTCGTCCGGCAACGGCACCTCTTCCCCGGACGCGCCGAAAGCTTCGCGCAGGCGAGCAAGATAGACGAGGCGGACAGGAGGTACGGACATGCTGGGAGGGCGGTGATTGGCGCCTGGCGAGGCGTCGCCCGGCCAGTGTACCGCGCGGGTGTACAAGCCGGCGGCCTCGCGGGCGGCCGCCGGGGGTGCCTAGAACCGGAACTGCAGGCCGACGGTGACCTGATCCGATTCGAGGGGCGAGCTGCCGATCTCGCCGGCGAAGCGGCCGAACCTGCCGTACTCCAGGCGCAGGCCCAGCGCGGGACTCATGTTGTAGCGAACCCCGACGCCGTAGTTCATGCCGTCGCGTAACCGCCGCGGGTCGCCGCTTGCCAGAAGGGCGTTGGCAAAGCTCGGCGCGAGCTCGGTCTGGGCATAGCCGAGGCGGCCGTACAAGGCAAGGTTGCGGTAGAAATTCCACCCGGTATAGAGATCGAGGTTCCAGCTCTTCGCCTGGCCGTCGGCGACCCCGAGGCTCGATGCACTGGGGATCAATCCGATTCCGCGGCGCATGGCCAATCCATCCGGGCGCAGCGTGTACGGGTCGGTCGCATTGAGGGAGGCTTCGACCGCGATGTCGTTGGCGAAGCGATATCCGCCGTAGACCGTCGTGGCGGTAGGTGAATCGTCCAGGAGCGGAATGCTGAAGCGGTTGAGCGCCGAGGACGGAATTCCCAAGGTCGCGCCAGTGGTCTTGCCACCCGGCGCGCGCAGGTTGAGGCCGCCGTAGAAGCCCGCCACCGAGCCCTCGGCGGCCGTCGCCGGGGTTGCGATCAAAATCGCAACAAGAATCGAGGAAACTAGTGCAACTTTTTGAATTGTCATGATAATCGCGACCTGTTCGAACGGCGTATCCGAACTCCCCTCCGCCCCCAGCCGAGTCCGACAGACCTTTTGCACCTCGCCTGCCGGCTATTTCCTGCCTTCGGCAAAATTGCCCGCGGAGAGTTTCAAGGTACCTGCTGGGCGGTAGCGTCGTCAACGAGCGACGTGCGTAAAGCAGCGGTCTCGACCACCAGTGTTGCGATCGCGTCGTAATCTTCAAGATCGAGGATCCGCAGGCGCCGCTGGTCGGCAGGAGCAAGCGCCGTCGGCGCGTCCGTGGCCACCGCCACGATGCTCCGGTCCCCGGCGTGCAGCGGCGGCTTTCCGAGCGACGGTCGCCAGATCTCCAGCTTCGGAATCGGCGCGGCCTTGAACCCTTCCACCAGCGCGAAGTCACACGCCGAAAGACGGGCCAGGCATCCGCCCAGCGTCGGCTCGCGCTCGCCGCGCAACTCGTGCAGGAGCGCCCAACGCAAACCCGACGTGATCAGCACCTCGGAGCAACCGGCGTGGCGATGGCGCCACGAGTCCTTGCCGGGTTGGTCGACGTCGAACCGGTGATGCGCATGTTTGATGAGGGACACCGTGAGTCCGCGGGCCGTGAGGCGCGGAATCACCTGCTCGATGAGCGTGGTCTTGCCGCTGCCCGACCACCCCGCGAAACCGAAGACGCGCATGGGCGGTCAATGTCCCAGGATGGTCACGCCGATGACCACGACCCCGACCACCAGATTGAACGCCACCAGCCGGCGAATGGTGGTCGCGGCGGCGCCACCGGCGGGCCAATCCCCCGCCGCCACCGCGTTGCGGAGGCGCGGATAGCTTCGCCAGCGCACGTAGGCGAACACCGCGGCCATGACGACCGCCAGGGCGATCATGGCGTGCACCGCACCGCCATAGACGCCGCGTGGCGCCATGGCCAGCATGGCACCGCCCGATACGAAGATCACCAGGATGGCCAGGATGACACCGGCGAAGAACCGACGCAGGATGCCGTCGAGGAGCGCCAGGCGCTGGGGCGGCTGGAGCACGTCGGCCAGCGCGGGCCGTAGGGCGATGTGCGCGAAGGCCATGCCACCCACCCAGAACACCACGGCGAGAACATGCAGCAGGAGCGCGACACGCATCAGCGGAATCCGAGGGGAGTCATGCGGTCATTCTACCGACGACGACGCACGCGTGCCGCCGGTGCGTTGTCGCGTACACTGGATACGCGGGTCGCGGCGTTCGCAACGCCCGTGCGCCATGTCCACTGCATGGCGATTCCGCGGTCTTCGGCAACAATCGATGGGACGATCCCACAGGCCTACCCCTAGGTAGACCTTGGGCCGGCCGAATCGCACGATCCAGAAGACGATCGATAGGCAA
>JBDTWB010000010.1:0-41100 GCA_040006895.1 Casimicrobiaceae bacterium | reverse complement strand
AGTCGATGGCATAACTATGCCACTGACTGCGGGGACTTGATCAGAGTTTCCCTAGCAACGCGTTGCTAACAAGCCCACAGTAAAGGAAATGATGGCG
Organism: Casimicrobiaceae bacterium; assembly: GCA_040006895.1. Taxonomy (GTDB): domain Bacteria; phylum Pseudomonadota; class Gammaproteobacteria; order Burkholderiales; family Casimicrobiaceae; genus CAIWHR01. Next base: position 41,003 of record JBDTWB010000010.1, on the reverse strand, counting down.
ACCTTTCATGCATCCTCTGGTGACGTCATCGACAAACGCCCGTTGGGCACGCTCCTTCAGACGACCAAGTCGACGGCCGTAGTGCGCGACAGGCACCTTGAAGTAATGCGCTTTGTCTTCATTGCTGGCCATGGATTACCCAACCATTTCGTCTACGGTCCGGTGCTCATCCAATGTGGGAGGGAGTAGTCGAAGTCACGGCGCACGGAACGTCCAAACGTCTTGCACGTGCGCCGCGAGGCGGCAGGAAACGACATTGCGCGTCATCACGAACGGGGCCGCCGTGAGGCAGCCGCCGCCCTCGCAGTCGCTGACTTGGCGGACGACATCCGTTTTGGTCACGACGCCCGTCAATATCCCGTCTGAATTGCAGGCAACCACAAGGTCGATACCGGCGCGAAAGATCCTTGCCACGTCGAATAGCGGAGCGTCATCCGCTATCGAAACGAGTCTCTTGCGCGCTTCAGGCAATAACCGATCGACGAGGATCACGCCATTACCGTAGATCGTCGTTTGCGGGGCCCTCACATCTGCCGCCACCCCCGTCCATGGCATTGCCGGCGGCGATTGACTCCTTGCTTCCGCGTTTGCCAGCGGCGCACCCGCGGTTGCGCCCGTCGAAGCTGATGGCGATGGGGTCACTGGCCGGAAACGTCTCCCCCAGTGCTTCATCGAGCAGAGCGTCGATATGATCGACCTCCTCGGACCGATCTGGTGTCTCTGCCTGCTCTCCTACACGCGACATACTCGGTTGCTCCCGTATTAATCAGGGCGCGTCACGCGACCCCGTACCTACCAACTCCTCTGCGTCAACGTTCGAAGACCTTAACGCGCGCCTGCCGATGGCCACGCGGTGTTCATGGGTAGGGCGGTCACAGAGCGGCCGCCGCGCCCGATTTTCAGAGGCCGCGTCCGCGGTCTGCGATGCGCTTCCAGCTCTTGCCGTCATCGGCGCTCACGAACACGCTCTTCTGAAACGTAGCGATGGCAAGGTCGGCCGGCCGCACGGGATTTTGGGCGATATAGGCGACCGCATCCTGGTCGAGCGGAGGCATCACCGCTTCCGTCCTTGCGCCGCTTTTCCAGTCGACCCGGTATAGGTGGGCGGTGCGATCGGCAGCGCTCGCCCATAGCGTGGCGCCGTCCCGAGCGAACATGAGCGCAAGGGTTTGCATCCCCCGGGCGATGGGCCGGAAATGGTCGCCGGCATCGGTGGAAACATAGAGTCCTTCGCTCGTGCCCACGGCAACAGTCTTGGCGTCGACGGGATGCACGGCGATCGCCTGCAACCGCCCCTGCAAACCCTGAGCCTGCGCGGGTCGCCACGCGAGGCCGTCGTTGGCTGTCCAATAGAGTCCCGCCTGCGGCATCCTGGCGTTTGGACTCGTGTTGAAAACGTAGACCGCATTCGTTTCCGCGCTCGCCGCCATCAGATGGAAATCGGATTCGCCCTCGAGGCCCAACTTGGTCCAGGTCTTGCCATTGTCATCGCTTCGGATCAGGCCGAACGGGTTGACCAGATTGCTCCCTGGCGCAGGATGGCCGCTGCTGTAGTAGCGTTTGCCGGTCGCGACGAAACCCATGTAGTCGTGCGCCGGCCCCGGCGCCTTCGCCCACGCGCCGTCGCGGTAGGCGGCGAGGCCATGGTGACTCGGCACGACGAGCTCAGCGCCATCGTTGCTGAAGCCCAGGCCATGGACGTGGGTCAGTGCCACGTTTTCCGCGCGCGCTCCGGCGGTGACCGCGCATAGGATCAGGGCCAGGCAAAGACTGCGTAGCGGTCGGGTGATGTCAAGCATCATGAGCTCCTCGTGGATTGTCGTTGGGCCACTGCGGTTGCTTACCTAAACGTTTCACCAGTACGACGGCGGCCAGAATCACCACCACGACCAACAGCGGGCCGAACGAGCCCATCCCACCCATCATTGCGACCATCATCCAACCCATTCCATCCATCATCGAGCCCATGGTGCCTCCGTTCGCGTTCATTGCAAGTCATTGCCTCGGCATGGCTATTCGCTCCCCAGCGCAACCTAACCGAGGCGCCGGCGATTACGTTTGCCGCGGTGCGCGCGCCGGCCCGCCCGCCTGTGCGATGGCGACTGTTCGCGGCAATCGCCGGACGTGCGCTGTGGGCGCGCCTCCACCAACCGCAGCGCAGGCGCACCGGGTCCCCTGCGCTGTAGCCGACTCGGTCGGTCGATCCACGATGTCTCATGACGGCTCCACCTGGAGCGATTGGGTCGGCGCGCCACGCACCACCCTCCGCCGCCGGTGGAGCAGCAGATACACCGCGGGGATCACAAACATGGACAACAGTGGTGCGGTGATCATTCCCCCGACCATCGGCGCCGCAATCCGGCGCATCACTTCCGAGCCGGTGCCGCTGCCCCACATGATCGGCAGCAGTCCGGCGACGATCACGGCGACGGTCATAGCGATCGGCCGAACCCGCAGCGCGGCACCCTCCAGGATCGCCGCGGCAAGGTCGGCAGGGCTCGTCAGCCGTCCCTCGGACGCGCGGATGGCCACCGCCTCGTTGATGTAGAGCAGCATCACCACCCCGATCTCCGCGGCCACGCCGCCGAGGGCGATGAAGCCGACCGCCGACGCGATCGACATGTTGTAGCCGAGCAGATACATGAGCCAGAAGCCACCGACCAACGCGAATGGCAGGGTCGCCATGATCACCAGCGCATCGGTGATGCGCCGAAAGGCGAGGTAGAGCAGCACGAAGATGATCGCCAGCGTGCCCGGCACGACCAGCTTGAGCTTGGCCGTCGCCCGTTCCAGATACTCGAACTGCCCGGACCAGGCGATCGAGTAGCCGGCCGGAAGCTTCACCTGCGCGGCAACGGCGCGCTGCATTTCGGCGACAGCCGAGCTAAGGTCACGCCCGTGGAGGTCGACGTAGACCCATCCGGAGAGCCGCGCGTTCTCGCTTTTCAGCATCGGCGGACCGTCGGTGATGCGGATCCGGGCCACGTCGCCGAGGCGGATCTGCGCACCGCGGTCGGTGAGCACCGGCAGCTCGCGGATTTTTTCCACCGAGTCGCGGAACTCGCGCGGGTAGCGCACGTTGATCGGGAAGCGCTGCAGGCCTTCGATCGTCTCGCCGATGTTGTCGCCGCCGATCGCAGCCGAGACCACGCCCTGCACGTCGGCGATGTTGAGACCGTAGCGCGCCGCCGCATCGCGCTGGATGGAGACGTCGATGTAGCGGCCTCCGGTGAGTCGCTCCGCGAAGGCCGAAGTCACGCCCGGCACCGCACGGACTGCCCGCTCGATCTCGCCGGCGATGCGGTCGATCTCGTGCAGATCGGTGCCCGCGACCTTCACCCCCACCGGACTCTTGATACCGGTCGCCAGCATGTCGATGCGGTTGCGGATCGGCGGCACCCAGATGTTGGCAAGGCCAGGCACCTGCACGGCTTGATCGAGCGCCTCGACCAGTTTTTCAGGGGTCATGCCCGCGCGCCATTGCTCGCGCGGCTTGAACTGGATGGTGGTCTCAAACATTTCCAGCGGTGCCGGGTCGGTGGCCGTCTCCGCGCGACCGGCCTTGGCGAATACGCTCGCCACCTCGGGCACCGTGCGGATGAGGCGGTCGGTTTGCTGCAGGAGCTCCGCGACCTTGCCCGCCGAGATTCCGGGAAGCGCCGAGGGCATGTACAGGAGATCGCCTTCGTCGAGCGGCGGCATGAACTCGCCGCCGATGCGACTCGCCGGCCACCACGTGACCGCGACGACGATCAGCGCCACCGCGACCGTGAGTGTGGGCACGCGCAGCGAACGCTGCAGCAGCGGACGATAGATGCCGATCAGTGCGCGGTTCAGGGGATTGCGCGTCTCCGCCGGAATGTGGCCACGGATGAGGTACCCCATGAGGACCGGGATGAGAGTCACCGCGAGCCCCGCGGCGACCGCCATGGCGTAGGTCTTGGTGTATGCGAGTGGCGCGAACAGCCGCCCTTCCTGTGCTTCCAGGGTGAACACCGGGATAAACGACAGGGTGATGATCAGCAAGGAAAAGAACAGCGCCGGCCCGACCTGCACGGCGGCGGTCTCGATGACCCGCCAGCGGGTGGGACTGTCGAGCGTCACCCCGGGATGGGCCTTGTGCCACGCTTCGAGATGCTTGTGGGCGTTCTCGATCATCACCACGGCTGCGTCGACCATCGCACCGATCGCGATGGCGATGCCGCCCAAGGACATGATGTTGGCGTTGACGCCCTGGTAGTGCATGACGATGAAGGCCATCAGCACGCCCAGGGGCAAGGACACGATGGCGACCAGCGCCGAGCGCAGGTGGAACAGGAAGGCGACGCACACCAGGGCGACGACGATGAACTCTTCGACGAGCTTGCTTTGCAGGTTGTCGACGGCGCGTCGGATGAGGTTCGACCGGTCGTAGGTCGGCACGATCTCGACCCCCGGCGGCAGGCTGGGCTTGATCGACTCGAGCTTGGCCTTCACCGCGTCGATCGTCTCGAGCGCATTCTTGCCCGAGCGCATGACAATGATGCCTCCCGCGACTTCGCCCTCGCCGTTGAGCTCGGCGAGGCCGCGGCGCATCTCGGGCCCGACCTGGACGCGGGCGACATCACCGATGCGCACCGACACCCCGGTATCCGTCGTCGTGAGGGGCACCTTGCGAAAGTCGTCGAGCGATTGCAGGTAGCCCGAGGCGCGCACCATGTACTCCGCCTCGCCGAGTTCGAGCACCGAGCCACCCGTCTCCTGATTGGCTTTTTGCAGCGCATCGATGACCTTGGCGTGCGGAATGTTGTAGGCCTTGAGCCGCGCCGGGTCGAGCACGACCTGGTATTGGCGGACCATGCCGCCGACACTCGCCACTTCCGAGACGTTGGCCACCGTCTTGAGCTCGTATTTCAGAAACCAGTCCTGCAGGGCGCGCAGCTGCGACAGGTCGAGCGTGCCGCTGCGGTCGACCAGGGCGTATTCGTACACCCAGCCGACCCCCGTCGCATCCGGCCCGAGGGCGGTGCGTGCCTGCGCCGGCAGGCGCGACTGCACCTGGTTCAGGTACTCGAGGACGCGGGAGCGCGCCCAGTACGGGTCGGTACCCTCCTCGAACAGGATGTAGACGAAGGAATCGCCGAACATCGAATAACCACGCACGGTGCGGGCTCCCGGCACGGAGAGCATCGTGGTGGTCAGGGGATAGGTGACCTGGTTCTCGACGATCTGCGGCGCCTGGCCCGGGAACGTCGTGCGGATGATCACCTGCACGTCCGACAGGTCCGGTATGGCGTCGAGGGGCGTACGCACCATGGCCCATGCGCCCCACGCGGTCGCCACGGCAGCCGCCAGGAGCACCAGGAAACGGTTCGCGATCGACCAGCGGATGAGTTGGGCAATCATGGCTTCGCACCGGGGACTGCGGGTCTTGCCGGTGCCCGTGCGATCGACACGATCTCGTAGCTCCCATCCTTGCCGGGCCGGATGTCGAACGCAACCGTGTCCCCCACGTCCACGGCGCGCGCAGTGCCCGCTGCAGGCAGCTTGAAGCCCATGGTCATCGCGCCCCAGCTGAGGCTCGGGATGGGACCGTGCGAAATCACGACTTCGTCGCGGTCGACGCTTTCGACCTTGCCCTCTCCGTGGTGCGTTGTGCTGCCCGTGACCACCCCACCGGCCGGTACCGGCGCCGCGTCCATGCGGTTGATCGCCGCCTTGAGATTCGCCTCCGAATCGATCAGGAACTGACCGGAGACGACGACCTTCTGGCCCGCCTCCAAACCCTTGCGAATCTCGGTTTCGCCATTGGCGTCGACGCCAACATCGACGTCGACAGGGGCGAACCGGCCGTCATCGCCGGCAACGATGACCACTGTGCGTTTCCCGGTCTGGATCACCGCCTCCGACGGCACCAGCAGCACCTCCTTGCGTCCTGCGGGCGCGAAGGCGAGGGTCGCGAACATGCCGGGCACGAGAGCCTGGCCGCGGTTGGGAACCTCGATGCGCGCCTTGAGGGTTCTGGTTGCCGCATTCACCTCCGGCAGCAGCGCACTGACCTTGCCCTTGAGCGGCGCGCCGGTCGCACCCATCGTCTGCACTTCGACCAAGGTGCCGGCGCGGACCTGACCGGCAGCAGCCTCCGGCACTTCCGCATTGATCCAGACCGTCGACAGGCCGTTGATACGGAATAGCGGCGCGCCCGACATCACGGTCATGCCTTCGCGGGCGTTGAGCTCGCCCACCACGCCGCCGATCGGGGCACGCAGGGTCTGCCGCGCCTGCACGGTACCCGCCGACTCCACGGCGCGGATGAGTTCCTCGGTCATGCCGGCGAGGCGCATGCGCTGTCGTGCAGCGTCGGCGAGGCCTGCGAGCCCGCCCTCGTGGTCGCGGCCGGCCATGCGCCTGGCCACCAGGAACTCTTCCTGCGCAGCGACCCAGTCGGGCACGTAGAGTTCCGCGAGCGGCTGGCCGGCGCGCACCGGATCGAGGGCAGCGCGTACGAACAGGCGCTCCACGAAGCCGTTGGCACGCGCCTGCACGACGGCAACATCGCGCTCGTTGTAGGCGACCGTCCCCACCGTCTGGAGACTCGGTGCGGACGTGCCGCGCTTGACCACGGCGGTGCGCACTCCGAGGTTCTGCTGAACCCGCGCGTCGATCGCCACGCCGCCTGCGTCGCCCGCACTGTCGGCGTAGACGGGAACGAGCTGCATGTCCATGAAGGGCGACTTGCCCGGCTTGTCGAACCGCTGCCCGGGCACCATCGGATCGTGCCAGTACAGCACCTTCCGATCGGCGTTCTTGTCGGGCAGCGCGGCCTGCCGCGAGGTCGTCGCAGCAGCGTTGCCAGCGACCGCCCTCGACGCGCCTCCGGCCGCAGCAACGCTCGCCGCGCCCTGCACGACGCCCAGGCGATACAGTCCGTAACCGCCGCTGCCGAGCAGCACCACGGCAACGGCGGCGAGTCCGACGCTACGGGCGCTCATGATCCGCTCCCCGCGCCGGCGAGCGGCGCATCGGTGTGCCACGCGAACTCCAGCTCGGCCCATGCCCGCGCGAGGTCGCTTTCCAACTCCAGCAACTGCAACCGCACGTCGATCTCGCCGCGACGGGCACCAAGCACGTCGGTCAGGGTCGCCCTGGCGCCGCGGTATGCCGCCAGCGTCGCCTCCGTACGGTCCGCCGCCAGCGGCACGAGGCGGTCGCGTATCGCGTTGCGACGCTCACGTACGCTCTGCCACTCGACTTCCAGCGCACGCAGCTCGGCGACGCGGGCGCGGCGGCGCTCCTCGAGCAGAGCCTCGGCGCGGTCGACCCCGGCGAGCTTGGCAGTGACCTCGCGATCCTGGCGGTTGGCGCGGTCCCAGGGGAGCGGCACGGAGACATTGAGGGAGATCATGTTCGAGTACGCCGGGCCGCGGCGGTTGTACATCACCTCCACACTCCAGTCGCCGTGTCGCGCCGCGCGGGCCACGTCGACGTCGGCGGTGGCGAGCGCGGCATCACTTTCGAGGACGCGCAGTTGCGGGTCCTGGCGGAGGTTGCGTTCGAGGTCTTCCGGGTTCCGGCGCAGCCGGCCGATGTCGGGCGGGCCTTCCAGAGGCGCGTCGGCACGTTCGCCCACCCACCGCTCGAGCACGACCTGCGCAGCGCGACGGCGTCGTTCCAGCGCTAGCACACGATCATCGAGCATCACCAGCGCCTGGCGTGCGGCGATGATCTCGGCAAGCTGCCCGCGCCCCGCGCGGTACAACGCCTCGGCGCCCTCCACGTCGTGCCGTGCGGCCGTCACGTGCTCGGCAATCACCAGGCGCGTGGTCTCGGCGTAATGGCGGTCGAGCCAGGCCACGGCAGTATCGCGGGCGATCATCGTCGCGCCGGCTTCGCGTTCCGCGCGCGCCTTGTCAGCCTCGCGCTCGAACCGGCGGACGCGCGCCGCGCGCTTGTCGGCCCGGGTGAATTCCTGCATCACCCCGACGCTTTGCATGGTCATGAAATCGCGTGTGAGGCTGAAGCGGTCCACGCCGTCCACGGGCAGGTTCTGGATTCCGGCCTTCAGCACGGGATCGGGCAGCTGACCTGCGGCGACTGCCGATGCGCGCGCGGCCGTTGCGTCCATGTCCTGCGCAGCGAGCTGCCGGGAGCGCTCCACTGCCACGCGCTGTGCTTCCGCAAGGGTCAGCGGCGTGGGTGCGGCCGCCAGCGTCAAGCTCGTGATCACCAGCGCAATGGCAGCGGTCGCGCGCAGTCCGGCACCGGGCACGCGTCGCCGCCCGGTGCGCGCAGCGAACGTCCCGGCGAGGCGCTTGCCGGCGGCTGGCTGCGTGTCCGGGGAGGGCGTTCGCGCCGAGTGCGGGCGCACGCGGGCCCCGACCGGCAGGCCGACGGGGCATCGGGCAAACATCGAATCCATCGTATGAGCTCCGTGGTGCCGATCGGGACGGGCCGCAATGTCCGTAGTCCCCGATCAGGCAGTCTTCGCAAGGGGCGCGCCATCGGCGCTCGGCTTCGCGCGATCTCGTGACCTGCGTACCGCTGCGTTAACGACGGCAGCGATGCGACGACGGACGGGAGAGGTGCGCCGAGAGCGCGGATCGCGCGCCGATGAGGCGCGACGACACCGACCGACCCGCGTGCGCGGGTCAGGCGGTCAAGGGAGGATCAGAGGCGGAGAACGCCGAAGCGGACGTGCGGCGGCGGATCGACGGCAAGGGGATAGGCGAGATGATGCGGGCTCACCGCCACCGGCAGCGCGGCCGTCGCCACGGCAATCCAGGCATCGAGCCGGGGGGGTGCAGCAGGCGCAACGATCACGCCACTCGAGTCCGCCGTCCGGGAATCCTGCACGCAATGCTGCTCGCACAGCTTGCCCGCACCGGGATCGGGCGCATGGCACGGGGGCTGCGCAGCGACGGCCGGAATGGCGATCGTCTCGAAGCTGCCTGCCGACGGCGCGCACGCATACGCCGCCACGGCAAGCTGCAGGAAGAGCAGCGTGCCGAGACAGGTCCATGCAGTCAGTCGTCGGATAAGGCAGCGCACGCGGCGATCTTAGCACGCAGCATCGGGCGTTCTGCGCCGCGCCGGACGGGCGCAAGCCACCGTCCGGCGGGCAGGACGACAGGCCCCGCGGGGACCTTCCTCACGGGAGCAGCGGCGCGCCGCGCAGTATGCCGAGCAGTGGCTCCGCGGCCAGGCCGAGGCCGACCACGCCGGCGCCCGCGACCAGCATCACCGCGCGGCTCCAGGGACCCAGCACCGCCACCGGCGCGCTCGCGCGTTCCATGTCCGGCAATGGCGTAGCCCAGCAGAAAGATCACCGCCCCGGGATAGCCTCGTCCTTTCAGGCCATCGCGGTCACACGACGCCATTGCGTGCGGGCGATCGACCGTCCGGAGCGGTCCCCGGCGGAAGCCTTAAGGTTGCCTTAAGGCCACGGCGTCAAGGTGCTGCGAGACAGGGCGCGATAGCCATTGCCCGGCATCGCAATCTCACCGCTTCGATCACCATCATGAGGACCCACACCCAATGGACGCAGTCGACAACACGAGCTTGGCACAGATGCTCAACAAGGTTCCCCAGGTCACCATCTTCTTCTGGATCATCAAGATCCTGGCGACGACCGTGGGCGAAACCGCGGCCGATTTCCTGTCGGTTAAGCTCGGACTCGGACTGACCGGAACGACGTACATCATGGGGGCGCTGCTCCTGGCCGCACTGGCGGTACAACTGCGCGCCCGGCGCTACATCCCGGTGATCTATTGGGTGACGGTGGTGCTGCTCAGCGTGGTGGGAACGCTGGTCACCGACAACCTGGTCGATAACTTCGGCATTGCGCTGCAGACCACCACCATGATCTTCGGCGTAGCGTTGGCGGCAACGTTCATTGCCTGGTACGTGAGCGAGCGAACCTTGTCGATCCATACGATCCATACCACCCGGCGCGAATTGTTCTATTGGGCAGCGATCCTGTTCACCTTCGCGCTCGGGACTGCGGCCGGCGACCTCCTGGCCGAGGGATTGGGGCAAGGCTATGCGGTCTCCGCGCTGATCTTCGCGGCGGCGATCGGGGTCATCACGATGGGCCACTACGGCTTCAAGCTCAACGCGGTGTTCGCTTTCTGGGCGGCCTACGTCATCACCCGCCCGCTCGGCGCGTCGCTCGGCGACCTGCTGTCGCAGCCCGCCACGAGCGGCGGGATGGGCCTGGGAACCGTCGGGACCAGTGCGTTGTTCCTGGCGGCCATCGCCGCACTCATCGTGTTTCTCACCCGCAATCCGCAAAGGGAGGCGTTGCCGGCCGTTACGGCGGAGCGCGGATAGGCCGGCGCCGCGGCCGGCGCCAATCTGGACCGGAGCCTCCGCGATCCGCTGCCTGCCGCACCTCGAAGGCCTGTATCGTCGGTTGTTCAGTGGGCCCATCGCGCGGGGCCGGGTCCGGGCCTGAGCGGAGAAACCAGTGCGACTGCTGCTCGTGGAAGACGATGCGATGATCGGCCCCAGCGTTCAGAAAGGCTTGCGACGCCTTGGCTGGACCGTCGACTGGGTCGGCGATGGCCGCGCCGCGGAGCTCGCCCTGGACAACGGCGTCTACGATGGCGTGCTGCTCGATCTCGGACTTCCGCGCAAGGACGGCATGGCGGTGCTGCAGGCCCAGCGTGCCAAGGGAAACGACGTACCGGTACTGGTGATCACGGCCCGCGACGCGGTCGCCGATCGCGTGCAGGGCCTGGACGTCGGTGCCGACGACTACCTTGTCAAGCCCTTCAGCATCGAGGAACTGGCGGCGCGCATCCGTGCGGTTCTGAGGCGGCGATCGGGTCGCGCTGATTCGGTCATCGTCATCGGCAAGCTCACCTTGAATCCGCCCCAGCGGGAGGCGACGCTCGGTGGCAAGCCGGTCCTCTTGTCGGCGCGCGAGTTCGCGCTGCTCGAGGCGCTGGCCGACCGCGCCGGCGCGGTGCTGTCACGGGCGCAACTCGAAGAAAAGATCTACGGGTGGGGTGACGAAGTCGAGAGCAACACGGTGGAGGTCTACGTCCATCTCCTGCGCAAGAAGCTGGGCGCCGAGTTCATCAAGACCGTTCGCGGGGTCGGTTACATGATGCCGAAGGACGCGTGAATTCCATTCGCCGCGAGCTCTTGTGGCGGCTGTTGGCCGGGCTGGCGATCACCGTCGCCGTCGCGGGAGCCGCGACCTACTACCAGGCGCGCGAAGAGGCGAACGAGCTGTTCGATTACCAGCTCAGGCAGATGGCCTATTCCGTGCGCAACGACGGCGCCGTGGCCTTGCCCAAGCCTCGGGAAAGCGATGTCGAGGAGGATTTCGTCATCCAGGTCTTCGAGGCGAATGGGCTGCTTGCATTCCAGTCCCCGCGCGTAGCGCCGGTGCCCCGACAACCGTCGACGGGGTTCATCGACGTGACGACTTCCGAGGGTCGCTGGCGCGTGTACACCGTGCGCGGGCCGGCGCGACAGGTCCAGGTGGCCCAGCCATTGTCGATCAGGGAGGAACTCGCGGCAGGAATGGCCTTGCGGACCGTGGCGCCCCTGCTGGTGGTGCTGCCGTTGCTGGGCGCGCTGATCCTGCTGACGGTGCGTCGCGGTCTGCGCCCGCTCCTCGACGTCACGGGTGCGGTCAGGAAGCGTGGCGCCGCAGCCCTCGCGCCGTTGCCTGAAGCAGGACTCCCGGAAGAGGTGCGACCGCTGGTCCATGCGCTCAACGACCTCCTCGGACGACTAGGGCGTGCCATGGCCACCCAGAAGGCATTCATCGCCGATGCGGCCCACGAGTTGCGCACGCCACTCACGGCCATCCAGTTGCAGCTCGACGAGGCGCGCTCCGCGAACGACGCCAACGAGCGGAATGCGGCGTTCGACGACCTGCAGCGGGGATTGGCGCGTGCCATCCACCTCGTCGGCCAGCTCTTGACGCTGGCCAGACAGGAACCGGACACGTCCGCCAGGGCGTGGGAGCCCGTGGACCTGAGCGAGATCGCCCGGCTGGTGGTGGCCGAGCACGCGCCGCTGGCTGCGGCCAGGCAAATCGATCTTGGCATCGGCGAAGCGACGCCGTTCGTCATCCAGGGAGATCCGGAAGCGCTGCGGGTCATGCTGGGAAACCTTGTCGACAACGCCGTGCGCTATGCGCCGAGCGGCAGCAGCGTCGACGTCGGCGTCGCCCGCCGCGGACACAACGTCGTCCTCACGGTAGAGGATGCCGGACCGGGCATCCCCGCCGACGACCAAGACCGAATCTTCGATCGGTTTGCACGCGGGCGGTCGAGCGATGCCAACGGCAGCGGCCTGGGGCTCGCAATCGTGAAAAGCATTGCGGATCGCCATCTCGCCACCGTCGCCCTCGCCGCAGGATCACAGGGTCACGGTCTGTGCGTAGTCGTGAGCTTCCCGACGTGAGCCCGATGCGCTCATCGCCGAGCCATCGGTTCGTGCAGCGCGGCCGCTCGCCACCCGCGCGCCGAATGCCGGCACGCGCGTGGCGCAACCGCACCGTCAATCTTCGTCCGCTCCCCCATGATCCTCATCGGAGCCCTCGTCGCCGGAGCCCTCGACGTCTTGCTTGTCGACCTGAGCCGAAAGCACCTTGCCGTCGGTGGCATCCACCTTCACGTCGATGGACTGCGTACCGTTGACGATCTCCACATCGTAGACGTAGGCACCCTTCTCGGCCTCGAGCTCGGCGCGCACGGCCTTGCCGCCCGCGTGTTGCTCGGCAGCGCCGATGGCCTGCGACAGGCTGGTTGCCGTCTGCGCCAATGCCGCTTGGTCGGACTCCGCCTCGCTGCCGCGTACCTCCGCATAGCCGAGCGCGCTTGCGAGCGCGGCAGCGGCCACGCCGCCGACCGCAATGGTTTTCATGGTCTTCATGATCGTTCTCCTGAGTTGAAATTTCCGGCCATCCCGAATGGGTTGACCGTGCATGCAATTTAGCGCCGGTATCTGAAGGCGACCTTAAGGCCGACCACGCGCTGCGCGATTCGATCAGCCTGTCAACCTCACCCGCCCGACGCGCATTGCGCGACCGAACGGGATGGCGCAGCCGTCTCGAGCGGCGTACGCCGACCCAGCAAGGCGTGCCTTCGCGCTGGCGACCAGGTCGCGTCGCGGTGCCTGACGCTTTACAGGCGAAAAGATTGCCGAGAGCGGGCGATGGCGCAGTACAGGATGGAGCAGGGGGAGCGCATAGCCAGACTGACCAGCAGTGCCAGGGCCTGCGCGGGGGTGCCATCGCGCTCCCCGTGGCCAATGCTCATCGAGCGGTGCTTCACTTGGACTCATCTTGATCCTTCGGTGGGGCCTCGCAGCCGGTTGCGCTGGCGGCGACGGAGTCCAACGAAGGCGATAACGGTCACCAGTACCACTCCCAGCGCAGCCGCCGTGAGGAGCCTGACATGGCCGAAGGTGCTCAGCGCAGCGCCGAAGTAGTACATGCCAGCACCCCATGCGCCGACCCACAATGCGGCGCCGATGGCGTTGTAGGCGAAGAAGCGCAGCGATGGCATGCCGACCGTTCCGGCCACGATCCCGTTCAACTGCCGAAGTACGGGAACGAAGCGTGCACCCAGGACCATTTCGCCTCCGAAGCGGGCGAAGAACGCGTGCGCCCGGGACATCCGGTCGGGTGTGATGCCGAGGCGCGCACCATATCGAGTCAACATCCGTGCGCCGCCGCGGTTGCCGATCCAGTAGCCGATGTTGTCGCCGATGACGGCAGCCGCCCAGGCGGTCAGCAGCAGCGGCCAGAAACCCAACGCGCCCTGCGACGCCAGCAGCGCTGCGGCAATGAGGAACGTTTCGCCAGGTAGCGGCAGGCCGAGCGACTCCAGGAGGATGGCGCCGAATACGGCTGCGAAGCCGTATTGATCCAGATAAGGCTGCGCTGATGCGAGCATTCCGCTCATGACGCGGAGCCCTTCGTTCCGGACGCGAGCGGTCTCGATTCGCTGGAGACGTTCGAGGTTGGTGACATTGCGGAATAGGTGCTGCGGCTCGGCATGCTCGTTGCTAAGTGGGACTGCCCCCTTCAGGTTCCATGCATTGCGCCGGGGGAACCAACACGCTAACCGCATCGGCTTAAGCAATTCTTAAGCGCAGACCGCGCCCCCTCCGCTCGCGCAGGCCGATGGCGATGCAGCATCGCGAAGCGCAACGCCGAGCGATCCGCAGCATTTAAGGATTCCTTAATGTTGGGCGGCCATGCTCCTGTCACCGAACCCACCAGGACAGTCATGCTGGACCACCCTTCCTTTCCCCCGTCCTCGGCGAAGCCCGACCGCACGACCTACGAGTTGACCGGCGGACGCTGGGTCACCGCCCCGGAACGACAAAGTCGATGGTGGGACCTGAGCGCGGACTTGCTTGGCCTTTGTGCAGGGGTCATCGCGCTCGGATTGGCGATCGTCCTCACACTGGTGGCAATAGCCATCGCCCTCCCTTCCATCGTCCGGCGCATCGTGCAACGTCGAGCGGAGCGAGACCGATGAAGTCGTCCGGTCACGAGCGGCGCATGGCTACTTCGAACGCGACTACCGAGCGGTCTGTGCCGATCGCTTCGGCCGGCGAACGCTCGCTTGCGGCCGTCGTCGCACAGGCATATGCCGCGACGAATGCCGGGATGCGTGCGCGCATTCTGAGCCGCATGCTCGCGGCTGTGGGTCCTCTTGCCTTGCTCGTGGTCTCCGGCGGCACGTTCGCGAAGTTCGTGGAGCAGGCGCGGTGGGCCGGACTTACAGTGTCCGTCGAGGATGCCGCTCGGGTGTCGGCCAACCAGGTATTCGAAATCGCGAGCTATGTGCAGCAGAGCAATCCCGCGGTCATGGAGCAGGTGCTCGCGGTGCTGACCCAGGATCTTTCCACCACGGCCGCGCTGGGCAGTTCAGTCGCCGTCGCCGCCTTCGGGATCCTGTCCGCGCGTGCGGCGAGATCGCAACCCGGGAAGTGAATGGATGGCTCGCCGGCGCATCACCACTGCGATGCATGCCTTGGGGTTTGCGGTCGACCCTCTGCATCGCATCGACCGCGGCGTGCGGGTCGCACCCGTGTCCGGAAAAGCGACGGCATCGCGCTCGCCGCAGTCTGCCGTCGGACCCGGCGAAGGCGCAGGCGCGGGACGGCAATCAAGCAGGCAGGACCTGCATGGCAGTGTCGCGCGCGGTGACGCCGCGCCTTCGGTCATGGAATCGCAGCAGCCGTTCGAAGCAAAGGTCGACCACGATGGCCAGCAGCCCGACCACGATGGCCCCCTGGATGATGTAGGCGGTATTGAATCCGGCGAGGCCGACGATGATCGGCGTGCCGAGGCTCTTCGCGCCCACGGTCGAGGCCAGCGCGGCCGTGCCGATGTTGATGATCACCGAGGTGCGGATGCCGGCGATGATCACCGGTGCCGCAAGTGGCAGCTCGATGCGTCGCAGGATGCGTCCCGCACTCATTCCAAGCCCCCTCGCGGCCTCGCGCGCCGCGACCGGCACCGATTCGAGACCCGCGATGGTGTTCTGCACGATGGGCAGCAGTCCGTAGAGTGCGAGCGCGATCAGGGCGGGCAGTTCGCCGAAACCGAGCAGGGGCGTGGCCACGGCCAGCACGGCGACCGGTGGAAAGGTCTGGCCGATCGCCACCGTCCGCTCGACCAACGGCCGAAATTCCCGCCCGGCATTCCTCGTGACCAAGATGCCCGCACCGACCCCAATGACCACGGCCGCAGCACTGGAAAGCGCCACGAGCTGAAGATGCGCCGCCGTCAGGGCAAGGAAGGTGTCTTGCGTGAAGAGCGGACGCTCCAATCGCGGAAAGGCTGCGGCGAATAGCGGCCGCAGCGCCGGCATCCCCAGCACGAATGACAGCAGCAGCGCTGCGAACCACAGCAGGGGGTCGCGCAGGGCAGCACGCAGACCCTGGTGCGCCGTAGGCCCGCGCGCTGCGGGAGGGGTCGAGGGGCGGTCGTTCATGGGCGCGCCGCGCCGCCGTACTTCACGGCGGCGGCCGGGTCAGATCGGCAAGCGCAATCGCCCCGATCGGACGTCCGTCCTCGTCAGCGACCGGAAGGCGATCCACGTGGCGCGCGACGAGCATGGACAGTGCCTCGCGCAGGCTGGCCGAGCTCGCAATGGCTTCACCGGGCGCGGTTTCGTCGCGACGCACGTAGGCCGACACCATTTCGAGTCCGAGCAACTTGATGCCGATGTCACTGCGGCCGACGAAGTCCGACACGAACGCAGTCGCAGGCCGGGTGAGGATCTCGCGCGGCGAGCCGACCTGGACGACGCGGCCCCGGTCGAGCAGCACGATGCGCGTCGCGAGGCGCAGTGCTTCGTCGATGTCGTGAGTGACGAGCAGGATGGTCTTGCCGGAGGCGTCGTGGATGCGTGCGATCTCCTGTTGCAGCGATTCGCGCGTGACCGGGTCGAGCGAGCCGAACGGCTCGTCCATCAGCAGCACCGCCGGGTCGCCTGCCAAGGCCCGGGCGACGCCGACGCGCTGTTGCTGGCCGCCCGACAGTTGATGTGGAAACCGGCGCCGATAGGTGGCGGGAGTGAGGTGCAGCAACTCCAGGAGCTCGGTCACGCGGTCGCGGGTCCGCGCGCGCGACCATCCGAGCAGTTGCGGCACCGTGGCGATGTTTTGCTCCACTGTCCAGTGCGGGAACAGGCCGACCGACTGGATCGCGTAGCCCATGCGCCGACGCAACGCCTCGGGCTCGAAACGACGGATCTCCTCGCCGGCGAACAGGATCCGGCCGCGGTCGTGTTCGACCAGGCGATTGACGAGCTTCAGCAGCGTCGACTTGCCGGAGCCCGAGCGGCCGATCACCACCACGAACTCGCCTTCGTCGATGGTCAGCGAAAGATCGGCAACGGCCACGGTTCCGGCGAAGGCCTTGCCGACGTTCTCGAACGTGATCATGCCGCCGGCACCCCGCGGTAGCTGGCGAGGACGCGAAACGCGGCGTCGACGACGATCGCGAGCGCGACGACCGGTACGACGCCGAGCAGGACCAGGTCGAGGGCCCCACTCGCGAGGCCCTGGAACACGAGCGTTCCCAGTCCCCCGGCGCCGATCAAGGCGGCGACCACCGTGAGGCCCACGGCCTGCACCGCGGCAATGCGCACCCCCGACAAGAACACCGGAAACGCGATGGGCACCTCGACCTTGCGCAGGATCTGGCCACGGGTCAGGCCCATGCCCTTCGCCGCTTCCACGACCGGCGGAGGTACCTGGGCAAGACCCGCCACGGTGCTACGCACCACCGGCAGGAGCGAATACAACACGAGCGCGATCACCGCGGGCGCCATGCCGATACCACTGACGCCGAGGCGGCGCAGGTCCGGTACCGCGGTGGCGAGCAGCGCGAGCGGCACCATCAGCAGGCCGAACAACGCGATCGACGGCACGGTCTGGATGACGTTGAGCACCGCGAAGGCAGGAACCTGCGCGGGCGCTCGCCGGAACAAGGCAATGCCAAGGGGGATGCCGAGCAGGAGGGTCGGCAGGAGCGCCGCGCTGACGATTTCCACGTGCCGGACGAAGGCACTGCGAAAGACGTCGTGACGCGAGGCGTATTCCTTCAGCAGCGAAAGGTGATCCAGGGCGCCGGCGAGCAGCAGGCCGACCACCGGCAGCAGCACGGCCAAGGCACCGAGCAGGGCGCCCGCCGGACGCCAGCGCAGGCGCTCGATGGCGTCCACGGCAGCCAGCCATCCGGCCAGCGCGAGCAGCCAGAAGCCGCTGCCCAACGCCGTACGGCTCGTCGCCGATGCCGTCTCGGCGACCCGTGCCGCGTGCGAACCGGCGAGCCACGCAAGGCAAGGCAACCAGAGCACTGCGGCGCCGATGATCGCCGCGTGGGTGCGCGGACGCTGCGGAAGGAACGCGCCAAGCACGAGAACCGCCGCCGGCAGCAGCAACAGCGCACGCGCTCCATCCGCGACCTCGGCAAGGGGCACCGCGACACCGTTCACCAACCGGTTCGGCGCAACCGTCACGAACGCGAGCATGGCTGCCGCGACCGCCACGCCGATCACCAGCACCAGCAGCACGCGGTTGTGCACCACCTTCATCGGCAAGGCCTTCGGGTGGGGGGAGGCGTGCGGCCGCAGCGGCGCGACACCTCCCGGCGCGTCACGTGATGAAACCCTTGGCCTTCAGATATTCCGTGGCGACCCGCTTCGCATCCTGGCCTTCGATGGCGATCTTGGCATTGAGGGTTTGCAATGTCGGCGTGTCGAGCGACCGGAACACCGGTGCGAGTGCATCGCGGATGCCGGGATGACGCGCGAGCACGTCCGCACGGACGATCGGCGCCGGAGCGTAGATCGGCTGGATGCCCTTGGGATCGTCCATGATCACAAGGCCCAGGGCCGCCAGTGCGCCGTCGGTGCCGTACGCCATCGCGCCGTTGACCCCGGAGGTGCCCTGGGCGGCGGCCTTGATGGTGGCGGCCGTGTCGCCACCGGCGAGGGTCAGGAGCTGGTCCTGGCGCAGCTTGAAGCCGTACGCCGCCTGAAATGCGGGCAAGGCATCGGAGCGCTCCACGAATTCGGCCGACGCGGCGAGCTTGAACGGGCCGCCACCCGAGACCCACTTGCCGAGGTCGGCGAGGGACTTCAGCCCATGCGCGGTGGCGACGTCCTTGCGCACCGCGATCGTCCAGGTATTGTTGGCTGGAGCCGGCTCGAGCCAGACGATCTTGTTTTTTTCGGAGTCGAGCGCCTTGACGCGCTCGAACCCGGCCTTGGCATTCTTCCAGGCCGGGTTCTTCTCGTCGGAGAAGAAGAACGCGCCGTTGCCGGTGTATTCCGGGTAGATGTCGATCTCGCCGGCCGTGATCGCACCGCGCACGATTTTGGTCGTGCCGAGCTGCAGCTTGTTTTCCGTCTTGATGCCCTTCGCTTCGAGCACCGCGACGATCATGTTGCCGAGCAGCGATCCCTCGGTGTCGATCTTCGAGGCCACGCGGACGGGCGAAGACGTCTGGGCGATCGCGATGCCCGCCATGAAGGTCAACGCGAGGGCGCTCGCGGCGAATCGGGACAAGGCGGCATGCATGGGCGATCCTGGTGGCGTCGTGCGAAAGGGAAGTGGCTGTCGATGGGACTGCCCTGCCGATGGGTACCGGGCACGGACACCCGGACCCGCCGGCGTGCCATAGGTCCGACAAGACGGACGGCGCAGGCCATGCGGGGAACCGCGTGCCACGATAGCAGATCGGTTCGAGCCGGCCCGAGCACCCTGCTAGAATTGTCCCTCCTTCGGGGAGTAGTCACCTGGTAACGGGGGCTGCGTCAACACACTCGGCTTTCGAGCCGTGGCGCAACCGGCATCGCGGCTCGCGATGCTCGACGAGACTGCAGGCGAAGCGCGCCGATACCCGGGTCGGGCGGTGCGCGATCGCCTTCGGTTTTGGACGCTCGACCCGTCTGGTGCCCCATGTACCCATTTTTCGTCGCCGCCGGCGTGGTCGCGCTGGGAGAAATCGGCGACAAGACGCAACTCCTGGCGTTGTTCCTCGCCCTGCAGTTCCGACGGCCCTGGCCGATCGTGCTCGGCATCCTGGCCGCCACACTCCTCAATCACGCAGCCGCGGCGGCCGCCGGTGCGTGGCTCGCGGCGCAATTCGATCCGCTCCTCGCGCGCCGTGCCATCGGCATTTCCTTCCTGGTGATCGCACTCTGGACACTGCGGGCCGACCACCTCGACAAGGCTTCCGCCGACGCCCGGACCGGTTGGGGCATATTCGCAGTTACCGCGTTGGCGTTCTTCCTTGCGGAGATCGGCGACAAGACCCAGGTGGCCACGTTCATGCTGGCCGCGCGATTCGACAATCTTCCCGCGGTGATCGCCGGGACGACCGCCGGAATGCTGATCGCGGACGTTCCAGCCGTGCTCCTTGCCCAGCGCATCGCCGATCGCGTGTCCATGCCGCTCATGCAGCGTCTCGCGGCCATCGCGTTCGCCCTCCTCGGACTGTGGACCCTGTTCGCGTCGTGACGCCGGGCGGCGGGAACGGGGCGATCCGCCGTGACATCCAATGACGTGAGCCTCCTCGCAAGAGGTGTGCACCACCCGATCGAGATCATTGGAGATGAACATGAGATTTTCTGTTTCCGTACTGGCGGCGTCGCTGTGCCTCGCGACGGGCGCCTGGGCCCATGAAGGACCTACCGATCCACAGATTGCCGCGATCGTGGTCACGGCCAACCAGATCGACATCGATGCGGGCAAGCTCGCCAAGATCCAGGCTCGCTCGAACGAGGTCAAGGCTTTCGCCGATCAGATGGTCGTCGATCACTCGGGAGTCAACCAGCAGGCCACCGCCCTCGTGAAGAAGCTCAAGGTCACGCCCGAAGCCAATGCCACCAGCAAGAGCCTGCAACAAGGTGGCGACGCCAATCTCGCCAAGCTGAAGGGACTGGCCGGCGCGGACTTCGACCGCGCCTATGTCGATCACGAGGTGGACTATCATCAGGCCGTCATCGACGCGCTGGACAAGACGCTCGTCCCGAGCGCGAACAATCCCGATCTCAAGGCGCTGTTGGTCAAGGTCCGCCCGGCGTTCGTCGCGCATCTGGAGCATGCGAAGCATCTGCAGGCCGACCTCAGGAAATCCGGTGGCTGAGCGCGTCCCGCGTCGCGTCGGCGTACGGCGCGCGCTGCCGCGCATGCAGGTCGGGCTTGCGCTGCTGGCAGGGCTCGCGGCGGTGGCGCCGTCGACGGTCCTGGCGGAGGTCGTGCACACGGTCGCCATGGACGGCACGCGCTTCCTGCCCGAATCCATCACCGTCCGGCGTGGCGAGCGCATCGTGTGGCTGAACAAGGATCCGTTTCCGCACACCGCGACGGCGCCGGGCACGTTCGATTCCAAGCCGGTGGCCGCGGGCGAATCCTGGTCCTACGTGGCCCGACACGCCGGCGAGTTCGAGTACGTATGCACGCTCCATCCCGGCATGAAAGCCAGGTTGATCGTCCGCTGAGGAGATTTGCAATGCTGCCGTCGCTCGACCATTCGCCGTCACTGCATCCGCAAGACGAGCTGCCGCTCGCGGCCAGGATCGTGGCCGGCGAGCATGGCGCGTTCGAGCAGTTGATGCGCCTTTACAACCGGAGGCTTTTCCGTCTCGCGCGGGCCACGCTGCGCGACGATGCGGAGGCCGAGGATGCCTTGCAGGAGGCCTATCTCGAGGCCTATCGAGGCATGGCAAGCTTTCGCGGCGAGGCTTCGCTCGCCACCTGGCTATCCCGACTGGTGTTGAACGCCTGCCTGGGACGGCTGCGCAGGAACACCCGACGCAACAACATCATTCCCATGGCACCCACAGCGGACAGCGACCTCGATTCCTGCCCCGGCGACCCCGCCGACGCCCCCGACCTGGCAGCCGGCCGCGGCGAGATGCGCGGACTGCTCCAGCGCAAGATCGACGAACTGCCGGACGTGTTCCGGGTGGCGTTCGTCCTGCGGGCGGTCGAGGAACTGACCGTCGAGGAAACGGCCGCGAGCCTCGGCATTCCCGAAGCGACTGTCCGCAGCCGGCTCTTCCGGGCACGCAGCATGTTGCGCGAATCCCTCGCCCGGGATGTCGATCTGGCCGAGCGCGATGCCTTCAACTTCGATGGCGAACG
The DNA here is from genome assembly GCA_040006895.1 of Casimicrobiaceae bacterium. Classification (GTDB taxonomy): domain Bacteria; phylum Pseudomonadota; class Gammaproteobacteria; order Burkholderiales; family Casimicrobiaceae; genus CAIWHR01. Next base: position 19,382 of record JBDTWB010000010.1, on the reverse strand, counting down.
CTGCGACCGCATCGTCCACGCCGTGCTCTCGCGGGTCACTACGCGGTAACGAGCCCGAGGTGGAGGAAGGTCGGACCGGTCACGCCGGTGCGCACATCACCACGAGATCCGGCCCGTCCCCTTCGGCAAGCCAGCCGCGGGCGACCATCGCATCGCGCAAAGTGGGATCGGTCATGTAGCGATGGTTGGCATCGGGCCGGTTGCTGAACACGCGATAGATGGGCATGGTCAACGCCGGGCACACGCCGGCCGATGGCAGGATCATGTGCATGTAGGCGGGCTCTTCGAGCACGAACGTTGGATTGCGCGCACCCGTCGCCGTGCATTCCGCGACACCGCGCCCGAAGAAATGGGAGTTGCCCTTGTCCGGCGGAATGTAGAAGCGGCAGACCGGGGTAGTCCCCGCTTGCGCCGCCGGGAAGGTCTGGAACGTGCGGCCGGTGCGGGTCCAGCCCTTGATGGCGATGCCGGCGTCGAGTGCCGCGATCTCGCCCGCACCCCAGGTAATGAAATAGTGATCCAGCCCTGCGTGGTAGTACTCGACCACCGTGACCGCGCCGGGGGTCACGGGCGCCGCGACTGCTTCGAGCTTCCATGTCCCGCGCCGTGCGCTGCTGCCGCCGATGGCGTCCCACGAGCCCAGGTGCTGGGGTTGCAACACCGGGGAATTCACCCCCACGCGACCGTACACTGGACCGAGGGCACCCGCGCCGACGAACAGGAAAAAGTGGGTGACGCAATCCATTGCGAGGCAGTTGCCGAACACGAGATTGTTCTTTGCGCCGTCGAACGCCAAGGTCACCGGGCCGGAGGCGAATCCGGAACCGGTCCAGGTCCCAGTGACAAGCGCTGCAGGGAACGGGGCGCCGTTGACGGCGACGTTGAGGTTGGACACGATGGTCGCGAACGTGCCGTCGTCGGTGCCTTCGAAGCTCCCGGTCACGACGGTGCCGAACCCTTCGACCACCCCGGGCACCTCGCCGGGCGGGAACTCGTAGCTGAAGCGATAGAGCCTGGCGGACGCCGGACCCGCGAAACCGAGGGACATGGCAATCGCCAGCACCACGACCATCAATGCACGCATCGAATCTCTCCCTGTGTTGTCGATTTTTATGGAGGGCCGGAGCACCCCGCGGGCGAGTGTACGAGGCGCCGCACCCCTGCGCGCCACGACGGGATGAACAACGTGCTGACGATCCGCTGATTAACCACACCGGCCGGGCTAGCCGCGCCGTGCCACCACGAGGAGCCACCCATGGCCAGGATTCCCTATGCCGATCTCTCGGCACCTGATGTCGCAACGGTCGTCGATCGGATCGTCGCCGAGCGCGGGAGTGTCCTCTACCTCTATCGGATGCTGCTGCACAGTCCACCCGTGGCCGAAGGGTGGCTGGGTTACCTGACGGCCATCCGGCAGCGGTGCACCCTTTCGGGAGCGTTGCGCGAGCTCGTTATCATGCGCGTCGCCCATGTCAACGGCGCCTCGTACGAGGCCGACCAGCACGCGCCGATCGCACTCAAGGAAGGCCTGACGGCAGCGCAGCTGGCAGCAATCCCCGAGTGGGCGTCGGCGAAGCTCTTCAGCGACGAGGAGCGCGCGGTGCTTGCCTTGACCGACGCGATGACCCGTCAGGTCCAGGTCCCGGCGGCGATCATGGCCGAGGTGCGCGCGCACCTCGACGATCGCAAAGTCGTCGAGCTCGTGGCGACCATCGCGGCGTACAACATGGTGTCGCGCTTCCTGGAAGCGCTCGGCATCCACAGCGACGACCGTCCGGACGACACGAAGTAGCGATCCCCGCGTGCACGCGGGGCACTTGCGTCGCGGCCGGCCAGGACGCGGAGCCCGCGTTACGGGGTAGCGCGGTTGGGTGGGAGCAGGCGCGCGTCCCGACCGTCCAGGGGAAGGAAACCCGCGGTACGGGGAGCGCGTGCGGGCGGGGTCAGGCGTGCGCGGCAGCGACCCGGCGCGGCAGACTGCGGCGCGGCACGTGCGCCGCGAGCCAGCGCGCGGATTCCCGGGCCCGCTGCGCGACCACCGATACCGGGATCTGCACGTAGTCGTCGTTGAACACTTCGAAGCTGTAGCTGCCGGCGTAGCCCATGTCGTCCAGGCAGCGGACCATCTCGGCGACCTCGCGGCTGTGCACGCCCTCGCCGGGGAATACCCGGAAATGCCGCGCCGTCTCGATGCGCTCCTCGGGGGATCGGATCGACTGCCACATGAAGTCGGCGAGCTGGACCAGGAAGATCTTATCGGCGTGGACGTCGGGCAGGCGGTCGAGGGAGGTGCCCGTCGCCAGCACATGGAAGGCGTCGAACGCGAGGCCCAGGTTCGGATGGTCGGCGCGCTCGATGAGGTCCCACGCCTGGTGGTACTCATTGACGTGGCGGCCCCATGAGAGCGCCTCGTAGGCGACCTTGATCCCGAGCGGCAGGGCAAGGGTCGCGAGCTTCTTCAGGTCGCGGATCGCGTGCTCGGGATCGCCCGACGCGTGCGACGAGGTCGACGAGCAGACCAGCAGCACCTTCGCGCCCAGCGCGTGGCACACCTGCAGCATGGCCTTGGCGATATCCACCTTGTAGGCGTGCAAGTGGCCGGACAATCCCTCGAAGTCGCGCAGCACCTGGAAACCGGTGAGTCGCAACCCGCTGTTCCGCACGGCGGCGATGGCGGACGCCTCCCCAGTGCCGTGCATGGCGACGTCCTTGGCCGAAAGCATCACCTGGGTGAACCCGGCCGCCTTCATGGCCTCGAACTTCGCTTCCAGCGGGCCCGCGAGGGAGATGGTATCCATGCCGAAGTCGTCGAGGTTCATGGGCGTGCCCCCTTGGCTACCCTCGGCACGATGTCGCTGTGGACGAGCTCGAAGGTGACGCCGCCCAGCGCGACCTGCGAGAGCGCGCCTTTCTCGCTGGGTTGCACGGGTCCGCGGTCGACGAACACCACGCCGCGATCACGCAGCACGTCGGTCGCCTGCGGCACGTCCGCGGCGCCGAGGCCAATGCGCACCAGCTTTTCCTCCCACGCCACCTCTTCCGCGCCGGGCGGAGGCTCGACGAGTTGCAGGTAGAACGAGTGGCAGGGACTCTCGAGCAGCGTGCCCTTCGGCAGGACGCCGAAGTACATGCCGCCGGGGAGCACCGTGAATCCCAGCAGGTCCTTGTAGAACGCGACCCAGTCGTCGGTGCGATCGGGGAAGATCGTCTGCACGATGCCGAAGTAGTGCAGGCCCGCCAACGCCGGGGGGTGCTGGTTGGTATCCGGGAGGGCCACGAAATCGACGTCGTAGATCGTGAGGTTCTCGTACCGGTCGACGAAATAGATGAAGGTGTCGCCGACACCACGGATGCCGGGAATGTTGAGCTCCATCGCCGAGGCGCGGGTCGGGATTTCCCAGGCACCCCGCTCGCGCGCATGCTGCCACGCAAACGATGCATTGCGCACCCGCAAGGCGAAGGCCGACAGTGCCGGCGTGCCGTCAGGGTGCGGGGTCTCAGCCACGGCGTCGGGGTGGGCGTTCACGATCAGGTTCATCGACCCCTGGCGGTACAACATCACCTCCCGCGACCGGTGCCGCGCGACTGGATGGAAGCCGAAGGTCTGCAGCAATGCGCCGAGCGCCTGCGGCTGGGACGTCGTGTACTCGATGAACTCGATGCCATCGATACCGAGCGGGTTGGTGGGTTCGGGAAACTGTTCGAGGGTAGGCATGGGCGACTCGGCGATGGATGGCTCGTGGACCAGAGCGTATCAGCGAGCGGGAGGCCGCTCGACGTGGACTTCACGGCGGCAGTTGCGCGCCGATCTCGCGGGCGGCCTGCTGGAGCTCGGGCAGGAATCGCGCCTTGAGCTCGCGCGGCGACGCCCGCGTCGACTGGGTAATGACGTTGATGCCCGCGACCGCGGTTCCGGCGACGTTGCGTACGGGGACGGCGATGGAAATGACGCCACGCTCGAGCTGCTGGTCGGCAATCGCGTAGCCCTGGCGGCGCACCACGAGGAGGGTCTCCCTCAGCATCTTGCGGGAAGTGACGGTCCTTTCGGTGTAGGCACGCAGCTCCACCCGCGCGAGGTACGCCGCCAGGTCCTCCTCGACGAGTTCCGCGAGCAGCACGTGGCCGATCGACGTGCAATGCGCCGGCAGCCGGCTGCCGACGTTGAGGCTGACCGAGATGATGCGCGAGGTGACCGACCGGGCGACATACAGGATGTCGTCGCGGTCCAGGGTGGCCAGGGAGCACGATTCGGCAACCGCGTCGCTGACGCGATCGAGGTAAGACTGTGCCGAGACGGTGAGGGGCGTCGACGACAGGAACGCGTACCCCAGGCTCATCAGCTTGGGGCGCAGCTGGAAAACGCCCCCGGTGCCTGCGGCGACATACCCGAGCTGCTCCAGGGTATAGAGACAGCGCCGGACCGCAGCGCGGGGGATGCCGGTTTTCTGGCTGAGCTGGGCGATCGACATCGGCCGCTGCTCCTCGGCGAAGCCGCGGATCACGGCCAGCCCACGCGCGAGCGAGCGCATGAAGTTGGGATCGCCGTCGAGCGCCTGCAGCTCGCCGGTCGACGTGGTGCGCGAAATCCTGGGGGACACGTCGAGCTCGACGTCGCGTCGGCCGGGGGACCGGCTTTCCTGGTTCATCACAGGATCGTACGTTCAATCCGATAATCGCACAAGTGTTCGTTAATCGCCCTTGACAAGAGCTGCGACCCCACCTAGAGTGCCGTCGATTGACGGCCTCGCGGCGATAATCACCCAGCCGTCGAGCGCTCTCCGTCGTGCGGTGGGCGACCAGGAGGAATGCGATGGCGGAATTCGTCCAGCTCGTCGTCTCCGGCATCGCGACGGGATCGATCTATGCCCTCGCCGCGCTGGGGTTCACGTTGCTCTGGCAGGCCGCCGGCGTGATCAACTTCGCCCAGGGCGAGTTCGTGATGCTACCGGCCTTCACGATGCTGCTGTTCGTGGCGCTGGGCGCGCCTCTCTGGCTCGCATTCCCGCTGGCGTGCGTGGTGGCGATGCTGGTGCTCGGCGTCGCCTTCAAGTGGTTGATCGTCGATCCGCTGATCCGACACGGGGTCATCCCGCTGGTCATCGCCACCCTGGGCCTGGCCATCGGTCTCAAATCGGTCATCAGGGCCGGTTACAGCGCGGAGGCCCACCCGTTCCCCAGCCCGTTTCCGGCCGGGCAATTCGACCTCGCCGGCGTCAGCGTCTCCTATGGCGACGTCGGCACCCTGATCATCGCCGGACTGATCGTGCTCAGCCTGCAGGCCTTCCTCAACCGGACGGTGACCGGTCGCGCGATGCAGGCGGTCGCGCAGAACAGCGACGCGGCCAGGGTCCTCGGCATCGACGTGAAGCGCATGGTGCTCTACACCTTCCTGATCAATGCCGTGCTCGCAACCGTGGCAGCGCTGCTGGTCACGCCGACCTATCTCGCCAAGTTCGACATGGGCGATTCGATCGGCCAAAAGGCGTTTTTTGCAGCGATCATCGGCGGCTTCAACCAGACCCGGGGGGCATTGCTCGGAGGAGTGCTGATCGGGGTGCTGGAGAACCTTGTGGGCTTCTACGTCTCCCCCTCCTACAAGGAGGCGGTGGCACTGGTACTGTTCCTCGTGGTCATCGTGTTCCGCCCGGAAGGCCTGCTCGGTCGCGCAGAGGAGCGCAAGGTATGAACCGTACCCGGCTGCTGCTGCTCGTCGCGGTGATCGCCACGATGGCGATCCTGCCCAATTTCCTGAAGAGCTACGGCGTCTATCTCATGACGCTGTTCTGCGTGTACCTGATGGCGACGCTGGGGCTCAACCTCACGGTCGGTTACGCGGGCCAGATGTCCCTCGGCCAGGCGGCGTTCCTCGGCATCGGCGCCTACCACGCGGCGATCCTGATGAAGCTCGGCTGGTCGTTCTTCCTGGTGCTGCCGGTCGCGGCGGTGGTCTGTTTCATTGTCGGCCTGATCCTCGGGTTCCCTGCGTTGCGCGTGCAACATCATTACCTTGCCTTCGCCACGTTGGGTTTCAACATCCTCGCGTACCTGGTGATGCGCAACGAGGAGAAGCTGACGGGGGGGACGTTCGGCATTTCCGGCATCCCGCGGCCGACGCTGCTCGGCTATTCGCTCGATGGCTCGCTGCCGTTCTACTATTTCACCCTGCTGTCGGTGATCGCGCTCGGGCTGGTGCTCTGGTGGCTGCTGCGCTCCCCCTGGGGTCGCGCCTTCGCGGCACTCCGCGACAACCCGATCCGCGCCGAGAGCACCGGCGTCAACATCACCGCCTACACCCTGCTGGCCTTCGCGATCGGTGCAGCGTGCGCGGGCATCGGCGGGGTCTATTTCGCGGCCCTGGTGCAGTTCATCGAGCCGGCTCCATTCCACTTTTCCGCCTCCCTCACCATGCTGCTGGCGGTGATCGTCGGGGGCTCGGGCCGGTTCTTCGGGCCGGTGCTGGGCACCGTGGTAGTCGTGCTGCTGCCCGAATGGCTGCGCTTCATGCAGAGCTGGTATCTCGCCGTGTTCGGCTTCGCCGTGGTCGCCTTGATGATGTGGCTGCCTGGCGGACTGCTGTCCCTTCCGGAGCGGCTGCGGTCGAAGGGGCCGGCCAAATGAACTCGGCGACGAACACCCCGACGCGCTTTCTGGAGGTCCAGGACGTCCGCAAGAGCTACGGCGCCATCAAGGCCGTCGACGGCGTGAGCTTCTCGGTCGCGCCCGGCGAGATCGTCGGCGTGATCGGGCCCAACGGCAGTGGCAAGACCACGCTTTTCAATAGCATCCTCGGGCAGATCAAGCCGACCTCCGGAAGCGTCATGTTGTGTGGCGAGGACATCACCGGCAAGTCGCCGCTCGAGCTCGCCCGCCGCGGGGTCGGACGCACGTTCCAGACGTTGCAGGTATTCGGGCAGCTCTCGGTGCGCGACAACCTGATCGTCGCCGCGCAGGAGTTCAGGGGCTCGCTCGCCGGCCGGATGTTCGCCCCTCCCGACGCGGGCCTCGGCCCGCAAGCGGACGAGATGATCGACCTCTTCCGTCTGCAGCACGTGGCCCGGCTTCCCGCCGGCACGCTGTCGTATGGCCAGCAGAAGCTGATCGACATCGCCATGGCGTTCATGCCCAAGCCGCGGCTGGTGCTGCTCGATGAGCCTTGCGCGGGCGTCAATCCTAGCCTCGTCGAGCTGTTGCGCGAGCTCCTGATAAAACTCAACAAGAACCAGGGCGGCAGTTTCGTGGTGATCGAGCACAACATGGATTTCATCATGCGGCTCTGCCCGCACGTGATCTGCATGGTCGAGGGCACGGTGCTGGCCGAAGGTCCGCCGGAGACGGTGCAGACCAACCGGCAGGTTCTCGAAGCCTACCTCGGCAACTGATCGGAGGATCCGCCATGGCTGACAGAATCATCGAGTTCGACAAGGTCGTCGCGGGCTACTCCCCGAGCCTCACCATCCTGAACGAGACCACGCTCGACGCCAACGCAGGTGAGATCACCCTCCTCATCGGTCCGAATGGAGCGGGCAAGTCCACGGTCCTGAAAACGCTCTTCGGCCTGCTGGTGCCGCGCGCAGGCGAGGTGCGTTTCGAGGGCAAGCGCATCAATGGCAAACGGCCGCGCGACCTGCTCGCCGACGGCATTGCCTTCGTGCCCCAAGGCCGTAACCTGTTCGGCTCGCTGTCGGTGCGCCATAACCTGGAGCTCGGCGGCATCACCTTGCCCCGCAATCAGCTCGCCGGGCGCATCGAGGAAGTGCTGGACCAGTTTCCGCGCATCCGCGAGCGGATCGACAACCAGGCGTCGACGATGTCGGGCGGAGAGCAGAAGCAACTCGAGGTCGGACGGGCGCTGCTGTTGCGCCCGCGGGTGCTGCTGATCGACGAGCCGTCGATCGGGCTCTCGCCCAAGCTCGTAGGCGAAGTGATGGGCCTGCTGCGAGGCCTCGCCGATGCGGGCACCACGATCCTCATGGTCGAGCAGAACGTCCGCACCGCACTGAAGTACGCCAACCGCGCCCTGGTGCTGGAGATGGGGCGACTTGCGCTCGATCGGCCGGCCTCCGAACTCCTCCAGGATCCCGATCTCAACCGCCTGTTTCTCGGTGGCCATGCCAAGAGCGCAGCATGAAGCTTTCGACCAATCGTAAGGCGCGCAATTTGGTGGGCAAGAACGTGAGCCGGGTCGAGGGCGAACACGCGGCCGACGCAGCCGGCGCAGCCGGCGGGCCTGCCGTCGGACGCCCGCAACGGACGCAGGTCAAAAAACCATGATCACCGGCACGACGCGCCTCATCGCCCACGTCGGTTATCCGACCGAAGCCTTCAAGGCGCCGCTCATCTACAACCCGTGGTTCGAGCAGCAGGACATCGATGCCGTGGTCGTACCCATGGGCATCACGGCGGAGGCATACCCGGAGGTGCTGCCGGCGCTCTTCCGGCTCACCAACATCCACGGCGCCCTGGTGACCATGCCGCACAAGGTCACCACGGTGGAACTGCTCGACGAGGTCACGACGGCCGTTCGGGTAGCCGGGGCCTGCAACGCCATCCTGCGCCGGCCCGATGGCACCTTGCTAGGCGACATGTTCGATGGTGCCGGCTTCACCCGCGGACTGCGACGCAAGGGTTTCGAGCTCGCTGCGGCGCGCTGCCTGGTGGTCGGAACGGGCGGCGTCGGCTGCGCGATCGCGGCATCGCTCGCCGGGGAACAGGTCGCGGCCATCGCCCTCGCCGACCTCGACACCGGCTCGGCACTCACGCTTGCGGCACGGTTACGTACGCACCATCCACAGGTCGTGACGACCATCGCCACCAACGATCCGACGGGCTACGACCTCGTGGTCAATGCCACGCCGCTGGGCATGCGCGCCGACGACCCGCTGCCGATCGACGTCGACCGGCTGTCGGCGAACACTTTCGTCGGCGAGGTGGTCATGAAGCAGGAGATCACGCCGCTGCTCGCCGCGGCGCGGGCGCGCGGCTGCCATTTCCAGGTCGGCACCGATATGCTGTTCGAGATGATCCCGGCATACCTCGAGTTCTTCGGTTTCGGCACCGCCACGCCCGACCAGCTGCGCGCAGCCTCGCGGGTCAGCTACTGAGGCCACGCTTGGCCGCGGCCGCTGCGCGCGCGGCCGTCTACAATGGCCGGCGCATGCGGCACGCGTTTCTTTCACCCAACGGAGAATCGATCCATGGCAAACGTCGTTACGGTAGTGGCACGGCTGCGGGCCGCCGCAGGCAAGGGTGACGCACTCGCCGCACTCCTCACCGAGCAGGCAGCGGTGGTTCGCAAGGCGGAGCCGGGCTGCCTCCTTTACCGACCGCATCGATCCAGCCAGGATCCCGATCTCTTCCTGTTCTACGAGACCTACGTCGACCAGGCCGCGTTCGACGCCCATCGCAAGGCACCGCACCTCGCTGCCTACCGCGAGCGGCGGGACAAGGAAGGCCTGCTCGAGGGCAAGGTCGATGTCGAGATCTTCGAGGCACTCACCGACTGACGATGCGCTGCAGGCGATGGGGGCGCAGGTCCTTCGTACGAGGCGAGGGCGGTCGTGCCGCAAGGGCGCCACCGTCGGCGCTCGCCCCGATGTACATGGCCGGACGCGTGCGCACTGCGTCGAGGCCTTCAATACCGTTATGCTGTTGGAATCGCTCGCACCGGCCCCTCCCTGGGTAGGGAGCTTGCGCACGTGCCAAGCCGTCAGTGAACCTTTGCGGCCGGCGGCGCGGTCATGGCGCCCGTCGCCGGCCGATCCAGCAGGAACTCGACCATCAAGGCGCACACCGCCGCGAACATGTCGATGCCGGTCGCCGATCGGCACCCGAGCTTGCGGGCGGTGGCCAGCAATGGCGTGACCGCCGGTACCGTGATCACGTCGCCGACGAACATCGCCTGCGACAGCTTATCGGCCCGCACGGGATACGGGTCGCCGTCGCGCATGCCCGCAGGCGTTGCATTCACCACGACCGCGTACCCGGTCGGATCGGCAACTGCCACGGCGACGCGATCCGGATAGCAGGTCGACAGCCGTCCCACCAGTGCGTCGCGCCGGACTGGGTCGTCGTCGTGAATACCCAGCGCGGCGACTCCGGCATCGAGCAGGGCCAGGCCGATGGCCGAGCCCGCCCCGCCCGCACCGGCCAGGAGGGCGCGCTGGCGGTGGGGCTCGCAGCCCGCGTGCCGCATGGCGGCGACGAAGCCTTCGCCGTCGAGATGATCGCCGTGCCAGCTGCCGTCGTCGTTGCGCCGCAGGGTGTTGGCCGCCTGCAGCAGGTCGGCGCGGCTGGTTGCGGTAGCGCAATGCGCATAGGCGGCGAACTTGTGCGGCACGGTGGCGATGATGCCATCCAGATTGCGGACCAGCGCCGCAGCACGCAGGAACGTGTCCACATCGGCGGCGGGCACGTGGACCGGCACGACAATCGCATTGCGGCCCTTCGCCTGCAGCGCGCGGGTCACACCGCCCGGTGACTTCACCTGGGCGATGGGGTCGCCGATGATCGCGATCAGCCGGGTGGTGCCGTCGAGCGGCAACAGGCCGTCGACGCTATCGGCGCTCGCTGGCGGCATCCGACGTGCTCAGCGCTGATCAGGGCGCGCCGCCGACACGGCCGCCCGCAGGGCGAGCAGGTAGCTGTCGACGCCGAAGCCGCTGATCTGGCCCTTGACGATCTCGGCAAACACCGACACGTGCCGGAACGGCTCGCGGGCGTGGATGTTGGACATGTGCACCTCCACCACGGGCACCGTCAGGATCGCCAAGGCATCGCGAATGCCGTAGCTGTAGTGCGTCCAGGCACCCGCGTTGATCATTACTCCGGCGACCCCATCCTGGTAGGCCTGGTGAATGCGCTCGCACATCGCGCCTTCGTGATTGGTCTGGAATGTGTCGACCTCGACACCCAGTTCCTTGGCGAGATCGCGCAGGCGCTGGTCGATCGCGGCGAGGGTGATCGTGCCGTACTGGGCGGGATCGCGCTTGCCGAACATGTCGTGGTTGATGCCATGGAGCATGAGGAATTTCATGGTTCTCGCTTTCATTCAGGAGCGCGGGTCGCTACCGTGCCGCCATGCCTTGCAGCCGCGGCGATGGCTGCGGTGACCCGCAGGTTGTAGAGCGGCACGCCGGCGCGCTGCGTGTGGGTCCGCGCGGCGGGGCAGGATCGACGATCGCCGACAAGCCGCATGTCTAGCCAGCCTGCAAGGCGGCCATGTGGGCAAGTCCGATGTAGCCGGCGACGGTGATGCGCGTGGGCTTCATGATTAATGGGGTCAGATCACTTTATCCGAACGTGCTGCCGAATCGACACCCGCGAGGATAAAGTGATCTGACCCCACGCCATGCGACACCCGCGAAGATAAAGTGATCTGACCCCATTGTCATGCGCGCCATGCGCAGCCACGCTAGTCGCCCGGCCACGCCTTCCCGAGCGTTTCCCGCAGGAATCCCGCGGTATTGGCTGCCTGCCAGCACGCGAGCAGCAGCAACACCCTCGCGGGTGCCGGGGAGGCGAGCGCCGGACGAATCAGCAGCTCGCCCCATCGACCATGGAAGGATAGCTGCTGCCAGAGGCGGCCGGACCGGCGTGCCCGGCGCATGCGGTGATAGCGCGCAGCACCGCGGCCATAGGCGTAGTGCTGCCGCACGAACCCGGCGAAGGTCAGCACGTGCCGGTGCTCGACGTGGCCTTCGTCGGTCCAGACGATGCGCCCGCCCGAGAATACCCAGCGATCGCACAGGTCGCGATCCTCGCTGGCGATGCGGAACCGTACGTCGAATCCGCCGACTTCCAGGAATTCGGCGCGGTCAACGGCCATGTTGTTGCTGGCCAGGAAGCGGCCGTTGCCGCGATCGCGGTTGAAGTACCGGTAGGCGGCCTCGAGGATCAGCTGGCTGGTCTCGGCGTAGCGATTGGTGCGCAGCTGGTTGGAGGTGCGCCCACCCGCCAGCACGCGCGGACCGCTCTCGAGCGCGCGGCGAAGGCCGCGCAACCAGCCCGGCTGCGGGCGGCAGTCGTCGTCGGTGAAGGCAAGTGCCTGGCCGCGTGCGACGGCGGCGCCGGCGTTGCGGGCCGCGCCCGGCCCCAGGTTGCGCTGGTGCACAAGGATGATCGGCACCCGCCCGCGTCCGGCCTCGAGCGCCGCGCCGAGGTCCGCCGAGCCACCATCGTCGACGACGACGATTTCGAAGCGATCGTGCGGATAGTCCAGTGCCACGAGCGCGGCCACGCAGCCGGCGAGCTCGTCCGGGCGCTCGTAGGTCGGCACGATCACGGTGAAGTCCACAGGGCGCGCTCCTCCTCGCGGACGTGCTCGATACGATTGAACTCATAGCGCGACAGCCGCTCCATGGCATCGCCCGGACCGAGCAGGTAGCCCAGGCCTTGGCCGAGTCCGTCGAGCAGCAAGCCGGGGACGAGTGCGGGGAGCGTGCGCGCCAGGCGCCAGCGACTGCGCCCGGGCTTCCCGAAGGCCCGCACGATTCGCCATAACCGCACGGCGGGTATCAGCGGACTCGCCGCCGCGTAGAAGAGCTTCCGGCGCCGCGACCAGGTGACCGCGCGCATCCCGCCGAAGAGCCGTCCCGCCAGCACCTGCACGGGCACCCAGCTTCGCCACCGCGAATAGTTGACGTGGCGCACCCGTGCGCCAGGCTCGACCATCAGTCGACGACCCTGCGCGGACCATTCGAGATGCAGCACCGTCTCGGCTTCGAGCAGCCGTTCCAACCGACCGCCCAGCGCGAGCAGCTCGTCGCGCTTGTAGCTGGAGTTGTGTCCGGGCAGGAACGCCATGCGCTGCGCCGGCATGGGCTCCATCCATAGACCATAGCCGATCACGAAATCGGCTTCGCTCACCTGCGTGCGGGGATTGGCGTTGCGCACGACCGGTCCGACGACCGACGCGTCACCGGCGTGGGCCCGCACGAGCGCCGCCGCCCACTCCGGCTCCGGAAAGCAGTGATCCTCGGTCAACGCCACCACGCGGCCCCGCGCACCCCGCACTCCGGCAGCATTGGCGTGGGCGATGGACGTCACCGTGCCGACCGCGATGCGTTGCACGGCGGCGAATCCCTGGAGCTCATCCGCCGGCGCTGCCAGCGCGTCGATGCTCGGCCCCACCAGCACCAGTTCGATGTCGCCCACGATCGTCTGCCGCCGCAGATGGGCGATGGTCGTGCGCAGGGCGCCATAGCCCACAGTCGTCGAGGCGATGGCAGTGAAGGCAAACGTCGGCGGTGGCGCCGGGTCGACCGGCCGCGTCGGCAGACATGCGCTCGCCTCCAGCAGGGCCTCCAGGGACGCGATGCCATCGGCCAGGCTGGCGAGGCATGGAGACGGCGACCCGTTCAGCACGGACTGGCCGACATCCCGCCACTGGGACTCGTAGCTGTGCCGCATGCCGCCACCGAAGAGTCCGGGAAATCCGGAGCGCCCGTACGGTCGGATGGTGACGCTGCGGCGCGACCCGCGAACGGTGACCTCGAAACGATCGTCACCGACAAGCGAGAGATGCGCCCGCGCCGTGGTGCCTTTGCGCAGCCGGCCATCGAGCATGGCGGTCTCGTCGTCGATCACGACCGACCGGGACGTGGCATGCAGCATCTCGAGCTCGTCACCGGTCAGGAACCGCCACAAATCGACGACGTGCGAGCCGAGGTCGAAGAGTGCGCCCCCGCCGCGGGCACGCTCGCCGAGCCAGTCGCGGGCGCCGAGGCCGGCGCCCGAATGCCACGTCACGTCGATGGCTTCGATCGTGCCGAAAAGTCCTGCCGCCATCGCGGCGCGCACGCGCAGCAACACCGGGTGGCAACGCTGGTTGAAGCCGACGACGACGATGCGATTCGTGGCCTGCACCGCGGCGGCGATGCGCAGGGCATCGGCGCGATTGGTTGCCACCGGCTTCTCGAGCAGGACATGGCAGCCGGCTTCCAGCGCGGCGATGGCCACCTCGGCATGAAACGCCGGCGGCGTCGCCACCAGGACGATGTCGGCGACCCTCGTGGTGAGCATCTCGCGCCAGTCTGTGTGAAACGGCACGCCCGGGAAGGCTGCACGCAGCTGCTCGCGCGGATCGCTGACCGCCACGATCGCCCCGACACCTGCCCGGCGCAATGCAGGCACATGCAAAGCCTGGGTGGCCCACCCGCAGCCAGCAATGCCGATTCGTAAGGAGTTCGTCACGTCCTGGGGGGGCGGCGATGCAAGCGAATGCGTACCGCGCATGGGCAGTGTAGACGATCGTGCCGATGGCGCGCCGCTGCTGAAGGGTTGCAGGTACGGCAGGGGGGCATCGGGCGCCTGGCGGCGCGCCGTACTATCATCGCCGTAACCGCCTGTCTCGACGCAAGTCACGACGTTCGTGCTCACTATCACCGACCTGCGCCGCTTCGCCATCGCGCGTTCGCTCTTCCGGCCCACCACGTTGCAACGGGCCATCGAGCGACTCGGTTTCGTGCAGGCCGATCCGATCCGAGCGCCGGCACGCGCGCAGGACCTCACGTTGCGTCATCGGGTGCGCAATTATCGCGCCGGCGATCTCGAGCGCCGCTATGCGCGGCTCCCGGTCGACGAGGATTTTTTCATCAACTATGGCTTCATGCCGCGCGGCCACCTCGCCCTGATGCATCCGCGCAGGGCCGACACGGCATGGGATGCTGCAACCGCCCGGCGCGCGCGGGCGATCCTGGCGTTCGTCCGCGAGCAGGGAACCGCGCATCCGCGTGCGATCGACCTGCATTTCGCGCACGGCACGGTGCGTAATTATTGGGGCGGCGCGTCGAACGCCACCACCCACCTGCTGCTCGCGATGCATTACCGCGGCCTGCTGCGGGTGGTGCGGCGCGACAATGGCGTGCGGGTGTACGCGGCGCACGCGCATGCACCCCCGGCGCTGGCCCTGCATGCGCGGCTCGACGCACTGGTCGACATCCTCGTGCAGGCCTACGCGCCGTTGCCCTCGGCCACCCTCACGCATCTCATCCGCCGACTCCGGTATGCCGTGCCCCAGTGGCGCAGCGACCTGCCGGCAGCCATCGGGCGGGCCAGAGGGCGGCTCAGCCGGGCCCGCGTCGAAGGTACTGACTGGTGGTGGCCCGCGGACGAGAACCCGGCGACGGCACAGGGCGCGGCGGCCGAGGCACGGGTGCGACTGCTTGCACCGTTCGATCCGATCGTCTGGGACCGCGACCGCTTCGCGCGCTTCTGGCAGTGGGACTACCGCTTCGAAGCCTATACACCGGCGGCCAAGCGCGAACGGGGCTACTATGCCTTGCCGCTGCTGTGGCGCGACGAGATCATCGGCTGGGCGAACCTGGCGGTGCGCGAGCGTGAGCTGCGGTGCGAAGCGGGCTACGTCGCCGGACGCGCGCCGCGCGATCCGCGCTTTCGCACGGCGCTCGTGGACGAGCTCGCCAGCATGCGGACGTTCCTCGGGTTGCGGTGATGTCCGCGGCCACGCGGAACGTCGATGCTGGCCCGCGGTCAAGAGGCCGGTGCACGCCGACTTCGGTCGAGTTCCCCACCCACGCCGTCGCCCGCGCCCGCGCCCGCGCCCGCGCCCGCGCACTCGCCCGCGCACTCGCACTCGAGTTTCGACCCCGCAGAAACGCCGGGCGTTGCGTCCCCTACCCTGAAGGAAGTCACCATGAACACCAGGAAGCTCGGTTCCGGACTGGAAGTGTCGGCCCTCGGTCTTGGCTGCATGGGCATGTCCGAGTTCTACGGCAGCCGCGACGAGAACGAAGCCATCGCCACGATCCACCGTGCCCTGGATCTGGGGGTCACCCTGCTCGATACCGCCGACATCTACGGCATGGGCAGGAACGAGACGCTGGTCGGACAAGCATTACGCGGCCGGCGCGAAGGGGTCGTGCTCGCCACCAAGTTCGGCATCGTGCGCGATGCCAGCGGCCGGAACGCTGGCGTGAACGGCAAGCCCGCGTACGTCCGCCAATGCTGCGATGCCAGCCTCCAGCGCCTCGGCGTCGACGTGATCGATCTCTACTACCAGCACCGCGTCGATCCCGACACGCCGATCGAGGATACGGTCGGCGCCATGGCCGACCTGGTGCGCGCTGGGAAGGTGCGGTGGCTGGGGCTATCGGAGGCGGCGCCTGCCACGATCCGGCGGGCGAATGCCGTGCATCCCATCGCGGCGCTGCAGACCGAGTATTCGCTGTGGAGCCGCGATCCCGAGGATGAGGTCCTGCCGACGGTACGCGAGCTCGGGATCGGCTTCGTGCCCTACAGTCCGCTCGGTCGGGGCTTTCTCACCGGCCAGATCAGGAGCATCGACGATCTCGACGCCGACGACTATCGGCGCTCGTCACCGCGCTTCCAGGGCGACAACTTCCAGCAGAACCTGCGGCTCGCCGACGCGATCGATGGCCTCGCGTCCCAGAAGGGCTGCACCGCGGCACAACTGGCACTTGCGTGGGTGCTGGCGCAGGGTGATGACGTGGTACCGATACCCGGCACGAAACGACGCACGTTCCTGGAAGAGAACCTCGGCGCGCTCGAGGTCGCGCTCACGCATGCCGAGCGCGCTCACATCGCGACGCTGCTGCCGTCGGGGACCGCGGCCGGCGAACGCTACACGGCGCAGTCCATGCGAACACTCAACCGCTGATTCGCCCCGCGCTCAGGCCTCGTCGGCCTTGATCTCGACGTAGGCGCGGTCGCGCATCTGCCGCACCCATTCCTGGAAGGCCTCGTCGGACTTGCGCTGGCGCAACGCGGCGCGCGCCTGCTCGCGAGTCCGCTCCGCGGTGATGTCCTGGCTGCGGCGCTCGAGCACCTCGATCAGGTGCCAGCCGAAAGGTGAGCGCACGGGCACCGACACCACCCCGGGCTTGAGCGCTGCCATCGCCTGCTCGAAGTCGGGGACGGTGTCACCCGGCGAGATCCAGCCGAGATCGCCACCCTTGCCGGCACTGGCGTCCTCGGAATTGAGGCGTGCGACCTCCTCGAACTTCCCGCCATTGTCCAGGCGTTCTTTCAGGCGGTCGATGCGCGCCTTGGCCTCCGCCTCGGAGGTGACCTCGTTGACCTTGATCAGGATATGCCGGGCATGGGTCTGCTCGACCACCGTGGGCTGGTTGCGATCGCGCCGGTCGACGAGCTTGACAATGTGGAAGCCGCTTGCCGAGCGCAGGATGTCGGAGACGTCGCCGGGCTTCATGGTGCGCACCGGCTGGTCGAACACCGACGGCAGCCGCGCCGGCGGCCGCCAGCCGAGACTGCCACCCTGGAGCGCGTCGGGGGCGTCGGAGAAACCTGCCGCCACCTGCGCGAAGTCGGTACCGCCGCGCACCTGGGCGAGCGCCGCCTCGGCGCGCTGGCGTCGGGCCTCGACCTGCTCCGGGGTCGCCTGCTCCGGCACCAGCACCAGGATGTGCGAGAGCTGGTACTCGGTGTCGCCGCCAGCCTGCGACGCAATCGTCGCGAGGAAGTTGTCGACCTCGGCATCGCTCACCTGGATCCGCGAATCCACCTCACGCTCGCGCATCCGCTGCAGCAGGATCTCCTTGCGCAGATCCTCGCGGTACTTGGCGAACGGGATCTTCTCCCGCTCCAGCGCCTCGCGGAACTGCGCAGGCGTGAGCTTGTTCTCCTGCGCGATGCGCTCGATGGTGCGCTCGACCTGGACGTCGTCGATCTTCACACCCGACGACTTCGCAACCTGGGCGATCACCCGCTCGGTGATGAGCCGCTCGAGCACCTGCTTCTCGAGCACGTCGGGTGCCGGTGGCGTCACCTTCTGGGCGCGCAACTGCTCGAGTACGAGCTTCTTCTGGTCGTCGAGCTCCTGCTGGGTCAGCGCCTCGTCGTTGACGATCGCCACCACGCGGTCGAGCAGCACCGGCTTGGACGCCGCGCTGCGACCGGAGGATGGCGCAGGCGCGGACTGGCCCGGGGCCGGCCCCTGCGCGAACGCCGGCACAGCCACGGCCAAGACCAGCAGGAAAACCGCGGCGCCAATGCCGCCGGGACCCCGTGCGGTGGAGAGCAAAGCTGACATGCGTGACCTCAGAATTCCGGGAAGATGTCGGCGCGGTCGCGCGGCGACAGGGTCGAGTCGTTCGTGGTCCGGTACCCCGGCACCGTGCGTCGCAGGAGCTCGAGGGGATTGGTGCCGAACCGTGCAAGCCCGGTGAGCTCGAGCTGCAGGTACACCGAAGTCGTCGTGGTCTGGGTGGTGGTGGTGAGACGTTGCCCGACGAGCCGTACCACCCAGCAGTCGGCATTGTACTCGATGCCGACCACCCCCTCCAGGGTCTTGCGGTCGACCAGGGAGTAGTTCCAGCGCCCGAGAAACGTCAGGTTCTGGGTCACTGGCCACTGGGTCGCGAAGTCGAGCTGGCGCAGCTCGAGATTGAGCCCCGAAAGCGGATCGACGAGCTGCCGGGTATAGCGATAACTCGCGCTGATGATCTTGCCGGGCGCGGGCGTGTAACGCGCGCCGAGGTCGAAGCGCTCGGAGCGCGCCTGGTCGAAGTTGTATTGCATGAGGCCGGCAAGCGCCCAGGCCTCGGACAGTCGTCCTTCGGCGAGCAGCAGCACGTCGGAGGTGGACGCCGCGCGCGGCGGCTCGGAAAGCGTGACCCGCTGGTTCTCGAAATAGAAGCGCTGGCCGAGCGCGACCCGCAGCCGCTCGGCACCGGTACCGGGATCGATCAGGCGCGAGGTCAGCGCCAGCGTGAGCTGGTTGGCGTCGCCGATACGATCATTGCCGAGATAGCGGTTCTCGCTGAACAGCTGGGTGAAGTTGTAATCGTCGATCGCGGTGTCGAACGCGGGAATCTTGCTCTGGTCGCGATACGGAATGTAGGCGTAGTACGCCCTCGGCTCCAGGGTCTGCACCATCCGTTCACCGAACGCCTGCCAGTCACGCTCGAACACCAGGCCGCCGTCGAGTGAAGTGATCGGGATGAGGTAGTTGAAGGTGCTGTCGCCCTGCACCGCCTGGTCGAGATCGTAGTGGCGCGCGTGCAGCCCCGTGCGGGCGGTGAGAAACCACCATGGCCCCTGCCGTTGCCACGCCATCGTCGGGTAGACGTACGTCCGCTGGCCGGTCGGCAGGGTGGGATTGCGAAAGCGCACGTACTCGCCCGTGCCCGCGAAGGTGAGTCCCGCCCATTCCGTATCACGCAGCGACGCCAGGACCTGCGGCATCCGGTTGTACGGCGTCGTGACCGGCGGCGCGGTCGGGTCCTGGAGGGTCTGGAAGGCCTGCTCCCGAGCCAGGAACTGCCAGGGGCCGCGCGTGTAGGCGAATCCTCCCTCGCGCGGCAGGGTGGTTTGCGAGGTAATGGCGATCCGATCGGCGAGATCGGAAAAATAGGTGTCGTCGGAGACCTTGTTGAGGTTCCAGA
>JBDTWB010000009.1:0-42487 GCA_040006895.1 Casimicrobiaceae bacterium | reverse complement strand
ACGATATTTTCATGACGAACTTCGTGCACAAGGGCGTACCTCCCATCCATCGCGGCTTGCCATTGTCCCCTCGCGAACGACAGTGCCTTACGATGGCCGCGAAGGGACTCACGAGTTCCGACATCGGCCTGAAGCTCGGCATCACCGAGCGTACAGCCAACTTTCATTTCAGCAATATCCTCAGCAAGCTCGACGTCCTGAACCGCCACGAAGCCATCGCGAAAGCAGTGGCGACGGGTGCAATCAACGCCGAGTACTGAGCGCTTGTTCTTCCCCGCTTCCAAGTCTCGCTGACACGGATTACGTCCGTGTCATGGTGGTCCAGCGTCGCGACCCCATGAGGGTTGGACCACGGGGATGGCCGGCCAGCCGGCTGCTACGCGCACCGACGCACGCAATGCCCCGGCGCGTCGGCTATGATGCGGGAACGGGGTGCGGCAAGCGCAGGCGGCGTCAAGCGCAGGCGCTCACCCTTCCGACATGCCACTCCCCGATCCTCAACAGAAGGAAGTACTGGTCGACCTACATGACCGCGTCGTGATCGTCACCGGCGCCACGGGCGGTCTCGGCGAGGCAGTGGCGCGCGCGAGCGCCGCGGCCGGCGCGACCGTTGTGTTGCACGGCAGAATCGTGCCTAAGCTCGAGACACTCTACGATTCCATCGTGGCGGCCGGATATCCGGAGCCAACGATCCTGCCGCTCGACCTCCGCCAGGCCGGTTCGCCCGAGTTCCACGCCGCGGCACTTGCGATCGAGAGGCAATTGGGGCGCTTGGACGCGGTAGTCCACACCGCAGCAACGCTCGGCTCGCTGGGCCCGATCGAGCATCAGGCGTTCGACCGGTGGCTCGACGTGCTGCGTGTGAATGTTGCGGCGCCGATGGGTCTGACGCGTGCGTTGCTGCCATTGCTGGCGCGCGCGCACGACGCCAGCGTGGTGTTCACCCTGGACACGCGAGCGTCCGCACCCCGGGCCTACTGGGGCGCTTACGGCGCTGCGAAAGCCGGACTCTACGCATTGGCTGCGACACTCGCAGACGAATGGGAAAATCGACACGAGCTGCGCGTGAATGCGGTGGTGCCCGGTCCCATGCATTCGCCATTACGAACCCTCTCCCATCCAGGCGAGGACAAGGCATCCTTGCCACGGCCTGCTCGATTGGTTTCGCTCTACCTCCACCTCATCGCCGGACAAGTCAAGTCCGAGAGCGGCAAGTGCATCGATGCATCCGCGTGGCTGACGGGAAGTCCCGCACTTACGAGCCTCCTCCCAGTTTCGACGGCGCGGTAAGTTTCGAAGCAGGCGCCTGTGTGCGCCCAAGGCGCAACCATATCCGCATCCGACGATGCTCGTCGCGTCCCACCGAGTCGGGCCAGATTGCGAGCACCGACGCACGCTGGATGCCATCGGGGCGCCATACGATGGCCGTGAAAATGGTGCTCACGTAGCTGGCGTCGAGGATCATGCCGTCCGTGGTGCGACCCTGCGCATCGGTGACTCGTATCCGCCGGTCGACGCCTACCTGCAAAACCGTACTATCGACACGCCGCATCGCGCGCGATTCGCGCACGGCCGTAAAGGCACATCCCGCGGCCACTGCCACGCGCAGCCAGGTTTCGCCGGGCCAGCTCATGACCACCGCAATCGTCGCGATCGTCAAGATCCCGACCATGCATGTGCAGCACGTCGAGTGCCGTAGCTCGATGCGAACCGGGGGAACGCTTTTCATCGCACTATCGTGCCTGCGACCCCAATGTTGCGCCATCGATCGCATGGCCGATGCCGCTTCCCGGCTCGCGCGCCGGACGTGGCGGCACCGTCGGTCTCCCATCGACCGCCGAATTTGGCCGCAGGGCACTTCCATCGCCAAGCCCCGGCCCGCTCGCGCCCAGACCCCGCCGATGCGCGCTGC
This sequence comes from Casimicrobiaceae bacterium, assembly GCA_040006895.1. Classification (GTDB taxonomy): domain Bacteria; phylum Pseudomonadota; class Gammaproteobacteria; order Burkholderiales; family Casimicrobiaceae; genus CAIWHR01. Next base: position 40,575 of record JBDTWB010000009.1, on the reverse strand, counting down.
GGATGGCACGTTCCCTGGCCTAGATCGGACGCTTGCCCGCCAGGAGCAACCAGGTCGCAACCACCGTGTCCGGATTGAGTGACATGCTCTCGATGCCTTCGGCGAGCAGCCATTGGGCGAGATCGGGATGGTCCGAAGGTCCCTGGCCGCAGATGCCGGCGTATTTGCCGGCCCGGCGACAGGCGGCGATAGCCATCGACAGCATCTGCTTCACCGCCTCGTCGCGTTCGTCGAAAGTCGCCGCGATCGGCCCTCCGGAATCCCGGTCCACCGCGAGGGTGAGCTGGGTCATGTCGTTGGAACCGATCGAGAAGCCGTCGAAGTGCTCCAGGAAACGGTCGGCCAGGATCGCGTTCGACGGAATCTCGCACATCATGATTAGCCGCAAACCGTTCTTGCCACGCTTGAGGCCCTGCACCTCGAGCAGCCGCACCACCGCCTCGGCTTCGCGCAGGGTGCGGACGAATGGCACCATGAGCTCGACGTTGGTAAAACCCATGTCATCCCGTACGCGCTTGATGGCTTGGCATTCCAACGCGAAGCAGTCGTGGAACTCGGGCGCAATATATCGCGACGCGCCGCGGAACCCCAGCATCGGGTTTTCCTCGTGGGGCTCGAACTCGGCGCCGCCCAGCAGGTTCGAGTATTCATTGGACTTGAAGTCCGAGAGCCGGACGATGACCTTCTTGGGATGGAAGGCTGCGGCGATGGTGGCTACGCCCTCGGCGACCTTGGTGACGTAGAACTCGGTCGGACTGTCGTAACCGGCGATCCGGCGGCCGATGTCCCGGGCGAGGTCGCGCGACATGCGGTCGTATTCGATCAGAGCCTTGGGGTGGATGCCGACGTTCTTGGCGATGATGAATTCCAGCCGGGCGAGCCCGACGCCCTCGTTCGGCAGGCGCCGGAAGTCGAACGCCAGCGACGGATTGCCCACGTTCATCATGATCTTGGTGCCCACCGGCGGCATCCGGTCGAGCGCGACCTCGTCCACGTGAATATCGAGCATGCCGGCATACACGTGGCCGGTATCGCCTTCGGCGCACGAAACGGTGACAGAAGCGCCATCGGCCAGGCTCTGGGTGGCATCGCCACAACCCACCACGGCCGGGATGCCGAGCTCGCGAGCGATGATTGCAGCATGGCAGGTGCGGCCGCCACGATTGGTGACGATCGCGGCCGCGCGCTTCATGACGGGCTCCCAATCGGGGTCGGTCATGTCGGCGACCAATACGTCGCCTTCCTTCACCCGGTCCATCTCGGCGGCCGAGCGCACCAGCCGAACCTTGCCCTGGCCGATCTTCTGGCCGATCGCCCGGCCGGTGGCGAGCACGTCCGACGTTGCGCTCAAGCGATAACGGCGCAGGATTTTGCCACTTTCCCGCGACCGCACGGTCTCGGGGCGGGCCTGCAGAATGTAGAGCTTCCCGTCGACACCGTCCTTGCCCCATTCGATATCCATGGGCCGCTGGTAATGCTGCTCGATGGTGACGGCATAGCGCGCCAGTTCCTCGATTTCGCCATCGTCGATCGAGAACCGGTCACGGGCTTCCTCGGGGACTTCGGTGGTCACGGTCGAGCGCCCGGCCCGTGCCTCGGACCCGAACACCATCTTGATCGCCTTGGTCCCGACGCTCTTGGCGAGGATAGCCGGACGTCCCGCGGCCAGATTCGGCTTGTACACGTAGAACTCATCAGGGTTCACCGCACCCTGGACGACGGTTTCACCCAATCCGTACGACGCGGTGATGAAGACGACCTGGTCGAACCCGGATTCGGTGTCGAGGGTGAACATGACCCCGGCCGATCCCTGGTCGCTCCGTACCATCCGCTGCACGCCCGCCGAAAGCGCCACATCGGCGTGGGTAAAACCTTGATGCACCCGGTAGGCGATGGCACGATCGTTGTAGAGCGACGCAAAAACCTCCTTCACAGCATCAAGAATGTTTCCCAGGCCACTGATATTTAGAAATGTTTCTTGCTGTCCGGCGAAGGAGGCTTCGGGCAGATCTTCGGCCGTGGCGGACGAGCGCACGGCCCAGGTGGCATCCGGCGCATCTCTGCTCAAGGCCTCGTAACCGTCTTGAATCGCGCTCGCCAGCGGCCCGGGCAACTCCGCGCCCACGATCCAGCCACGGATGTCCTTGCCCGCCGATGTGAGCGCAGCAACATCGTCCACGTCCAACCCCTCCAGACGCTTCGCGATTCGCCCTTCCAGGGCGGCATGGGTCACGAACTCGCGGAACGCGAACGCCGTGGTGGCAAAGCCGCCGGGGACCCGGATACCCGCGTGGGCGAGACCGCTGATCATCTCGCCGAGCGACGCATTCTTGCCGCCAACCTGCTCGACGTCGGTCATCCGCAGCTGATCAAAGGAAATGACGCGCGCTTCTGCTTTCATGCCGCTCCCTGGGGTTGGTGCACGACGCCTGCCTGGCACTGTGGTGGCGTTCGTGGATTTTAGCTCGCGCACCCATCGGGTCCCGGCTCGACGCGTTTCGCGAGGAGCTTCGGCGGTCGCGACCCCATCGGTCGGTCACGTCCACCGCCAGGGTGGGAGGCAGCACCCGCGAGGCGTCATGGAGCAGGCGCATGGTGGTTCGACTACGATCCAACAAAAACGGGCCCTACGGCCCGGCTTGCGTGCACCCGCGCCATCGCGGCGCGGCTCAACCGCTGTGGCCGCCGGGCGCGTGGCCTTCTGCGGGAAGGGGGAGATCGATTGCTTCACCCGTCTCGGGGAGCGCACCGCCAACGCGCTGCCGCCCGCGGACGGCGCGTCGCAGGCTGCGGTACAGGTCGGGATGCGATTCCTTGAGGTAGCTGATGATCTCGAAATCAACCCGTTTGACCTGCGAGAGATCGATCTGCTCGACGTGAACCAGGCGCAGTAGTTCGCGGACCGGCTTCGGCATCTCCCGGCCGCTCTCGTAGCGCGACCCGCCGCTCTGGGTCACCCCGATCTGGGTCCAGAATTGCTCCTGGTTTAGTCCAAGCCGCCGGCGGATTTCGCGCGGATTCAGTACGCGGTCGAAGATTTTCACGATTCAGATGGTTAGCGGTCGCGGCAGCCCCACCGAGCCCCGCAATACCAATGGCATAATACTGGCGAAACGGCCGCGTTTGAGCAAGTACCGCCTGTCTCCACCGCTATCCCATGCTGGCGCGACTGTTGCAAACGCGCTCGTTCTCCTACTCTCGCACTCCCTTGGACGCCAGGTAGTCCTCGTAGTTTCCAACAAAATGGACGGGCCGGGGGCCTCCGAGCTCCAGCACCTGCGTGGCCAACGAGGACACGAACTGGCGGTCGTGGGAAACGAACACGATCGTCCCTTTGTACAACTCCAGGGCCAGGTTCAGGGACTCGATCGTTTCCATGTCCATGTGGTTGGTGGGTTCGTCCATGAGCAAGACATTGGGCCGCAGCAGCATCAGCTTGCCGTAGAGCATTCGGCCGCGCTCTCCCCCGGAGAGCACCCGTAGTGGTTTCCTGCCGTCGTCCCCGGTGAAGAGCAGCCGGCCGAGCGTCGCGCGCACGATCTGCTCGTCGTCCCCCTCCTGCGTCCAGCGCCCCATCCAGTCGACCACGGTCTCGTCGGACTCGAACACGCCAGTCTGGTCCTGCATAAAATACCCGGTGACCGCCTTCTCGGCCCACTTGACGGTCCCCGTATCGGGCGGGAGCTCCCCGAGCAGGGTACGCAGGAAGGTAGACTTGCCCGCTCCATTCGGGCCGATCACGGCCAGCCGCTCGCCGGCCTCGATCAGCATGGAGACATCCGCGAACAGTTCGCGCGGCTGGTTCCAACCCTTGGCGAGATGCTGGATTTCAACGGCATGGCGGTGCAGCTTCCCCTTCGCGTCGAGGTCGAAGCGGATGTACGGATTCTGCCGCGACGAAGGCTTCACGTCCTCGACCCGGATCTTCTCGATCTGACGGGCCCGCGACGTAGCCTGGCGCGCCTTCGATTTGTTGGCGGAGAAACGGCGCACGAATTCCTGCAGGTCGGCGATCCGCTCCTTCGCCTTGGCGTTGGCGGAGAGCACTTGGGCCCGGGCCTGGGTGGACGCGATCATGTAGTCGTCGTAGTTACCGGGGTAGACCCGCAGTGTTGCGTAGTCGAGGTCCGCCAGGTGGGTGCAGACGCTGTTCAGAAAATGGCGGTCGTGAGAGATGATCACCATCGTGCTGGTGCGGGCGTTGAGCACGCCTTCGAGCCAGCGGATGGAATTGATGTCCAGGTTGTTGGTCGGCTCGTCCAGCAGCAGGATGTCGGGATTGGAGAAGAGCGCCTGCGCCAGCAGCACCCGCAGTTTCCAGCCGGGGGCGACCGCGCTCATCGGGCCGTCGTGAAGCCCGATGTCGATGCCAGCCCCCAGCAGCAGCTCGCCGGCGCGTGCTTCGGCCGTGTAGCCGTCGTACTCGGCAAAACGGGCCTCGAGCTCGGCTGCGTGGAGGTAATCCGCCTCGCTCGCGTCCGGATTGGCATAGATGGCATCGCGCTCCTCGCGCACCCGCCACATCGCCTCGTGTCCCATCAGCACCACGTCGAGAACCCGGGTGTCCTCAAAGGCGAACTGATCCTGCCGGAGTTTGCCTAGGCGCTCTCCCGTGTCCAGGCTGACGCTGCCGGCGGACGGCTCGAGGTCGTCGCCCAGAATCTTCATGAGGGTCGACTTGCCGCATCCATTCGCGCCGATGAGGCCATAGCGGTTGCCGTCGCCGAACTTGACGGAGACGTTTTCAAACAGAGGCTTCGCCCCGAATTGGATGGTGACGTTGGCAGCGACGAGCACGGAAGATCCTGCGAGTTGCGTGCGGCGCCCAAGGGCGTGGCGGCACGAGGTAAAACCCGCCATTCTGCTAGAATCTCATCTCAAGCTCAAGATGCTTGGGCGGCTGTACGGTTGCGCCCAATTCGTCGGTCGCGCCGCCCGCACACCCTCCATGCTGCGCTACGACCTCCACTGTCATTCAAAACGATCCGACGGCGTGCTCGCCCCGGCGGCGGTCGTCAAACGTGCTGCCGCGCGGGGCGTAGACGTGCTGGCGCTCACCGATCATGACGGCATCGCCGGCCTCGACGAGGCGCGGCAGGCGGCCATTGAATGTGGCATCCGTCTCGTCGATGGTGCGGAGCTCTCGGTAACCTGGGAGGTTCACACGCTCCATGTCGTTGCGCTGGGCATCGATCCGGCCAATGCCACGCTGGTCGAGGGACTCGAAGGGGTGCGCCACGGCCGGATCGAGCGCGCCCGACGGATGGCAGACGCGTTGGCCGAAGCCGGTATCGCGGGCACCTTCGAAGGCGCGCTCGGCTACGTGACCGACGCGGGCCTGATTGCACGAACCCACTTTGCGCGGCACCTCGTCGACGCCGGCTATGCGCCCGAAATCAAGGATGTTTTCAAGCGCTTCCTGACGCCGGGCAAGCCTGGTTTCGTGCCGCACACCTGGGCAGGACTGACGCAAGCGATCGGGTGGATCCACGGCGCAGGCGGCCAGGCAGTACTGGCCCACCCGGGACGCTACAAGGTCACAACGACCGGCATGCGGCGCCTCCTCGAAACCTTCCGTGCGGCCGGCGGCGACGCAATCGAAGTTCTCTCCCCTTCCCATACGCGGGCCCAAGTCGCCGAATTCGCGACCCTGGCCCGGGTGCACCGTTTGCTCGGCTCATGCGGGTCGGATTTCCATGCGCCCGGGGAGGGTCGCCTGGACATCGGCGACCTGCCGCCACTGCCCGTGGGCGTCATGCCTGTGTGGACGCATTGGTAAACGCGGGCGGGCGCGACTCGGCCAAACTCGGCCGGGCGCGCCGATACATGTCAGCGTACGGACGCTGTCGCACCGCCCCAGCCGCATCCCTGCCAGCCCGCGCCGGCGTCGATTGCCGTGCGACAATCTCTCCATCCATGACGACCTCCGCAACGCGCCGCTACGTGTTCTTCGTTTCCGACCGTACCGGCATTACCGCCGAGATGCTCGGCAACAGCCTGCTATCGCAATTCGAAGGATTTCGGTTCCTGAGGGAAACCATTCCGTTCGTGGATTCGCCCGATAAGATCGATGCCGTCGTCCGCCAGATCAACGACCTCGCGGCGCGCGAGGAGCAGAAGCCCATCGTGTTCAGCTCGATCGTCGACGAGGCGGCGAGCGAGACAATTCGTCGTGACGCCGACGCCCTCACCCTCGATCTTTTCCAGACCTTCATTGCGCCGCTGGAAGCCGAGCTCGCCGCGAAGAGCTCGCACACCGCCGGCCGCTCGCATGGCATCACCAACAGTCACGAGTACTTCGCGCGGATGGAGGCGATCAATTTCACCCAGGCGCACGACGACGGTGTCGCCACCCGCGACCTCGGCAAGGCGCAGGTCATCCTGGTAGGCGTGTCACGCTGCGGGAAGACGCCGACGTCCCTCTATCTCGCGCTCCAGTTCGGGATTCGCGCGGCGAACTTTCCGTTGACACCGGACGACTTCGCCGATCGTCGCCTTCCAGCATCCGTCCTGCCGTTCCGCGACCGGTTGTTCGGTCTCACGATCAATCCAGAGCGGCTGCACCAGATCCGGGAGGAGCGTCGCCAGGGCAGCAGCTACGCGGCCCTAGATACGTGTCGTCACGAGATCCGCGAGGCCGAACACCTGATGCAGTCCGAGAACATCGCAATGCTCGACACGACGGCGAAATCAATCGAGGAAATCGCGACGACCATCCTGCACCGCGCGAAGCTGCAGCGACATATCTATTGAGCGCGACGCGGACCATTCGATCTGCTGCCGCGCCGGCGCGGCGCCCGGTCGCGCATTGGATCCTGCTGATGCGTATTTATCCCGAAGTCCGCGGGCGCCGGCCGACCCGCCGGCGCCACGCCTGGATCCAGTGCGCCGCGGGTTCGAGCGCGACACAACTCCATGCCAGTCGTCCGCGCTCGCCAGCGCCACACGCGGTCCGGGAACCGTTAAACCTCCCGGCCGCTCTGTGACTCTCGAGCTCGGAAAGCCTCCCGAATCGTGGTTCATACTCTCCAAGCGTCCCGCCCGGCGCCTGCCCGATCGTATCCTGCCCGTCCCCGCGCAGCGTCGCGGCCACACTGACTCAAGCCGATTCCTCTCGTTCCTTCCATGACCTTGATGCCGCACCGCTTCATCGCCAGTCTGATGGTCGCCGCCGCCCTTACCGTTGCCCCGGCTGCACGCGCCGTCGATTACACCGATATCTGGTACGACCCCGCCGAAAGCGGCTGGGGCGTGAATCTCGTTCAGGGGCATGACGTGCTCTTCGCGACGTTCTTCGTCTACGGGCAGGCCCTGCAGCCGACCTGGTACATCGCGGTACTCACCAACGATGGCACCGGCGTGTTCTCGGGCTCGCTGTACGTGACCTCCGGCAGCTGGTTGGGTGCTCCCTGGGACCCGACGCAGAGCGGGATCAACGGGGTCGGTTCGGCCACGTTCCGTCCCATCGCTGCAGATGCCGGGGTGCTGAGCTACAACGTGAGCGCCACGGCGGTCTCGAAAACGATCGTACGGCAAACGCTGCGTACGATCATCCTGGGAGGTGGCTACCTCGGCGGAGTCGTGGCGGATCAGTTCAGCTGCAGCAACCCGCTCGCCAACATCACGGTCAGGCGGAGTGGCGCCATCAGCGTCGACCAGTCGACAACCGGTGGGGGGCAAATCAACTTTGCGTTTGCCGACGGCGTGAGGTGCAGCTTGCGCGGCAACCTGGTGCAGCGCGGCCAGCTCTATTCCATTCCGGGCGCCATTTACACGTGCAGCACCGGCCTCAACACCACAGCGAACGTCACTGAACTGCACGCGACGGCGCAAGGAATCGAAGGCCGGTGGTCAGCCGGCGTGGGGGGCGGTTGCACGGAGCAAGGCCGTTTCGCCGGCGTGCTGGAGTAGATTCCTGGGCTACCCGCGAGGCGCCAGGCGTTGACGCACGCACTCGAATAGACAGACCGCCGCGGCGGCGCTGGCGTTCAGCGACTCCATGCCGCCGGGCAGGGGAATGGTAAGGCGATCGCTGACCGCCGCCAGAAGTGGCGCCGACAGTCCCGCGCCCTCGTTGCCGATCGCAATGGCGATCCGCCGACCCAAGTCGCTGCCGAATAGCGAAGCGCCGCCCGATGCGACGGCTGCGACGACCCGGCCCTCCGTTGCGACGAAGTCATGCGTCCACGCGACCAGATCAACGCTCTCCTCGATCGCAAGCAGGAAGTGGGCGCCCTGTCCCGCGCGCAGCACCTTGGGTGACCAGGCGAAAGCGCAGTGTTTCGACAGCACGACCCGCGCCACCCCCGCCGCTGCGGCCGTGCGCAGCATGGTGCCGACATTGCCTGGATCCTGCACGTCCTCCAGCAAAAGGCAGAAGTCGGATGGACCTTCGGCCACGCCGCGCGGCGCGTCCACGACCGCGATGATTCCTACGCCGATGGGCAGCGCCGCCAGATCAGCGAACACCCGTATCGGCACGACCAGCGTCTTGGTGGCGAAGCGCTGCGCGAGCGCGTCGACCCCGGGGCGTTGCAGCGCGTCCTCGGCGACGATGAGCACCTCGGGTGCCCCGATCCGGTCCGCGTATACGCCGATCAGGTGCTCGCCCTCGAGCACGCACTTGCCGTGCTTGCGCCGGTCGCGGGACGAGGCGAAGAGCCGGGCAGCCTCGCGAAGCCGCGGGTTGTGGGCGGAGGTGATGCGTTGCACGACGACCTGGCGCGAGCGCGCCGGCGTTCAGGGTCGGGAGGGCACCACGGGAGTTACCGCCGGTGGTGCCGACGGTACCTTGGCACGGTCCTGCGGACCACCGGCCTGCGGCGGCCCGGTCTTGGCTTGCGCCGCCGCGGCCGAGGTGGGGACGGGCGCATGCTGCAACTGGAAGAAGACCTCCTCCTGCCGCACCATGCCCAGTTCGGCGCGGGCGCGCTCCTCGATCGCTTCGAACCCGGTCTTGAGATCGCGGACGTCAGCGTCGAGCCGCTCGTTGCGCGCCTTCAGCGCAGCGTTGGCGTCGCGCTGCACGTTGAGCTGGCGTTCGAGGTCTCGCACCTGCAGCCAGCCGCCCTTGCCAAGCCACATCGGGTACTGCAGCGCGACGATCAGCGCCGCTAGCAGGAACGCGAGCCAGCGCAAGCGACCTCCGGATCAGGCAAGGTTGAAAAAAGCATCTGCGCCGGGGTAGCTCGCGGCTTCGCCGAGATCTTCCTCGATCCGCAGCAGCTGGTTGTACTTGGCGATGCGGTCCGAGCGCGAGAGCGATCCGGTCTTGATCTGGCCGGCATTGGTACCGACTGCGATGTCGGCGATGAGGCTGTCCTCGGTCTCGCCCGACCGATGCGAAATCACCGCCGTGTAACGGGCACGATGGGCCATCGCAATCGCCGCGAAGGTTTCGGACAGGGTGCCGATCTGGTTGATCTTGATCAGGATCGAGTTTGCAACGCCTTTGGCGATGCCTTCCTTGAGGATGCGGGTGTTGGTGACGAAGAGATCGTCACCGACCAGCTGAACGTTGCGGCCGATCCGTTCGGTCAGGATCTTCCAGCCGTTCCAGTCATGCTCGGACATGCCGTCCTCGATGCTCACGATCGGGTACTTGTCGCACCAGGTCGCAAGCACGTCGGCGAACTGTTCGCTCCCGAGGGCGAGGCCCTCCGATTCAAGCTGGTACTTGCCATCCCGATGGAATTCGCTCGCCGCGCAGTCGAGTGCGAGGGCGATGTCCTTGCCGGGCTCGTACCCGGCCTTGTCGATGGCTTCCATGAGCAGCTGCAGCGCGGCCTCGTTCGAGGGAAGGTCCGGGGCGAAACCGCCCTCGTCCCCGACGGTGGTCGGCATGCCGCGCGCGTCGATGATCCTTTTCAGGGCCTGGAAGACCTCGGCGCCGTAGCGCAGCGCCTCACGAAAACTCGGCGCGCCGAGCGGCACCAGCATGAACTCCTGCAGGTCCACCTTGTTGTTGGCGTGGGCGCCGCCATTGATCACGTTCATCAGCGGCACCGGCAGCTGCATCTGCCCGATGCCGCCGAGGTACCGATACAGCGGCAAGGAAGATTCCTCCGCTGCGGCCTTGGCCACCGCGCATGACACCGCGAGGATCGCATTCGCACCGAGTCGCGCCTTGTTGTCGGTGCCATCGAGATCGATCATGGTCTTGTCGATCAGCGACTGCTCCGAAGCATCGAGGCCGATGATCGCCTCGCAGATCTCGGTGTTCACGTTCTCGACCGCTTTGGTGACGCCCTTGCCGCCATAGCGCGTCGCATCGCCATCGCGGAGCTCGATCGCCTCCTTGGATCCGGTCGACGCTCCCGACGGTACCGCCGCGCGTCCTGACACGCCGGACTCGAGCACCACGTCGGCCTCGATGGTGGGATTGCCGCGGGAATCCAGGATCTCGCGGGCGATGATGTCGACGATTGCGCTCATGCGGGCTCTTTGTTGGTGGGGTGCGGTGGCGAGGGTGCAGTGGCGGCTGCTCAACGCGAGGGAGCAAGCTCCTGCTCGGGAAAGCCATGTCGCTTGGTGACCGCGTCGAGCTCGAGCAAGGTCTCGAGCAACGCCTCCATCCTGGGGAGGGGCCACGCATTGGGACCGTCCGACAGTGCCTGCTCGGGCCTGGGGTGGGTCTCCATGAACACCCCGGATATGCCTGCGGCGACTGCCGCGCGGGCCAGCACCGGGACGAACTCGCGCTGCCCGCCGCTGGAAGTGCCGTGCCCGCCGGGCAACTGCACCGAGTGGGTGGCGTCGAACACCACCGGACAGCCGGTGCCGCGCATGATCGCCAGCGCTCGCATGTCCGACACCAGGTTGTGATACCCGAACGAAGCCCCGCGCTCGCAGACCATGATCGTATCGCGGCCGCTCGCGGCGCGGGCCTTTGCGACCACCTGCAACATGTCCTCGGGCGCGAGGAACTGGCCCTTCTTGATGTTCACGGGCTTGCCCGAGCGCGCCACCGCCATGATGAAGTCGGTCTGACGGCAAAGGAATGCGGGCGTCTGCAAGACATCGACCACCGCCGCGGCATCGGCAATCTCGTCTTCCGCATGCACGTCGGTGAGGACCGGCACGCCGATCTGCCGTTTCACCTCGGCCAGCACGCGCAGCCCTTCCTGCATCCCAGGACCACGGAACGAGGCGGCCGAGCTGCGGTTGGCCTTGTCGTAGGAAGACTTGAAGATGAAGGGCACCCCGAGACGGCTACACATTTCCTTGAGCTGGCCGGCTACGTCGAGTTGCAACCCCTCCGACTCGACCACGCAGGGGCCCGCGATCAGGAACAGCCGCCGGGCGAGCCCGACCTCGAATCCACAAAGCTTCATCGAAGCCGCATCAAGCCGAGGTGACGAGCTCGGGCCGGGCCCGTTGCGCTGTCCCCTCGGTGCTGCGCTGTTCGTGCAGGGCGGCGCGAACGAAGCCGACGAACAAGGGATGGCCGCGCCGCGGATTGGACGTGAACTCGGGATGGAACTGGCAACCGAAGAACCAGGGATGGTCGGCGAGCTCGATCATCTCGCAAAGGTCGCCCGCCAGCGGGCTCCTTGCCCGGGCGCTGACGGTGAGGCCCGCGGCCTCGAGCCGCGGCAGGTAATGGTTGTTGACCTCGTAGCGATGCCGATGCCGCTCGGCGACGCGGGTCGCGCCGTAGATGCGATTGGCGAGCGAGCCGGGCACCACGTCGCAAGGCTGGGACCCGAGGCGCATCGTGCCGCCGAGATCGGACGTCTCCGAGCGCTTCTCGACCGAGCCGTCGCGGTTTTGCCATTCGGTGATCAACGCCACCACCGGGTGCGGGGTGTCGTGATCGAATTCCGTGCTGTTGGCGCCGGCGAACCCCGCCTTGTGGCGCGCGTACTCGATCACCGCCAGTTGCATGCCGAGGCAAATGCCAAGGTACGGGATGCCGTTCTCCCGTGCGAAGCGAATGGCGGCGATCTTGCCCTCGACGCCGCGCTTGCCGAAGCCACCAGGCACCAGGATCGCATCCATGCCCTGCAGGCAGCCGACCCCTTCGCGCTCGACCAACTCGGAGTCGATGTAATGGATCTTGACCTTGCTGCGGGTGTGGATCCCGGCGTGGGTAAGCGCCTCCGAGAGGGACTTATAGGACTCGGTCAGGTCGACGTACTTGCCGACCATGGCGATGTCGACCCGATCCTCGGGATGCTCCAGCGCCTGGACGAGCTGGTGCCAGGTCGACAGGTCCGCGGGCGGCGGGCTCAAGGCAAGCTTGCGGCAGACAATCTCGTCGAGGCCCTCGTCGTGCAACGCTGCCGGAATCTTGTAGATCGAGTCGGTATCGAGCGCCTGAATGACCGCTTCGGGTGCGACGTTGGTGAAGAGCGCGATCTTGCGCCGGTCGCTCTCGGGCACCGGGCGGTCCGCGCGGCACAGCACAATGTCGGGCTGGATGCCGATCTCGCGCAACTCCTTCACCGAGTGCTGGGTCGGCTTGGTCTTCATCTCGCCGGCGGTCGGAATGAACGGTACGAGGGTGAGGTGGATGTAGCAGACATTCTCCCGACCCAAGGTGATGCCCATCTGCCGGATCGCCTCGAGAAATGGCAGGGACTCGATGTCGCCGACGGTACCGCCCACCTCGACCACCGCGACCTCGGCGACGTTGCCGTCCATGGTGGCGGCTGCCGCGATCCAGCTCTTGATCTCGTCGGTGATGTGCGGAATCACCTGTACGGTCCCGCCGAGGTAGTCGCCGCGGCGCTCCTTGCGGATCACGCTCTCGTAGATCTGCCCGGTGGTGAAGTTGTTCCGCTTGCCCATGCGGACGTCGGTGAAGCGCTCGTAATGCCCGAGGTCGAGGTCCGTTTCCGCGCCGTCCTCGGTCACGAAGACCTCGCCGTGCTGAAACGGGCTCATCGTCCCAGGATCGACGTTGATGTAAGGATCGAGCTTGAGATTGGTGACGCGGACGCCGCGGGTGGTGAGGATGGCGGCCAGGGATGCAGCGGCGATGCCTTTGCCGAGCGAGGAAACCACCCCGCCGGTCACGAAGACGAACTTGGTCATGGGCGACAAGTTCCTGGAAATGGATATTTTACCCGATGGTGCCCGGCGATGGGTCGTCCGAGACCTATTGCCGAGCCCATCTGTCGCGTCGATGTCACCCGGTGGAGGGTTCAGCCCCGAGCCCAGGCACCCCGGCCCTAAGGGGGGAGGCTGAGCCCGCTTGCCATCCGCTCGCGTACGACGTCGCGGCCGAGGAGCGCGAGAACGGCATCGACGGCCGGCGTCTGGGTCGATCCGGCAACCACCACCCGCAACGGCATCATCACTTGCGGCGGCTTCAGACCATGGTGCGCAGCGGTTGCCTTGATGGCGGTGCCGAGGGCGTCGCGGGTCCAGGCCAAGTCTGCGAACTGACGGTGGAGGTCGGCAAGCGCGGGCCGGTTGGCGGCCGTCACATGACTCGCCATAAGGTCCGCCGGGAGTTGCGGCGTGCGATAGAAATAGCGGGCCGCCGCGGCGATTTCGGCGAGAGTCGCGCCACGCTCGCGCAGCAGCGCCGCCACCTGCGGAAGCGGTGGACCGGCGTCCACGTCCACGCCGGCCGCCACGAGGAACGGCGTCAGGCGCGCGGCGAGCACGTCCTCTGCCAAACGTTTGATATGTTCCTGGTTCACCCAGCGCAGCTTGTCGGGATCGAACCGACCTGGCGACGACGACAACCCGGCGAGCTCGAACCACGCCACCAGCTCTTCCCGGCTGAAGATCTCGGCGTCACCGTGGGACCAGCCGAGGCGCGCGAGGTAGTTCACCACCCCCTCCGGCAGGAAGCCCTCGTCGCGGTATTGCAAGACCCCCTTGGCGCCGTGGCGCTTGGAGAGCTTGTCGCCCTCCGGAGTCAGCACCGTCGGCAGGTGAGCGTACCGCGGCGGCTCGGCACCCAGTGCGCGGATGATGTTGATCTGCCGTGGGGTGTTGTTGACGTGGTCGTCGCCACGAATGACATGGGTGATGGCCATGTCGAGGTCGTCGACGACGACGCAAAAGTTGTACGTCGGCGTACCGTCGGCTCGGGCGATCACCAGATCGTCGAGCTCGGCATTGTCGATCTCGATGCGTCCCTTCACGCCGTCGTCCCAGGCAACCGTCCCGGCCAGGGGATTGCGAAACCGCAGCACCGGCGCGACGTCGGGCGGCGCGACGCGATGCGCCGCATTTTCCGGACGCCAGCGGCCATCGTAGCGCGGCTTTTCGCCCCGCACCATTTGTGCGGCGCGCAATGCATCGAGCTCAGCTGGCGTGGTGTAGCAGCGATAGGCGAGCCCGCGCGCCACCATGTCGCCCAAAACGGCTCGATAGCGATCGGCGCGCTGCATCTGGAAATAGGGACCTTCGTCGTAGTCGAGGCCGAGCCATGCCATGGCGTCGACGATTGCCTGCACCGCTTCGGGCGTCGAGCGCTCGGTGTCCGTGTCCTCGATGCGCAAGATGAACACACCTTGGTGATGGCGGGCGAACGCCCACGGAAACAACGCCGAGCGGATGTTGCCGAGGTGGATGAATCCGGTCGGACTAGGCGCGAATCGGGTGCGGATAGCGCGCCCGGAGGGGGTGGCTGGGGACATACGCGGTGGTGTGGATACCTGGGAAGTCGGCGCGGCGCCGTCCTGACCGCCGATCGTGCTCACCAGTCGGGGTCGGGTAGTTCGGAGAAAACCTTCCGCAGCCCCTCGCCCCATTGGACGTGCAGCATGCGGAAATAGGGATCCTGCTCGTCGATGCGGCGCTTCTGCCGCACCCGCAAGGTGTCGGTCTCGTAGGTCAGCAGATCGATCGGCAAGCCCACCGAGATGTTCGAGCGCATCGTCGAGTCGAACGAAACGAGCGTGCACTTGGTGGCCTCGGTGAGGCTGGTCTGGCGGGTGATCACCCGGTCGATGATCGGCTTGCCATACTTCGTTTCCCCGGTCTGGAAGTAGCAGGTCTCCGCGGATGCCTCGATGAAATTGCCTTCGCTGTAGATGTGGAACAGCCGGCAACCCTCCCCGGCAATCTGGCCACCGACGAGGAAGGTCGCCCCGGCGTCGATGTTGTTCTGCATGAGGTACGGGGCGTCGCGGCTCTTGACCTCCCGCAGCGCGTCGCCGAAAAGACGGGCGACTTCGTACAGGGAGGTCGCGTTCCAGACATGCATGCGGTTGTCGCCCGCCTTGGCGCGCTGATCGAGCAGGTTGACCGCATTCTGGGTGATCGAGAGGTTCCCCGCCGACAGGGCGACGATGACACGGTCGCCGTCCCGGACGAAGGGATGCATCTTGGAGAACCGGGCGACCTGGTCGACTCCCGCGTTGGTGCGTGAATCCGAGGCGAACACCATTCCGGCATCGAGTTGCATGGCCACACAGTAGGTCATCGTCTGCCTGGTGCGTGAAAAACCGGATTCTACCAACCGCGCCGCCGCGACCTCCCAACTGCGTCGCGCGGCGCGATGCACGGGTGCGTTGGCGCGCAGAGCGCACGACTCCAAAGGCGGTGCAAGATTGTCAAGGACAGATGGCACTCGCCGCTGCAGCGTGCAGCGACTGCGCAACATCACCACCGGCAGCGCTGCGCGCCCGCGCGACGTGCAATTCGCGCACGCCGCGCATGCGGCATGCCGGCCCTGCGCAACGGGATGCTAGGTCGTCGCCGTCTCCTCGCAGCGCCGCCGCGTCGCCCTGCCCTGCCAAGCCCGACGCTGCACGCGCACACCAAACCGACGCAGTGGCAGGCGGCAGCACGAGCGTGCATCGTCCCTCTGAAATGGCCGGGTCGGAGGCGGTCCGCGGCACCTTCTCCAGCGAGGTGCCCCCACCCGGACTGGGCGTACTTACCACGGACAGACCGGGCCCCCGATGGGGTGCTCGGCGCCCTTGACCAAGCCCGCCGCCGGGCCGGACCGGCGGCTGATTCCAGAACGGCGACACGGAGTTAGCGCGTGCTTGGGAGAGCCGCGCGGGGGCTGGGACGGCGTCCGGGGTCCCACGTAGATGCACCGGATTGGTTCGTTCGTGTCCAGGATAATCCTGGACAAGGCTCCCCGGACTGGTTTGACCCTCCATCGGGGGCCATGGTTAAATGCCGGCTCCTGTCTGGGTTCGCGGGGCGGTTAGCTCAGCGGTAGAGCACTGCCTTCACACGGCAGGGGTCACTGGTTCGATCCCAGTATCGCCCACCACGTTGAACCGCGGGGGTTACCTTCAACGGTAACCCCCTTTTTTTTCGCCAGCCGGATTGGAGGATCGACCATGGCACTCGCGGCACTGGTATTCGACGCGTACGGCACGCTGTTCGACGTGCACTCGGTGACGCGACACGCCGAGACCCTGTTCCCGGGCCGCGGCGCGGCGCTTTCGCAGCAATGGCGTACCAAGCAGCTCGAGTACACCTGGCTCACCAGCCTGATGCACGGGGGGGCGGGGATGGACGCCGATTTCGCAGCGGTCACCGCCAACGCCCTCGACTATGCGCTGGAAAGTCTGGGGCTCGCGGCGACCGGGCACGAACGCGACACGCTGCTCGCGAGCTATCGTGCGCTCGATCCGTTTCCGGAAGCGGCCGACGCGCTGGCCCAGCTGGCGCCCCGCCCCCGATGGATCCTGTCCAACGGCTCGCGCGCGATGCTCGAGCCACTCGTGGCCCAGAGCGCGCTGCAGCCGAACATCGACGGCATCCTGACCGTCGAACCCGCCGGCACCTTCAAACCCAGTCCGCGCGTTTACGCCTTGGCGGTGGCGGCGCTGGCGGTGCCATCACGGGCCATCGGGTTCGTGTCGTCGAATGGCTGGGATGCGATCGGCGCGCGCGCTTTCGGCTTCACCACGTTCTGGATCAACCGGGCCGGCGCACCTGTCGACCGGCATGGACCGCCCCCCGATCGCATCCTGAAAAGCCTGACCGACCTGCCGGCGGCGGTTGCCGGCTTCGATGCGCCGCCCTGAACCCGCGCGGCGCCTCCCGGCTAGCCGCGGTTGCGCAGGTAGTGCGCGAATGCCTTGGCCAGCTCCGGATGCTTCAACCCGAACTCCACGGTTGCCTCGAGATAGCCGAGCTTGCTGCCACAGTCGTAGCGATGCCCCTCGAAAGCATAGGCCAGGACGCGTTCCTCCTCCAGCAGGCGGGCAATGCCGTCGGTGAGCTGGATCTCGCCACCCGTGCCAGCGGGCATGGTGCGCAAGTGGTGGAAGATCCGGGGCATGAGCACGTAACGCCCGACCACCGCCAGCCGCGAGGCGGTCGTGCCGGTCTTGGGCTTCTCGACGATGCGCTCGATGGCGGTCGTCCGCCCCCGCCCGTCTCCACCCGAGCTCTCGACGATGCCGTAACTCGATACGTCCGCCGCGGCGACGCTCATCACCCCGATCACGGAGCAGCCCTCACGCTCGGCGAGATCGGTCATCTGGCGCATGACCGGCACTTCGGCGTCGATCAGGTCGTCGGCAAGCAGCACGGCAAACGGCTCATTGCCGACCGCTGGCGCGGCACATAGGACGGCGTGCCCGAGCCCCAGCGCCTCCGGCTGGCGAATATAGATGCAGTTGACCCCGGCCGGGGTCGCCGCCCGCACCGTTTCCAGCAGGTCCATCTTGTTGCGCGCCGCGAGCTCGGTCTCGAGCTCGTAGGCCTTGTCGAAGTGGTCCTCGATTGCCCGCTTGTTGCGCCCGGTGATGAAGATCATGTCGGTGATGCCCGCCGCGGCGGCTTCCTCGACGGCGTACTGGATCAGCGGCTTGTCGACGACCGGCAGCATCTCCTTGGGGGATGCCTTGGTGGCGGGAAGGAAGCGGCTGCCGAATCCGGCGACGGGGAAAACGGCCTTGGTGATACGCGTCATGGTCGGCACGTCCGGGGTTTTTCGAGGCTTTCAGGACTCGAGAAGCTTGCGCAGTCCGGCTTCGTCGAGGATGGAAATGCCGAGCGTCTGGGCGCGCTCGAACTTGCTGCCGGCGTCCTCTCCCGCCACGACAAAATGGGTCTTCTTCGACACGCTCCCTGCCACCTTGCCGCCGGCAGCCTCGATCATCGCCTTGGCATCGTCGCGCGTCAGGCTTGGCAGGGTGCCGGTCAGGACGAATGTCGAACCGGCGAGCGGACCCGGGGCGACACGCTGCGGGGCGTGCTCCGGCCAGTGCACACCGGCCACGCGCAACTGCTCGATGACTTCGCGATTGTGCCCTTCCCCGAAGAAATGCGCGATGCTTTCGGCCAGCACCGGCCCGACGTCGGGAACCTCGAGCAACGCCGCCTCGTCGGCGGCGACGATCGGTTCGAGGCTGCCGAAGTGCCGGGCGAGATCGCGGGCGGTCGATTCCCCGACATGGCGAATGCCCAGCGCGAAGATGAAGCGCTCGAGGGTCGTGACCTTGCTGCGTTCGATCGCGGCAACCACGTTGCCCGCGGATTTCTCCGCCATCCGCTCGAGGCCGGTCAAGGCAGATAGGCCCAGTCCATAGAGCTCGGCAGCGGTGCGCACCATGCCCGCGTCGACCAGTTGATCGACGAGCTTGTCGCCGAGACCCTCGATGTCCATGGCGCGTCGACTTGCGAAATGGAGCAGCGCCTGCTTGCGCTGGGCCGGACAGACCAGCCCTCCGGTGCAGCGTGCCACCGCCTCGTCGGGCAGTCGCTCGATGGCGGAGCCGCATTCAGGGCAGGTCGTGGGCATGACGAACGGCCGCGCCCCGGCCGGTCGTCGGTCGGCCACCGCCCGCACGATCTCGGGGATGACGTCGCCCGCACGCCGCACCACGACAGTGTCGCCCACGTGCACGTCCTTGCGTCGCACCTCGTCCTCGTTGTGCAGAGTGCAGTTGGTCACCGTCACCCCGCCGACGAACACCGGCGCGAGGCGCGCGACCGGAGTGATCGCGCCGGTGCGGCCGACCTGCACGCCGATCTCCTCCACCGTCGTGCTCGCCTCCTCGGCGGCGAACTTGTGGGCGACGGCGAAGCGTGGCTCGCGCGACACGAAACCAAGGCGCTGCTGCAGGTCGAGAGCATTCACCTTGTAGACCACGCCATCGATCTCAAAAAGCAGGCCCGACCGGCGGCTCCGCACATCGTCGTAGAACGCCATGAGCGCCGTCGCACCGCGCGCCACCCGCCGGTCGCGGCTCACAGGAATGCCAAAGGTTTCGAGCGCGTCCAGCACCCCGGCATGCGTCGCGGGTATGGCAAAGCCACGGGTCTCACCGATGCCATAGGCAAAAAACTGCAGGGGGCGCTTCGCCGTGATCGCCGGATCGAGCTGCCGGACGGCGCCGGCCGCGGTGTTGCGCGGGTTGATGTAGAGCTTCTCGCCCGCTTCCTGCTGGCGGGCATTGAGCGCCTCGAAGTCGCGGCGGCGCATGTAGACCTCCCCGCGCACTTCGAGGACCTCCGGCGGATTCCGGCCGGCGAGCCGCGTCGGGATCGCACGGATGGTCCGCGCGTTCTGGGTCACGTCCTCGCCCACTTGGCCATCGCCGCGGGTCGCTGCGATGGCGAGGACGCCCGCTTCGTAGCGAAGGCTGATGGCAAGCCCGTCGAACTTGAGCTCGGCCATGTACTCCACGGGGGGCCCATCCACGCCGAGCCCGAGCTCACGGCGAATCCGGACATCGAACTTTTCCGCACCGGTGGCGGTGGTGTCGGTTTCCGTGCGGATCGACAGCATGGGCACGGCGTGGCGTACCGGCGCAAAGGCCGCCAGCCGTTTGCCGCCTACGCGCTGAGTGGGTGAGTCGGCGACGATCAACCCGGGATGGAGGGCCTCGAGCCCGACTAGCTCGCGGAATAGCGCATCGTATTCGGCGTCGCTGATCGACGGCGCATCGAGCACGTAGTAGGCGTGATCGTGGGCCGCGAGGGCTTCGCGCAGGGCGGTGGCGCGTGCGCGTACCGCCGCTCCCGGCGACGCCGATGCGCCCCCACTCTTGGTGCTCACGCCACGTTCCCCCGGCCAGTGGCGGCAGTCGGAGGGCGGGCGCTAGCCGCCAAACAGGGCCATCGCCCGGGGGCTACCGGGCTCGATCTGGACCGCCTGGAGACCCGCTGCAGTCTTGGCCACGTGGTTTCGGATCGCCGTCAACGCATGGTCGTCAAGCGGCCGGCGGTTGTCATCGACCAGGGCGGCATCGAGCGCGTGCGCCATCCGCTTGGCGGCCATCTTCATGTGGTCGAAGACCCGCGCGGGGTCCGCGACCCGCGGCACGTCCAGCAAGAACACCGCACCCGGCGTGGCACTGGTCCGCAGGTGCTCGGGCGTGAAGGGCTCGGCACGAAAGTTCTGCAGCGCATAGAGGGTCGCACCGCTCTCTTCCTGGACCCATTCGAACCGGCCCCCGGCAAGGCGGAAACCTGCGGCTTCGGCGACGCCGCGCAGTCGCGTGCCCGGGATATCCGGCGTCGACTCCTTGAGGACGGTGAGCCCGATCTGCACGTCGTGCTCGGCGCAGAGGCGGTCGAGACTCTCGGCGCGGGCCGCTTCCCGCTGTACCTGCGGCGCAATCACGGTGGCCGGCAGGTCCGGGGCCACTTCGGTGACGAGCGCGACGAAGGCTTCCAGCATCGGCGCACTCGCCGCGCCTGCACGGTCGGCCAGCAGCAGACACGCGACGATATCGATGAGCTCGCCGGCGGTTTCGGGCCGGAGGAGTTGCCATGGCATGCCCGCACTACGGCGGCCGAACCAGCGCAGCCGCTTGCCGAGTCGTGCGTCCAGGGCCTCGCCAAGCGCCCGTGCCGCCACCGGGCGGGATGGCTGCATGGCGATGATGCATTCGATCTCGGGATCGGGCTGCGCGCCGTGCCCGTCGGCATGCACCACGCGTTCCGCGGCGGGCGGTGTTCCTGGGCCGTCGCGGAGACTGGCGGGCTCGGCGCGGTCGGATTCGTCGGCCATGGCCTCATCGACCGGAACGCTCTTCTGCACCTTGACCGGCAATTCGAAGCCGGCGTCATCGTCCCCGCCACCGGCGCGGGGGCGAGCAGACGTGCCGGGACTGGCAACGGCGGCGCGCGTGAGCATCGGCTCATCGGCCGCGCGCTGTCCGAATGTCGGCTCGACCCGGTCGACATTCGCCCCGGGCGGTGTCCCCGCGGGCTTGCTGTTGGCAGCCCCCAGATTGCCGAAGGACGCATCCAGGCGCGTACGTACCCGCCTTTCCTGCACCCAGTTGTAGATGATCACGCCGACGACGAGCGCGATTCCCGCGATGATGAGTCCGACTTGCAGCGAGGTCATGCGGGTGCGATCAAGTTGCGAAGTTGGAAAGTTCTGGCGGCGTCGATTATAGCGCTGCAGCAGCGGGGCGTCGGGTCTGCCTCATGCCGCGCCGGCTTCCGCGAGCTCGAGAGCTTCGCCGATGTCGACCTGCACGACGCGCGAGACGCCCGGCTCCGGCATCGTGATGCCGACGAGCTGGCTCGCCATCTCCATGGTGATCTTGTTATGGGAGATGAACAGGAATTGGGTCTGCGCTGACATGGTGCGGACCATCTTGCAAAAGCGCTCGGCATTGGGATCGTCGAGCGGCGCGTCGACCTCGTCGAGCAGGCAGAACGGCGCCGGATTGATCTGGAACAATGCGAATACCAGCGAGATGGCGGTGAGCGCCTTCTCGCCGCCCGATAGCAGGTGGATGGACGTGTTGCGCTTGCCCGGCGGCTGGGCGACGACCTGCACGCCGGAGTCGAGAATCTCGTCGCCGGTAAGCAGGAGCTCGGCGCGCCCGCCTCCAAATAGCGCCGGGAAGAGCTGCGAGAAGTTCTGGTTCACCGTCTCGAAGGTCTGCTGCAGCAGCTGGCGCGATTCCTTGTCGATCTGCCGGATCGCGTTTTCCAGCGTGGACATCGCCTCGGTGAGGTCCTCGGCCTGCGCGTCCAGATAGTTCTTGCGCTCCTGCGCCATGCCGAGCTCGTCGAGCGCGGCAAGATTCACGGCGCCCAGGTCTTCGATGGCTTTCTGCAGACGCTCGATTTCGGGCGGCAGCCCCGCCTTGCTCCCGAATGCCTTCAGCGCCTCGGGCAGCGCCACGAGATCGGACTGGATCTCGGCGAGCTGTTCGGCGAACTGTTGCTCCTGCAGCGCGGCCGCCTGCTCCTTGAGACGCATGTCGGCAATGCGCGTTCGCGCCGGATCGAGGCGTTGCTCCGTCGAGAGCCGCGCCTCCTCGGCAGCGCGCAACTGGCCGCCCAGGCCTTCCAGGACGTCGCGCGCCGCGGCGAGCGCCTGCTCGGCCTCCCCGCGCGTGGCGAGTTGTCGCTGCAGCGCTTCCTCGAGCGGTGTCCAGTCGATGGCGGCGCGTTCCGAGGTCAGCTGATCGAGCAGCCCCAGCTGCTGGGCAAGCTGCTGGGCAAGGGCCTCGCGGCGCCGTTCAAGCTCGGCAAGACGATCGCGGGCGCTGCGCTCGGCAAAGGCGGCCTCCTGTGCAGCACGCTCGCCGAGACGAACCCGCTCACGGCCGCGGGCTAACGCCACCTCAGCCTCGTTGCGCCCGTGCCGGGCATATTCCTGCGCGGCACGCTCGTCGTGAAGATGCGATTGTGCATTCGCGAGCTCGGCCCCGAGTCCATCCATCGTCGCCGCCTCGGCGGTTTCCTGCGTATCCAGGTCGGTCAGTTCCTGCAGGATCTGGGCGCGCCGGCGTTCCGCGGCTTGCTCGGCCTGGGTAAGCTGCACGAGCTCGAGCTCGAGATCGTGACACCGGCGCTGCTGCGAGGACCACGCCTGGCTCTCGGCGTGGTAGTCCTTCTGGCTGCGCTCGAGCTCCGCCTCCACCTCGGTGCGTCCCAGCCGCGCCGCGGACGCGCGATCGCGCGCGCCGCCGACGGCCTGCTCGAGCTCGGCGAGCTCGCGCTGGCGGGACAGCACCCCGTGGAGCTCGTTGTCGGGAGCAAAGAAGCTCACCGCCTGGGCGGTCACCAGGTGGCCCTCGGGGGTGACAAAGGCTTCGCCCGCGCCGAGCTCCGCCCGGCGCCGCAGCGCATCGTCGAGGCGCTCGCTGCAGCGCACGCCACGCAGCCAGTCGGCGAGCAGGCGCAGGACGTTGGCCCCGGTAGTCCTCAGCTTCCCGAGCAGCGCATCCGGCGTGCTCGCCTGCTGATCGTCGAGTCCGGCGGACAGGCCGGAATCCGCGGCGTACGCGGCGAGCCGGCCTGGCGGCGAGCGACCCTCGCCCACCCAGCCAAGCGTATCGTCCAGCGCCGCAAGCTCGATGGCCTCCAGCCGTTCGCGCAACACGGCTTCGAGAGCGTCGTTCCACGCCGGATCGATGTCGAGCGCGCTGAACAGGCGATGCGCGCCTGCAAGTCCGTGCTCCTGCAGCCACTGACTCCGATCCTTGCCCTGTCCGATCTTCGCCTGCAGGGCCGACAGCGCCTGCACGCGCGCCTCGAGCTCGCCCAACCCCCGCTCGGCAGTCTGTGCTGTTTCGCCGGCACCACGACGCCGCTCCTGCAGGGCCTGCACCGCTTCACGCAGGTCACCCATTCTCGCTTCCTGGGTGGCGAGCGCGGTCCGCTCTTCCGCGAGTTGCTGGTCGATGGCCGCAATCTCGTCAGTGACCGGAGCCTGCAACCCATCGCGTTCGGCTTCCAGACGCCCGCGGCGCTGGGTGAGCTGCACGAGCAGGCGCGTCGTGTTGTCGCGCCGGGTCTCGATGACCCGGATCGCCTGCTCGCCAAGCGCGATCTTTTGCTGGAGTTCGGTGGTCACGGCGGCAGCCGCCCGGACGGCCTCTTCCAACGGCGGCAAGGCGGCGGTGGCCTCGCGCTCCTCCGTGGCGGCTGCGTCGCGCTGGGCGAGGCACGTGGTGAGCATGCCCTCGGCCTGGGCCTGGCTCTCGGCCACCCCGGTGCGCTGGCCCTCGATGGCGCGAAGCTGCACGGTGACTTGCGCGACCTGCTGCGTCAGCCGAGTCTCGTTCTCGCGGGCAAAGGCAAGCTGCTGCTCGAGGCGCGTGACCTCGGCGTTGGCTGCATAGAACGCGCCCTGCTTGTCGTGGAGCGCGTCGCCTGCCGCGTAGTGGTGGGTGCGCAAGTGCTCGAGATTCGCCTCGATTGCGCGCACCTCGGATTGCAGACCCTCGAGGGCAACAGTAAGGCTCGCAATCTCGCTCGTGTGCCGCTCGCGGGCCCGCACGGCGTCTTGTTGCTTGCTGAACCACAGGAGCTGCTGGGTATGCTTGAGCCGGCCTTCGAGGTCGCGATACTCGGTGGCGATCTTGGCCTGTCCTTCGAGCTTCTCGAGCTGCTGCCCGAGCTCGTTGCGGATGTCCTCCACCCGCAGCAGGTTCTCCCGGGTGTCGGCGAGACGTCCCTCGGTCTCCTTGCGCCGCTCCTTGTACTTGGAAACGCCGGCCGCCTCCTCGAGGAAGATCCGCAGTTCCTCGGGCTTGGCTTCGATCACCCGCGAGATCATGCCCTGCTCGATGATGGCGTAGGCGCGCGGCCCCAGACCCGTTCCCAGAAAGAGGTCGTGAATGTCTCGGCGCCGGACCGGAATGTTGTTGATGTAATACGAAGAGTCGCCGTCTCGGGTGAGCACCCGCTTGATGGAGATCTCGGCGTATTGGCCCCATTGCCCGCCGATGCGTCCTTGGTCGTTGTTGAAGTGCAGCTCGACTGACGCCCTGCCCACGGGCTTGCGCTCGCCCGCGCCATTGAAGATGACGTCCTGCATCGACTCACCGCGCAACGCCGAAGCCTTGGACTCGCCGAGTACCCAGCGGACCGCGTCGATCACGTTGGACTTGCCGCAACCATTGGGACCGACGATGCCGACGAGCTGGCCGGGTGTGCCGATGGCGGTCGGATCGACGAACGACTTGAAGCCCGCAAGCTTGATGTGTGTGAGGCGCAATTGGACTTCGCGAGAGAGTCGAAAGTGTAGGGGTACGCGACGCGGTCACCGAGACCGGGAGGCACCGTCACCAGGACCGGGATGAAAGCGTCAAGGACTGGGATGCAAGGACACACGGAGGCGCAGCGAAGGCGCGATTATAGCGGAAGGAACGGCCGATTCCGGGGCGAGACCGGCCCCGGCGCGGCAGGCATGCGAAGAACACGTCGCGGCCGGCGCCCGCCGTTCGCGGACCACCCATTGCACGGTTGGCGCCGGCCGATCCAAACGGCAGCCCGGGTCCGCTGCGATACCGCTTAGCCCAGTCCTGGCCGGCATCCCGCGATCGGCTCGACCTCGTCGACGACCGCCTCGAAACGCGGCTGCACGCTGTTCCGGTATTGGGCGTTGATGTAGTACCGGCGGCACGGGGCGACGTCGAGCGTCAGCTTCTCCTGGTAGCCGCTACGAAAGTAACCGTGGCGGAAAGACTCCACCACGATCTCGTGCCGGCCCGGTGCGATCTGCACCTTGCCGTGCAGCGGCGTGCTCTCGTTGTCGACCCGCACGATCATGACCGGTCGCCGGTCCGCGACCGCCATGTGGAAGCGCGCCCCGGAGAGTTCGCTCCACGTGGGACCGATCGTCTGGCAACCCGCCAGCGCAAGGGGCAGCAGCAGATGGGTAATGCGCTTCATGAAGCCTCCCGTTCAACCGCGACGCCGTCACCCCGGCCGACGCATCCGCGTGGTGACGCCCCACGGCGCAAGGTGTAAGAGCATGGTCGGGCAGTGACGTTCCGCACGCGACCGCTCGACCGATCAGGACGCGAGACGCCGCAGCGCGGCATGGGTCGCCGCGCGCGTCGCCTCGACCACCTGCGCGCGCCAGGAATTGGTATCCGGGTAAAACGCGGCGCGCAGCATGGCCTTGCCCGCCCGCCCGAGCGCCGCCTCGGCCTCCGGATGATTATGCGACCACTGCTCGGCGCGCAGCGCCGTCAGCACCTCCATGAGTGGCACCGTGCCGATTTCAAGGACGATGCCGGTATGCTCGACGGCGGGGCACTCGTCCCGGACAACGGACTGCAGCTCGCCGCGGGTCGCAGCCGATCGCGACGAGCCATCGCTGGCGGTCGTGACGGCGGCGCCCCACCACGACCGCGCGCGGGCCAGGCTCGCCCGGTCGTCACCGCCGGCGTGGATTCGCTCGGCCTCGCCGGATGGTCCAAGTCCGCTATGCACATCGATCCAGCCCAGGCGCTTGCGGCGTCTGCCATGCATCTGCAGCAGGTCGCACACCACGCGGTGGCTCCAGGCCGGCGCGCGGCCACCGTAGAACAATCCGTCGGGAAAGGCATATTGACCCCCACTGATGGCGCCCTGCAGGGCCGCCATCCCATACTTGGCGAGGAACGCCATGAGGGTGGCGGTGTTGTCGGGTGTCGGCGGCCATGACGACGGCAGGAGGTACGGATGGAGCTCCGCGTACAGCACATTGTCCGGCGGCAGCGAGGTGAAGTCGCAGAAATTGCGATTGAGATCGATGTTCGCTTCGTTCGCGCGCCGCAGATGGGAAAAGCCGAATGGATTGAGGGCATGCACCATGAGCAGCGCCACGGCGCCGCTACGCATCGCTGCCGCGACCTCGGCATCGGCGAGCAGCGCGATCTGGGCGCCCGAACCGGCGAAGCCCTCGACGCCGTGCGTGCCCGAGCTGATCAGGAGCAGCGCCGGTGCCGCCGGATCCCCCAATCGCGCCGTGTCAATGGCCAGGGTCTCGCCATCGGCACCGAGCACTCCCGGGAGCTCATGCGCGTCCAGCGCCGCGCCAACGGCTTGCGCCGCCGCCCGAAACCGGTAGCGGGCGTCGGCGTAGCTCGCGGCAAAGCAACTGGTTCCCGGCATGCCGATCGCGCCACCGACTCGGCCGTCTACGCGGCCAAGGGCATCGCCCGCTCGGCAAGCGAGGCGAGATAACCCGCGCCCAGCGGAATCACGGCGTCGTTGAAATCGTAGCCCGTGTTGTGCAGGAACACGCCGTTCTCGGCGCCGCCCTGGCCAAGACGCGCATAAGCGCCCGGCTTGACCTGCAGCATGAACGAGAAGTCCTCGGAGCCCATCGACGGCTCCAGGTCGCGCACCACCTTGTCGGCGCCGATCAGTCCCTGGGCGACGTCACCGGCGAATTCCGCCTCCGCCCGGGTGTTGACGGTGGCCGGATACACGCGATCGTATTCGACCCGTGCGGTGGCGCCGAAGGCCGCCGCGATCGACTGCACCATCTCGCTCAGGCGCCGCTCCACCATGTCCTGGGTGGTCTTGCGAAAGGTACGGATGGTACCGACCAGGTGGGCCTCGGCCGGCACCACGCTGAACGCGCCGGGGTGCCCGGCCTGTACGCTGCACAGGCTGACCACCGCATTGTCGACGGGACTCACATTGCGGGACACGATCGACTGCGCCGCGGTGATGATATGGCCCGCGACCAGCACCGGATCGACGTTGAGATGCGGATGCGCGCCATGGCCGCCGCGTCCCTGGATATGGATGGCCACCCGGTCGGCCGCCGCCATCATTGGTCCGGGGCGCACCGCGATCGTCCCGGCCGGCAGCGCCGGCCAGTTGTGCAGTGCATAGACCTCGTCGGCCGGAAAGCGCGAGAACAGGCCGTCGTCGATCATCGCCTTGGCGCCGGCGTAGCCCTCCTCGCCTGGCTGGAAGATGAGAAAGGCCGTGCCGTTGAATCGTCGCGTCTCGTGGAGATAGCGTGCCGCAGCGAGCAGGATGACGGTATGACCGTCGTGACCGCATCCGTGCATGCGGCCGTCGTAGCGCGATCGATGTGCGAAGGTGTTGGCCTCCTGAATGGGCAGGGCGTCCATGTCGGCCCGCAGCCCCACCGTCCGGCCGCTCGAGTGCTCGCGGCCATGCACCACGGCCACCACCCCAGTCTTGCCGATGCCGGCGTGGTGCTCGATTCCGAAGGCGGTGAGCCGCTCGCAGACCCGGGCAGCGGTACGGGTCTCTTCGAAGCCCAACTCGGGATGCATGTGCAGATCGCGCCGGAGGGCGACGAGCTCATCCTGCCATGCAGCGATGTGATCGACGGGAGTCATGCGAGCTTGGTATGGGCGGTGATGCCAATCATCCGGAAAGTGGCAAGGGGCGTCAACGAGCCCGCCCGCACGAAGCGTACCCGATCAGGACACCAAGGGGTGCTGCGGACCCGACGCAGGGTTGAGCTCCCTCGCCCGATGGCACGCCACGCGGACCCCTGCCAGGTCCTGGAGCGGGGGCATCTCGATGCTGCAGATCGGGACTGCATCGGGACAGCGACGGTGGAAGGGGCAACCTGATGGAGGGTTCAAAGGGGACGGGAGTTCCCCCCGCAAGGGAATGCGTACCCGACGGGCATCGGCTGACAGAGACGGCGTGCTGGCGAGCAGCGCGCGAGTGTACGGATGCGCCGGGTGGGCGAATACCCTGGCCTTCGAGCCGTACTCGAACACCTTGCCGAGATACATCACCAGCACGTCGTCGGCGATATGCCGCACCACCTGCAGGTTGTGCGAAATGAACAGGTAGGCGATGCCCATCTCCTGCTGCAGGTCCATGAGCAGGTTGAGCACCTGCGCCTGGATCGAGACGTCGAGCGCGGACACCGGCTCGTCGGCGACGACCAGGCGGGGGTGCAGCATCAATGCCCGCGCCACGGCCACGCGCTGGCGCTGTCCGCCCGAGAACATGTGCGGATAGCGCCCGTAATGCTCCGCGCGCAGACCCACCTTGCGCATCATCGCCAGGGCGCGTTCCCGCCGCGCGGCAGCGTCGAGATCGGTATTGATCGCGAGCGGCTCCTCCAGCAAGGTCCCGATCTGCTTGCGCGGGTTGAGCGAGGCGAATGGATTCTGGAACACCATCTGCACCACCGGCCGCAGCCGGCGACGAGTGGGACGGTCGGCGCGGCTCACGTCCGCGCCATCGAGGAGTAGCGCGCCGGACGTGGGCCGCTCGATCATGGTGACCTGGCGCGCCAGGGTGCTCTTGCCGCAACCCGACTCGCCGACGACGGCGAGAGTGCGTCCTTCCCGCAGTATGAAGCTCACGCCGTCGAGCGCCCGCACCACACCCCGCGGGCGCAGCAGGCCGCGGCGTACCGCGTAATGGCGGGCGAGCTCGCGCACCTCCAGTAGTGGCGGAGCCATCATGCAGGGGCCATCATGCGGCGGGCACGGGCGGCCCGGCGCCGGGCTCGGCGGCCCAGTCGTTGGTCGGCCGTCCGGCGTCGTCGAGCGGAAAGAAACAGCGCGACTGCCGCCCCTGCGGGCC
Source organism: Casimicrobiaceae bacterium (assembly GCA_040006895.1). Lineage (GTDB taxonomy): Bacteria > Pseudomonadota > Gammaproteobacteria > Burkholderiales > Casimicrobiaceae > CAIWHR01. The sequence goes on along the minus strand of JBDTWB010000009.1, from coordinate 11,409 downwards.
TTGCAGCACCGGCCGCACGGCGCGGCACTTGGCAACGGCGTACTGGCAGCGCGGCGAGAGCACGCAGCCCGTCGGCCGGTCGTGTTGCCCGGGCACGACCCCGGGTATCGCCGCGAGCCTCGGACGATCGATGTTGTGCTCGGGCAGCGCCGCGAGCAGCGCCTGCGTATACGGATTGCGTGGCGTCGTGAAGATGTCGGGCACCGGTCCCGTCTCGAAGGCCTGGGCGGCATACATCACCACTACGCGCTGCGCCGTCTCCGCGACCACCGCCAGGTCATGAGTGATGAGCAGCAATGCCATGGCATGCTCGCGCTGCAGCCGAACCAGCAGGTCGAGGATTTGCGCCTGGACGGTGACGTCGAGCGCCGTCGACGGCTCATCGGCGATCAAAAGCTTGGGGTTACAGGCGATTGCCATCGCGATCATCACCCGTTGCGCCATCCCGCCCGACAACTGGTGCGGATAGGCATCGAGGCGCGCGGCCGCGTCCGGTATCTCCACCTGCTGGAGCAGCGACAAGGCCCTGGCACGGCGGACGCGCGCGCTCGCCTGCTCGTCCGCCGAGCCGTGAAAACGGAGCGCTTCGGTGAGCTGGAAGGCAACCGTGTAGCACGGATTGAGACTCGCGAGCGGGTCCTGGAAGATCATGGCGATGTCCTTGCCGACGATCGCCCGCCGCTCCCGGGGAGCAAGGGCAAGCAGATCCCGTCCGGCGAAGGTCAGGCGCCGCGCCCGTACCTGTCCAGGGAAATTCACCAGTCCCATCAACGCCAGCGCCATGACGGTCTTGCCCGACCCGGACTCGCCGACCACGCCCACGAGCTCGCCGGCATCGACCTCGAGATCCATCCCGTCGACCGCCACGAAGGGCCGCGGGCCCGTGCCGAAGGCGACGTTGAGATCCTCGATCTCGAGCAAGGCCATGTCAGTCCGCCCCTCTGCCGTTCGCGACCCATCGCGCTGATCGACTCCCCGGGCACGGCACATTGGCCGAAGTCGTTCGGAGCCACGGGGGGTTGCGCGACAGCGATTCGTTCATTGCTTCAGCCGTGGATCGAGGGCGTCGCGCAAGCCGTCGCCCATCAGGTTGAAGGCGAGCACGGTCACCAGGATCGCCAGACCGGGAAAGGTCACCACCCATGGGGCACGCTGGATGAATTCCAGGGCGCTGGACAGCATGGACCCCCACTCGGGCGTGGGTGGCTGGGCGCCGAGCCCGAGAAAGCCGAGCGCCGCGGCGTCGAGGATGGCGGTGGAGAACCCCAGGGTCGCCTGCACGATGAGGGGCGCCATGCAGTTCGGCAGGATGGTGCTGAACATGAGCCGCAGCGGACCCGCCCCGGCGATCCGCGACGACGCCACATACTCGCGGGAGGCTTCGCCGATTACCGCGGCCCGGGTGAGCCGCACGTAGTGAGGGAGGAGCACGATCGCGATGGCGTACATCGCGTTGGCAAGGCCAGGGCCGAGGATTGCCACGACGGCAATCGCGAGGAGGAGGCTCGGCAGGGCCAGCATCACGTCCATGAGCCGCATGATCACGGTCTCGGTGAGGCCGCGGACATACCCCGCCACGACGCCCAGCACCAACCCCAGGCTAAGGGAGATCGCCACCGCGATGAGGCCGATGGCGAGCGACAGGCGAGTGCCGTGGATGAGCCGCGAGAGGATGTCGCGCCCTACCGGGTCGGTGCCGAGGACGAAGCGCAGACTGCCGCCCTCGTGCCACGCCGGTGGTGCGAGGGTGTGGTCGCGGAACTGTTCGTTGGGCGGATGCGGTGCAATCACGTCCGCCCCGAGGGCCAGGAGCACCAGCGCTGCGACGAGGGCGAGTCCGATGAGCGCCCCGCGGCTCTTGGCGTAGGCGGACCAGAGCTCCGCGAACGGTCCGCGGGGCACCGGCCCATCCTCCAACAGCGTGTCAGTGGCCGGCAGCTCAGCCATGGCGGATGCGCGGATTGATCACGCCATAGAGAAGATCGACCAGCAGATTGACGCTGATGACGATCGCGGCTATGAGCAGGATGCCGCCCTGCACCACCGGATAGTCGCGGGACTGCACGCCGTGAATCAGCCAGTTGCCCACGCCCGGCCACGAAAAAATGGTCTCGGTGAGGATGGCACCCGACAGCAGCAGGCCGACCTGCAACCCGATGACGGTCACCACCGGGATGAGCGCGTTGCGTAGCGCATGCACGAGCACGACTCGCCGCTGCGGCAGACCCTTGGCGCGGGCGGTGCGCACATAGTCCTCGCCGAGCACTTCCAGCATCGACGAGCGGGTCATCCGGGCGATCACCGCCAGGGGGATCGTCCCGAGCGCGATCGCCGGCAGGACGAGGTGTGACAACGCCGAGCGAAACGCGCCTTCCTGGCCGCTTTTCAGGCTGTCGACCAGCATGAAGCCGGTGACGGACGGCACGTCGTAGAGCACGTCAAGGCGGCCGGAAACGGGTGTCCAGCCGAGGTGCACCGAAAAGAACAGGATGAGCAGCAACGCCCACCAGAAGATGGGCATGGAGTAGCCGGTGAGCGAGGCCCCCATCACCGCGTAGTCGGCGACCGTGTTGCGCTTAAGCGCCGCCACGATGCCGGCCGGCAGCCCCAGCACGACGGCGAACAGCATGGCGAAGAAGGCCAGCTCGACCGTCGCCGGAAACAGCGTGACGAATTCGCGGAGCACGGGCTCATGGGTGGTGAGCGACGTGCCGAGATCGCCGTGCAGGAGTTGGCGCAGGTAATCGAGGTACTGCGCCCAGAGCGGCTTGTCGAGGCCGAACTGATGCAGCAGCCGCAGGCGCCGCTCCGGATCCATGCCGCGCTCGCCCGACAGGTTCTCGACCGGGTCACCGGGGATGAGGTGGATGAGCGCGAAGGCGAGCAGCGTGACGCCGAGGAAGGTCGGCACGATGAGCGCCACGCGGCGCAGGAGGAAGCCAATCATGCGGGAATGGTCCCGCGCGCGAGGCGGGCAGGATGGCAGTTTAGCGGACGCCGTCCGCTGGGCCCGGCTCCGCTCGCACCGCGGCCGCGTAGCCTCGCAGATTGGTCATCACGCAAACCCGGCAGCCATGCGCGGCGGCGGGGACGGCATACCGCGTCGCTGCCGCGGGTCATCGACGCGCGCAGCACGGCTCGGGTCTGGAGGAACCCCGCCAAGGGAGGCGGAAGGGCGCACGTCGGCGCCCTTCCCGGCCCGCGTTGCCTGAAGGCGCCGCGCCCGTCTACCTCGCGAGGTCGACCTTGTCGAAGAAGTGGTGCGCGGTGGCGTCCATCTTGTAGCCCTGCACTTCCTTCCGGACCGGGTCGAAGCGCACCGAATGGGCGATCGTGATCCACGGCGCATCTTCCTTGAAGATCACCTGCGCCTGCTCGTATAGCTTGGCACGATCGGCCTGCTTGGGCGTCTGCGCAGCCTTGATCACGAGATCTTCGAACTGCTTGTTGCACCAGCGCGCGACGTTGCCACCGCCCTTCACGGCCTCGCACCCGAGCAGCGGCACGAAGAAGTTGTCGGGGTCGCCGTTGTCGCCCGACCATCCGAGCATCATGGCGTGGTGCTCGCCGGTCTTGCTGCGCTTGCGGTACTCGGCCCATTCGTAGGTGGTCAGCTTGGTCTTGACGCCGATCTTCTCCCAGTCGGCCTGCACGAGCTCGGCCATGCGCTTGCCGTCGGGGTTGTACGGCCGGGTGACGGGCAGATACCAGAGGTCGACCTCGAAGCCGTTCGGATAGCCGGCCTGGGCCAGCATCTCCTTCGCCTTGGCGGGATCGTAGGGGTAGTCCTTCACCGCATTGTTGTAGCTCCACAGGATCGGCGGGATCGGATTCTTCGCGACCTGCCCCTGTCCCTGGTAGACCGATTTCAGGATGGCATCCTTGTTGACCGCCATGTTGAGCGCCTGGCGCACGAGCTTGTTGTCGAAGGGCTTCTTCTCGACGTTGAAAGCGATGTACCCGACATTGAGGCCCTCCTTCGAAATCAGGTTGATGGCAGGGTCCTTCTTCATTTCGTCGAGATCGGCCGGCTTCGGGAACGCCATCACGTGGCACTCACCCGTCTTCAGCTTGGCGAACCGGGCCGTGGCATCGCGGGTGATCGCGAAGACCAGGTTGTCGATCTTCGGTCGTCCGCCCCAGTACTGGTCGAACGCCTTGTAGCGAATGACCGCGTCCTTCTGGTACGAGGCGAACTGGAACGGGCCGGTGCCGATGGGATAGACGTCGGCCGCGTTGGGCGTGCCCTTCTTCTGCATCGCCTCGAAGTATTCCTTCGAGAGAATGGAGGCGAAGTCCATCGCCATGTTGGCCATGAACGGAGCCTCGGGCCGCTTCAGGGTGAAGCGCACCGTCATGTCGTCGAGTTTCTCGACCTTGTCGACGATGTTTTTCATGCCCATGTCGTCGAAGTACGCGAATGTCTGCCCAGCCGTGAATTTGTGGAACGGGTGGGCATCGTCGGCCATGCGGTTCCAGCTGAAAAGCACGTCGTCCGCGTTCATGTCCCGGGCGGGCTTGAAATTGGCGTTGCTGTGGAACTTGACCCCGCTCCGGAGCTTGAAGGTGACGACCTTGCCGTCGGGCGAGATGGTCCACGACTCGGCGAGCCCGGGCACGATGTTGGTCGTGCCGAGCTCGAATTGAACGAGGCGGTTGAACATCGGCACCGAGGCCGCATCGAAGGTCGTGCCGGTGGTGAAGAACTGCGGCTGGAACCCTTCCGGGCTGCCCTCGGAGCAGTACACCAGGGTGCCCTTGGCCTGCGCTCCCGGGGCAAACATGGGCGCCAGCGCGGCGAGCGCCGCCACCATGGCGACGCACATCGGGCTCACGGGCGTGACGGATCGAATGTTCATGACTTCCTCATAGGGGTCGACGCCGCTGGGCGTCAGGCGCGCCAATCCTAGCCGCGTCCTCCGACCCTGGCAACTTGCTCGCGAAAAGATGCCGGGCGCGTGCGATGCCGGCACTCCCTACGATCCCCGCAGCAGGCGCCGCAGGGCGAGGGTGCCGAACAGCGGCCCCGCGGCGAGGGGAACGAAGAGATACGCGGCATCCATCCGCGGTTGCAGAAACGTGAGCACCTGGATTGCGACCACGGTGATCGAGAACCCGATGCCGTTGGCGACGGCGAGGGCCGAACCCACCAGTGCCGGCGGTGCACTCTGGGCGTTGAGCGCGGAGAACTGGGGCGAATCGCCCACCACCACGACGCCCCAGAAGACCAGGAAGGCAAGGAACACCGGCGTCGGTGCCGCAAACATCAAGGGGGACGCGATGCAGCACAGCCCCGAAGCGAGCAGCTGCACGAACGCCACGCGCGCGCTTCCGGCGGTCAGCGAGAACCAGCCGCCGGCGATGCAGCCGACGCTGCCCGCGGCGATGATGACGAATGACCAGAGCGATAGGTTGGTCCCCGTCTCGCCCCGGGCGACGGCATGCGCGGCAAGCACCACGGGCACGAAGGCCCAGAACGGGTAAAGCTCCCACATGTGCCCGAAGTAGCCGAAGGCCGATGCGCGAAAGCGCGCTGATCCGAAGATCGTCGGCAGGGTCGCAGGACTCACCCGGGCGCCGCGCTTGAGGAACGGCCCGTCCGGGACGAAGCCCAGCATGAGCGCACCGCCGACGAGCGCCAGGAGCGATACCGCGGCCGTCACCCCGGTCCATGGCAACGCCTGACCGAAGGCCTTCAGCAAATGCGGGAAGGCCGTGCCCAGCACCAGCGCCCCGACCAGCAGGCCGATGGCGTTGCCCAGCCCGCGCTCGTACCAGCCCGCCGCGATCTTCATTCCGATGGGATAGATACCGGCGAGAAAGAAGCCGGTCACGAAACGCAGGACCAGCAGCATCGCGAGCTCGTGCGGCATTACCAGCAGGGCGGCGTTGACCAGGGCGCCCAGCACGGAGCATGCAAAGAACATCCGCCGCGGCGAGAAGCGATCGGCAAACGCCAGCGCCGAGAAGGTCAGCGTGCCGGCGACGAAACCGAGTTGCACCGCGGACGTGACGTGGCCGAGCGCATCCGCGCGTAATCCCCATTCCCGCTGCAGCTCGGGAAGCACGGCATTGCCTGCGAACCAGAGCGACGTCCCCGCGAACTGCGAGACCGTGATCACCGGCAGGATGCGCAGGGGGCGAATCACGTTCGCCTCGGACGCGGCTGGGTGCGCGACTGCATCGTTGCGTTCCGCCCGCGGCGCACCGGTTGCACCTCCGTATCAGCGTCTTGCATCGATCCCTGCCCTTCAGACACGCTCCCTCGCCCGTGCCTGGCAGGTGGCGAAGAGGCAGATGCCGCTCGCCACCGCGACATTGAGACTCGTCACCGTGCCGAGCAAAGGGATGCCGACGATACGATCACAGCGCTCGCGGGTGAGCCGCCGCAGACCGCTACCCTCCGCACCGAGCACCCACGCCACCGGTCCGCAGACATCGGCCTCGAACAGGCTCTCGCCCCCGGCATCCGCGCCCAGGATCCACACGCCCGCGGCCTTGAGGGTGTCCAGCGCACGGGCGAGATTGGTGACCGTCACCACCGGTACCGTATCGGCCGCGCCGCTGGCCGTTTTCGCGGCCGTGGCCGTGAGCCCGACCGAACGATCCTTGGGCACGATCACCGCCTGCGCACCGAAGGCATCGGCGTTGCGCAGGCAGGCACCCAGATTATGCGGATCGGTGACACCGTCGAGCACCACCAGCAGCGCCGGCGCGGCGAGCTCCTCCAGCACATCGTCGAGCGTCACGTACGGCTGCGCCGCATCGACCAGCGCCACCACGCCCTGGTGCCGATCGGTGCCCGCGAGCCGGGCGAGACGCTCGGGGTCGACGTGCTGCGCACGCAGTCCCGCCGCCTCGGCGCGCGCCACGAGGTCGCGCGCGCGCTCGTCGTGGCGCTTGTCGGCCACGTAGAGCGCCCGCACCGACTGGGGTCGCTGCCGCAGGCGTGCAGTGACCGCGTGGAAGCCATGGAGGATGCGGGTTTCGGACATCAGCGGGAACGCCGTTCGACGCGCTCAGTGTAGCGCAGCGGCGGGACCATCCGTCTCGCGCCGGGCAGGCAGCGCGGTCCACGTGCTACCTTTCCGGCAGGACTCCAACCTATGCCAGCCGACCTCCGTCTGCTCCTCGAGGGCATGCTGTTCATGGTCGCCGCCATCCTGCCGATCGTGAACCCGCTCGGCAGCACGCCGGTGTTTCTCGCCATGACCGCGGATTGCTCGCCCGACTTGCGCGCCACTCTCGCGAAGCGGATCAGCATCAACGCTGCCCTGATCCTCCTCGTGTCGGTGTTCATCGGCACCTACGTGCTGGATCTGTTCGGCCTGTCGGTGCCGGTCGTGCAACTCGCCGGCGGCATCCTGGTGTGCGCCATGGGCTGGCGCCTCCTCCAGCAGGACAACCCCGTCGAATACGTCGCCCGCGCCACGCCACCCTCCCCCGCCGAGGTATCCAGCCGCGCGTTCTATCCCCTGACCCTGCCGCTCACCGTCGGCCCGGGCAGCATCTCCGTGGCGATCACCATCGGCGCCAACCACCCCGCCGACGTGCGCTCGGCGCTCGCCTATGCCGTCGGCCACATCCTGGCGAGCATGGCCATCGCCTTGACCATCTTCCTGTGCTTCCGCTACGCGGAACGCATGCTCAACGTCATCGGCAAGACCGGCACCAGCGTCGTGCTGCGACTGTCGGCATTCATCCTGCTCTGCATCGGCGTGCAGATCGCCTGGAATGGCGCGAGTGCCCTGTTCGCGAACCTCCCCGCGCACGGGGTGCGTTAGGAGCCTCGCTACGGCACTCCGGCTTTTCGCAGGATGCCGCGTTCCGCCAGGACGTCGAGCAGCGCGGCGGTGAACCGCGGCACGTCGGTGCCGTCGATGTGCGACGTATCCGGAAGCGGTATGGCGGCGAGCGCCGGCACGTCGAGGAAGTCGATCATCGGCATGGGCGCCACCCGGGCGTACGCGTCCCAGTAGCGGGCACGTGGATAGTTCGCCTCGTCGAGGGCCAGATGGTCGCCGCCCGACGGCTCGCGGAAGAACACCACCTGGCCGCCGCGCGCCTGGATGACCCGGACCCACGTCGATACCTGTTCCAGCGCCGCGAGCCACACCTCAGGCGGATCCGATGGCGTAGTCCGGTAGTACGCCTTCAGGTCCGCAATGCGCCGATCGCGAATGGCGTCGACATTGGTGCGCCGGTAGTCGAGCTTGCCGAGTCGATCCGGACGCATGAACACATAGTCGTTGATCGGAGGGCCATAGTCCGCCAGCCAGCGCCGCACGATTTCCACGGCCGCGAACGGCGAGCGGATGAATACGAGATGCTGTTGCAATGGCGTCAAGAGCATGCGGTGGACCCGGCGCGCGAGCGTCCAGCGTTGCCGGTAGTGGTCCAGCCAAGGCTGCTGCATGTCCCAGTGGCGCTGCGCCAGACCGCGCCCGTCGATGCCGACGATGGCGATGCCGTGGAAGGTCGGATCCTCGGCAAGCGCGTGCAATGCCGCGATCGGATAGGCGCCGTTGATGGCCAGCATGACGGCGCGCCGACCGGTGAACGCCGCGACGAGGTCCGGATCGACCGCGTACTGGATCCGCGACGCTCCGAGGAGCGCCACGGCATTGCCATCCCCCTGCAACCGGTCCATCTGCATCGACCAGAGGTCCTTGTCGTCCTGCACCGTGGGCCAGTAGTCGTGACCCCGCAACCAGTGCTCGAACGATGCCATGGCAATGGCCGTCAATAGCAGCGCCATCACCCATGCGGCAAGCCAGCGTCGCTGCATCAGAACTGGAAGTAGATGAACGCCGGATTGAATCCCGGCGAGAACGCGACAGCACACAGCGCCGCAGCGACGGTGCCGGCGCGGACCCACACAGGCATGTCATCGAGCCACGTCCAACCGCGCACGTGGGCGCTCAGGATGTGGGCGCCGAGCAGCGCGGCGCCGGCAACGAGCGCCACCTCGGCGTGCTGGCGGGGCACCAGTGGCGCGGCGCCGGGCTCATGGACACCGAAGATCGTCCCCAGGATCGCCACGGCCTGCCCCACGGAACTGGCCCGGAAGAACACCACTTCGAGCGAAAACACCAGGAAGGTGCCGAATGCCAGCAAGGCGCGCCCCGGCATTCCACGTACCCGCCCGAAGTCCCACACCCGCTCACGGAAGATGCGCTCCAGCACCAGTACGATCCCGTTGAGTCCGCCCCAGATCACGAATGTCCAGGCGGCACCGTGCCAGAGGCCACAGAGCAGGAACGTGAATACAAGGTTGGCATAGCCGCGGACCCGTCCCTTCCGGTAATGGCCGAGCGGCGTGAAAACGTAATCCCGCAGCCAACTCGAGAGCGTGATGTGCCACCGGTTCCAGAGGTCGGCCATGCCCACAGCCCCGAACGGGCTCTCGAAGTTGGACGGAAACCGGAATCCAAAAAGCAACGCCACACCGATTGCACACAGCGAATACCCTGCGAAATCGCAGTAGACCTGCAACGAGAAGGTGGTCGCACCCAGCCAGGCGTCGGCCACCGTCGGTTCCCCGGAGAGGGCGAACACCCGGTCGGCGACGGGAGCGAAAATGAGGTCGGCAAGAAAAAGCTTGAGGGCGAGGCCAATGACGAACAGCGCCAAGCCTCGGCCGAGCGCCGTGTCCACCCACCGCTTCTCGACATCACACTGCGGCGCGAAGTCGTAATAGCGAAGGATCGGTCCCGCCACCAGGTGGGGAAAAAAGGTGACGTAGAGCCCGTAGTCCAGCATGCTGCGCGACGCCTTGATGCGGCGCCGATACACGTCGACCACGTAGGAAAGGCTTTCGAAGGTATAGAAGGAGATACCGACCGGCAGCAGGATGCCGAGGTCGAGCGGCTTCCAATGAATGCTGAACATCCGCGCAAGGTCGATCGCGGTATCGCTGAAAAACTGGGCGTACTTGAAAAACCCGAGCGCGCTCAGATTCACCAGGATCGAAGCGATCAGCAGGGCGCGACGCCTGGCCTGTGCCTCCATGCGCTCCAGCAAGCGCCCCGCCACCCAATCGAACCCAGTGGTGGCCATGAGCAACAGGACGAAGAACGGGTTCCATGCCCCGTAGAACACGTAGCTCGCGACAAGCAGCAGCGCCTTCCGTGCCGTCCAGCCGGCAACCAACCAGTAGGCGAGGTAGACGACGCACAGAAACGCGAGGAACGTGAGGGAATCGAAAGTCATGGCGGCCGGCCGGCGGGAGCGCCGGTTGTGAGCCGACGGCGCCGCCTGGCAGGCGCGAGTTTACCGGGTGCCGGCGCCGACGGGAGGGATCCACGCGCACAGCCCGTTCGTCACGATGGTGGACTATGCGCCGAATGCACGCCGCTGCATCGTGGCCGTTGCGCGCCCGGCCGCTACTCGGACGCGGGCGCTTCGCGCCTGCCCGCGGATCAGACTTCGGCGAAGCTTCGGTTCAGCAGCCGCTCGCGCACGTCGTGCGGGGCGAGCGGCGGCGAGAGCAGGTAGCCCTTCCCCATCGCGCGCCGAGTCTCTTAAGGCATTCGAGCTGTGCCGGGGTTTCGATGCCTTCGGCGATCACCAGCTTGTTGAGCGAACGCCCGAGCGACAGGACGGTGCGCACGATCTCGACGTTCTGAGGGCTGGCCTGCATGCCGATGACGAAGGAACGATCGATCTTGAGGCAGTCGAACTGCAGGGTGCTGAGGTAGGCGAGCGAAGAATACCCGGTGCCGAAGTCGTCGATTCCAACCGCACCCCCAGGTCGCGCAGCGCGGCAAGCGAGTCCAGCGTGACCTCCCGCTGCTCCATCAGGGCGCGTTCGGTGATCTTCAGGGTCAGGCATCGGCCGGCAAACGATGCCGCGCCAGACGTCGCGCACGTGGGTCACGAAAGTCTGGCGCGACAGGTCCTTGCCCGCGACCAACACCTGTGCACGCGCGGCGCCCCGGCCGCGCGATCTTCCGGGATCGCGTGTCCTTGCCGCTGGCATGCAGCGGCCCCACCGTCGCCGATGCGGCGCAAGCCGTTACGATCGAGGGGGTCCGGGACTTCCGCTATGATGGCAACCCGTCGCCCCGGTAGCTCAGTGGATAGAGCAGCCCCCTCCTAAGGGGCAGGTCGGACGTTCGATTCGTCTTCGGGGCGCCAACGAACCGGGGACGTGCCCGCAATGCAGCTCATCGGGCGGGCCTTCGAATTTCCACAGCCCGAGCCTCCTAGCGCTATTGGCCCTTCACCCTGGCATGTACCTCGCGCGAACCGCCGTCGGCACGGCGATGGCCTTTCGCCGCATCGACAGCGCTGCCACTCCGCTGGGGGTCTGGGCTGCGCTGTCGATCCATCACCGAATGTCGGCGCGGACGCCCTAGAGGGCCACTGAGGGCCACTGAGCGCCACCGTGCATCACCACAGGCGTCG
>JBDTWB010000008.1:0-43679 GCA_040006895.1 Casimicrobiaceae bacterium | reverse complement strand
GTCGTCAGCAATTTTGGCGTGTCCGCCAACGGCATGCCGTTCGGCGTGGCCATGGCGAAGGGATATTTCAAGGAGGAGGGTCTCGACATCACCGGGTTGATCTCGTCCGCGGGCGGTGGCACGACCTTGCGCAACATGCTCGCCGGCTCGGGTTCGCCCTACGGGGAAGTCAACCCTGTCGCAGTGGTTTCGGCCGTGATGGCCGGCGCGGATCTCAAGATCGTCAGCGACAACGTGCTCACTGTCGCGGAATTCGTCTGGGCGGTGCGGGCTGATTCGCCGATCAAGACCATCAAGGATCTCAAGGGCAAGAAGATCGGCTACACCAACCCACGCTCGACCAGTCAGGCGCTTGCGAACCTGATGCTCGAACGTGCCGGCTACAAGCCCGGAGAGGTCGAAATGGTCAAGACGGGTGGGTTCGGCGAAGGTGTCGCGGCACTGGAGTCGGGCCAGGTCGACATCGTGCCGATCACCGAGCCCCTTTGGTCGAAGTACAAGAACAAGTTCCGGGCTGTCGTGGTGGCCAGCGAAGCACTGCCGCCGCTTGGCAACGTCGTCGGCGTGACCACCGTCGAGAACGCCGAGAAGCGCGGTGACTTTATCCGGGCCGTGATCCGGGCGCGGCGGAAGGCGGTGGTGTTCATGCGCGAGCATCCGGACGAGGCTGCCGACATCGTCGCCAAGCAGTTCAACATCGACCGCGAGGTGGCCAAGAGCGCCGTCCTCAACCTCACCAAGAGCAAGACCGACGGCGTCGCGTACTGGGGCGAGGGCGACATCCATCTCGAGGGCCTCAAGCGGATGATCGAGGCGCAGCGCAAGGTCGGTGCGATCAGCGGCGAGGTCGACTGGAACAAGCTGATCGATACGCGGTTCCTCCCCGACGATCTCAAGAAAGTGAACTGATGGACGCGGCCACCGCGCACGTCGGCCTCCGTAATGTCGGCAAGACCTTTCCGGGCCGCGACGGTCGGCCCGGGCTGCATGCGCTCGGACCGATCGACATCGAGATCCGGCCGGGTGAGTTCTTCGCAGTGGTCGGCCCTTCCGGCTGTGGCAAGTCGACGCTCCTCGAGATCATCGGCGGTCTGAGCACGGCCACCGAAGGCTCGGTGGAGTTCGAGGGCAAGCCGATCGGCGCCGGCGTCCCCGACGGCGTAGGCGTCGTGTTCCAGGAAGATGCCTCCCTGCCGTGGCTCACGGTCACCGACAACGTGGCGTTCGGGCTGCGCCGTTCGGGACTCGACAAGGCTGAGCGTGCGAGGCGGGTGCGCGATGCGCTCGCGCTGGTCGGCCTTGCCGACTTCGCACAGACCTACCCGGCGCAGCTTTCCGGCGGGATGCGGCAGCGGGTGTGCATCGCCCGGACGCTGGTGATGCAGCCGCGGCTGATCCTGCTCGACGAACCGTTCGGCGCGCTGGACCAGCAGACCCGGCTGCTGATGGGCGACGAGCTCCTGCGCATGTGGCGCGAGACCGGGGCGACCGTGTTCCTCATCACCCACGCCCTCGACGAGGCGGCGATGCTCGCCGACCGCATCGGCGTGATGTCGGCGCGACCGGGGCGCCTGGTCGACGTCGTGGAGACCGGCTGGCCGCGCGAGCGCGACAGCCGTATCGTGGAGCGCCCCGAGTTCGGCGTGGTGACCGCGAGGTTGTGGAAGACCCTGCGGGAGGAATCGATCAAGACCATCGGCCGCGCAGGGGTCACGGAGGCGCGCGCGGCATGAGTCGGGTCACCGCGTACCGGCTGGCGGTCATCGCCGCAGCGATCGCCCTGCTCGAGGGGCTGTGCCTCACGGGCGTGATCGACAAGATCACCATGCAGGCCCCGCACCTCATCGTGCGCGATCTGGTCCGCCTGCTCGCGTCGGGCCGGATGAATGCGGCGATCGTCAAGACGCTTACCAATACCTTGCTGGCGATGGTGCTCGCGGTCAGCGTCGGGCTGGTCGCCGCCGCGGTGATCCATCGATGGCGCGGCCTGCGCGAGACCCTCGACCCGCTGTTCGCCACGTACTACGCGGTGCCGGTATTCGCCTTCTATCCTCTTTTCATCGTGGTGTTCGGACTCGGTGACCTGCCCCAGATCCTGATCGCCTTCATGCTCGGGGTGGTCGCCATGATCGTCAATACCCTGAACGGCCTCGATCGCGTTCCGCCGGTGCTGGTCAAAACGGCCCGCGTCATGCGCTTGAGCCCGGCCGACGCCGCGTGGCGGCTCGCCCTGCCCGCGGCCGGGCCGTACATCATCACCGGGGTGAAGCTCGCCGTTGCCTATGCCTTCATCGGCACCATCGGCTCGGAGTTCATCCTGTCCTCGGGCGGCATCGGCTACGAGATCAGCTTCGCCTACAACAACTTCGACAACGCGACGATGTATCCGTTGATCGTGCTGATCCTGATCGCGTCGATCGTGATCAACACGGGCCTCACCCGCTGGGAGCGCCTCCTGCTGGTGCGACGGGGCATGCGATGAGCGGCGAGGCCGATGTCTTCGCGGTCGCTGCCGCACCGCGCCACGGCGTGCGCAACGGGTTGATCCTGGTCGCCTGCCTGCTGGCGCTCTGGCAAGCGGTGTACTGGATGGTCGGCGATTTCGCCCTGTCCTCGCCGCTCGCGACCCTGCGCTATACCATCGAACTCCTCGGGCGCGAGGATTTCGGCGGTCATGTCTACGACACGCTGCGCGCGTTTCTGATCGCCTTCGCAATCTCGGTGGCGATCGGCCTGCTGGTAGGCTTCTGGCTCGGCTTCGACCGGCTTTCCGGGGACGTGCTCGAGCCCATGCTGGTCAACCTGTACGCCATTCCCAAGCTCACGCTTTATCCCATCCTGCTGCTCGCGTTCGGCCTGGGGTTGTCGGCGAAGGTGGCGTTCGGCGTGCTGCACGGCGTCATCCCCATCGTGCTGTTTACGGTAGGCGCGGTCCGGAACACCCGGCCGATCCTGCTCAAGACCGGGTATGTCATGAAACTCACCCGCCTGCAGCTGGTGCGCTGGATCCTGCTGCCCGCGGCGTTGCCGGAAATTTTCACCGGTTTGCGCGTGGGCTTCTCGTTGACGCTCATCGGCTGCCTGCTCGCGGAAATGTTCGCTTCGCAACGTGGTCTCGGCTACCTCCTGATGACCGGTATCGGGCTGCACAACATCCGCCAGGTGATGGCGGTCACCCTGTTGATCGTGGTGTTCGCCGCCGCCGTGAGCGTGATCCTGCTGCAGATCGACCGGCGATTGCATCGGCGACATAGCCGCTGAGCGGTGGCGTGTGGTGCCGGCTCGGCGTGCTCGTTTATCGGCACCCGGCGCGCTCGCGCAGGCGCACGTCAGTTCCTACCGTACTGCCGATAGCCGCGGTTGCGGCACAGGTGAGAACCGTGGGCAGACGGGCTATCAGGGCGCGTACAGCGCCCGGACCAGTCCTGTCGAGAACCATGGCACGTAGGTCACGACGAGCAGGGTCGTAACCAGCAGCGCGATGTAGCCGAGGTTGACCCGGGTCACCGCCCACATGTCCTCCTTGGCGATCGAGCAGGCGACCGCCAGCACGCTCGCCACGGGCGGGGTCTGCTGGCCGATGGCGACATTGAGGGTGACGATGATCCCGAAATGGACGGGATCGATCCCCAGCTGGTGCACCAGCGGCATGACGATGGGCACGATCAGGACGATCGCCGCGGCGCCGTGCATGATGCAGCCAATCCCGAAGAAGAGCACGTTCAGCATCGCCAGGACGACATACCGATTCTCGCTGATGGCGAGCATGGCACGCGTCAGGCGGGTCGGCACCTCGAGCTGGGTTAGATAGATGCCGAGTACCGCGGACGCCGTCACCAGCAGCATCACCGCCGCCGTCTGGACCACGCCGTCGACGAGCGACTTGTGCAGTAGCCGCCAGTCCAGCTCCCGGTACACGCCGATGCCGATGACCAGGGCGGCGAGCACCGCCAGTCCAGCGGCCTCGGTGGCGGTGACGATACCGCTGAAGATGCCGCCGAGGATGATCACCGGCAGGGTCAGGGCCCACGCCGCCTCGCGCAGCGAGGACCAGAGCCGCGTGAGGCTGAACGCCTGTTCGCGCGGCAGGTTGTATTTCACGGCGTACCAGTACGAGAGCGCCATCATGCCCACGCCGCAGAGGATGCCCGGCACGACCCCGGCGATGAACAGCTGGGTGATCGACGTATCGGCGATTGCGCCGTACAGGATCATGGGCAACGACGGCGGAATGATCACCGCAAGCGAGGCCGCCGACGAGCTAACCGCGGCCGCGAAGGGGCCCGCGTAGCCGCGCCGTTTCATCTCCGGAATCAGCACGGAGCCGAGCGCGGCGACGTCGGCCACCGCCGATCCGGAGATTTCGGCAAAGATCATCGAGACCAAGATGTTGACCATGGCGAGGCCGCCGCGGACGAATCCGACCAGGGCGCTCACGAACGCGATCAGCCGCCGCGAGATGCCCGATGTGTTCATCAGTCCGCCAGCAAGCACGAACAGCGGAATCGCGAGCATGGGGAAGCCGGTCGCGCCGCTGTAGAACGTCAGCATCGCGTTGACGAGGGCCATCGTGCCATTCGCGGCCGCCATGCCGACCATCGCCACGACCGCGATCGCGACGGCGATCGGCACGTTGATGAGTACCAGCGCCACCAGCAGGAGGAATACGATCGCGATGGTCACCGCGACTCCTCGCGCAGGCCTGCACGGATCGTGTCCGAGCGAGCCATCCCCTCGGCGACGGCCTCCTGGATTTCCTGGGTCTCGTCGTCGACTCCCCGGCGCAGGCGCGCCAGGCTCTCCGGGAGGTCGAGCAGCTCGGCGGCGATGATCAGCACCGCCGCGAGCGGCAGCACCCCTTGCACGACCTGCACCGACAGCCAGGGCAGGGTGACGAGCGCATCACCGACCATGAGCTCCAGGGCGCGGCCGCCCGCGACCAGCACGGTCACCCAGAAGCCGGCCACGATCAGCTTGGCGACCGCAAAGCACGGCACGCGCAGCGCCAACGGCAGCCGGAACACCAGCCCGGGGAAGCCGAGATGGGCGTGCCGGAGCACCGCCAGCGCGGCCCCAAGGAAGGTCAGCCAGGCGAGCAGCACCGAGGCCACTTCGTCGTACCAGATGATGGAATCGCCGGCCTTGCGGAAGCCGACGGCGGCGATCACCAGCACGGCGAGCCCGAGGAGCAGCCCGATGGTCACCACCTGCAGGATCCCATCGAGCCAACGGCGGGCGAGCGCCAGCATGCGGTTCCCTACGCTTGCAGAGCCGCCGGCCGCGTCAGTTCGCGGCCTTGAGCGTCGCGTCGATCATCGCCTTGCCGTTGGGCACTTCCTTCTCGAACTCGTCGTAGAGCGGCTGGCTCGCCTTGACGAACGCGGCGCGGTCGGCCGTATTGATTTTCATGCCACCGGCGACGAGTTTGTCCCGGAGCAGGTCGTCGTCCTTGGCACCGCGCTCGTAGGCCCACGCCTCCATCTCCTTGGCAGTCTGCATGATCGCGTCCTTCACGTCCTGCGGCCAGTTCGCCCACGTCGTGCTTCCGGTCGCGAGGAACGAGGGTGTATAGACGTGATTGGTGACGGAAAGGTACTTCTGGACTTCCTGGAACTTCGCGGCGTAGATGTTGGTGTACGGGTTCTCCTGTCCATCGATCACGCCCGTCTGCAGCCCTACGAAAACTTCCGAGAACGCCATCGGCGTGGGATTGGCGCCCCACAGCTTGAACATCTTCACCCGCCATGCGCCACCGGGAACGCGCAGCTTGATGCCCTTCAGATCGTCCGGCTTGTCGATGGGGCGGGTGTTGTTGGTGATCTGGCGGAAGCCGTTCTCCCAAAGACCGAGGATCTTGTAGCCCTTCTTGTCCGCGGCGGGCGCGATCGTCTGCCAGAACACGGTAGGGGCGATCCGGATCAGGTGCGCGCGGTCCTTGATGAGGAAGGGCATGTCGAACAGCGCGAACTCGGGGGCTACGGTCGACATGATCGAGGATGGCATCGACAGATGCACCGAGCCCAGGCGAAGCTTCTGCATGAGTTCCTTGTCGCCGCCGAGTTGCGAGGACGCGAAAAACTTCACCGTCGCCTTCCCGGCCAGCCGCTGGTTGGCGCGACGGGTGAACTCCTCGCCGGTGAGCGCCTGCAGCGAACCTGCCTCGGCGCTGACTGCGAAGATGATCTCGGCAGGCGCCTGCGCTGCGGTGAGTTGCGGGACGGCAAGAATGGCCAGTAGCGCGGCGAGACGTGTGACGAAGCGAAATGCGTGCATTGCGATCCTCCTCTGTTCTAGGGCCGTTTCGGTTCGATACGCCACCGCGCCCGAACCGTCATGCCGGCGACCACGTGAAACGCCCGCCGACTGACTTCGGCGCTGGCGACTCTCTTGCTGCTGCAAATGCAAATCCTGACCGTGCGCTCCCGGAGCAAGCCGCTTTGGGACGATGCTCAGTACCCATGCACCTGCACCTTCTTCCAGGTCTGGCCGAGATGCTCCCGCAGTAATTGCCGTATGGCGCGCACGTCGCGCTGCTCGAGGGCAGTGGCGATCGCCTCGTGCTCCTCGAGGGCCGATTTCCACCGATCGGTCTTGTTGGACATGAACCGGATCCGGTAGAGCCTCGCATTCAGGGTTGCATGCAATTGAGCGAGGGTCGCGTTACGGCTCGCCTGCGCGATGCGCCGGTGGATCTCCTGGTTGAGCTTGAAGTAGGTGTGCCGATCGCGTCTCTCGTAGGCCTTCACCATCCTCGTCTGCGTCTGCCGGACGGCGGCGATCTCCGAGTCGGTGGCGCGTGCGCAGGCAAGCTCGCCGCAGGTCGCCTCCAGCGCACCCATCGCCTCGAGCAGGTCCTCGACCTCCTTGGGCGAGGGATTGGCCACGAAGGCGCCGCGGTTCGGCTCGAGGCGGATCAGGCCTTCCGCGGCCAGCACCTTGATCGCCTCGCGGAGCGGCGTCCGGGAGATGTGCAGCTGGGCGGTGAGCTCGCGCTCGTTCAGCTTGGCATCCGCGCCGAGCTCGTTGGCCGCAATCATGTCCCGCAGCCGCTCGGCGACCTGCGCCGGTAACGTGGCCCGGACGATGCGCCGGACGTCTGCGGTCGCGCCCACTGGCACGCCGATGACGACTGCGGTGGACCCAGGCCTGCGCTCTGCTTTCGCTTCGGGCCGGCGTGCGAGCTTTTCCATTGCTTGCATTATGCATACAAAATTATCTTAGCTCAACCCAGGTCGGCACAGGCCGTTCCTTGGAGGGGAGGAGGGGAGACCTGATGGGGAGGGGTCTTAAAAACCCTCGTCGTCGCCACGCCCGTCGCCGTCCGAATCGGGTCTCGCCGGGGTGGTACGCGCATTGCGCGCGATTGTGGTAAGTAGGGTGCATGGACAGGAGGCGAGGCACGGACACGACTGCACGCGCCGGGGAATCCTCGGATGCGCTCGTGGTATTCGGCGCTACGGGCGATCTCGCCTACAGGAAGATCTTCCCGGCGCTGTACGGTTTGGCAAAACGCGGCGAGCTCACGGTCCCCGTGATCGGCGTCGCGTCATCGCGATGGACGAGTGCGCAATTGGCCGAGCGGGCCGCGGATGGCATCCGGTCGGCCGAGGGCGTGGACGACCGTGCGGCATTGCGGCGACTGCTGGCACGACTGCGATACGTCAGCGGCGACTACAACGATCCCGCCACGTTCGAGGCGCTCGCCGACGCGCTCAAGGGTGCAGAGCGCCCGATCTTCTACCTCGCGATACCGCCGTCGCTCTTCACGACCGTGATCCGCGGCTTGCGCAGCGCCAACCTCACCGAACGCGCCCGCGTCGTAGTGGAGAAGCCCTTCGGCCGCGACCTGGCCTCGGCACGCGAGCTCAACCGCGTCGCCCGCTCGGCATTCGCGGAGGACGCCATCTTCCGGATCGATCACTTCCTCGCCAAGGAAGCGATCATGAACATCCTCTATTTCCGCTTTGCGAACGCGTTCCCGGAGCCGCTGTGGAACCGCAACTACGTCGCCAGCGTGCAGGTGACGCTGGCGGAGCAATTCGGCATCGAGGGGCGCGGTGGGTTCTACGAGACGGCGGGGTGCCTGCGCGACGTCGTTCAGAACCATCTGTTCCAGATCGTGGCCCTGCTGGCGATGGAGCCTCCAACGTCGCGGGGCTTCGATGCCGTGCATGGCGAAACCGCGGATGTCCTCGAGGCCATGCGGCCCTTGGCGCCCGAGGATCTCGTCCGCGGCCAATACGCGGGTTACCGGAAGGAGGCGGGCGTCGCCAAGGGATCCGACGTCGAGACGTTCTGCGCGCTACGGCTCGGCATCGACTCGTGGCGCTGGGAAGGCGTGCCCTGGTATGTCAGGTCGGGCAAGTTCTTGCCCGCCACTGTGGCGGAGGTGATCGTGCGGTTCAAGCGTCCCCCGCAGCAACTGTTCGCCGACTCTGCGCCCCCGGACGGGATGACGAACTACGTGCGCTTCCGGCTTTCGCCAGACTCGGCGATCGCCTTCGCCGCCCGGGTCAAGCTGCCGGGCAAAGCGTTCGTCGGCGAACAGCGCGAGCTCATCCTGCTGAACGAGAGACCGGCCGCCGCGCCTGCCTATGAGCGGCTGCTCGGTGACGCGATGCAGGGGGTCGGCGCCCTGTTCACCCGGGCCGACGTAGTCGAGGCTGCGTGGACCGTACTCGAGCCCGTACTCGAGCACCATTCGCCAGCCCTGCCTTATCGACGCCACACGTGGGGACCGAAGGCTGCCGATGCATTGATCGCGCCGGATGGGCGATGGCAGAACCCGATCTTGAGTCCGGATTGAAGGCGCGTCGTTGTCACTTGCCGGCCGGGGACGGTTGCCCCGCGTCCGGCACCACGTCGACCGCTATCAAGGCACCGATACCCTTACCAACCATCGCGGCCGCGGAGTCAATCTGAATGCCCGTCGATCCCGATCTCGATCGCTTCAACACTGAAGTCGCCGCCGTGGTGCCATGGCCGGCCGTGCGCACGCCCGAAGCACGACGCAACCGCATGGAGGCGATTGCGCGGCGCTTTCCGGGCCCGGCGGATGCGGTGGTGCGCACCGATCATTGGCTGGTGCTCAACGGCCGAGAATTGCTGGTCCGGCTCTACCGTCCACAGGCGGGACGGTTGGCGGCGCTTCTCTATCTGCACGGTGGCGGGTGGGCTGCGGGCAGCGTGACGACCCACGACGGCGCCTGCGCGACGCTCGCCCAGGACGCAGGCATCGTGGTCGCCAGCGTGCAGTACCGGCGCACCCCTGAGAACCCATGGCCGGCGCCCAACGACGACTGCTACGCAGCGCTGCAATGGCTGGCCGGGCACGCGGCAACCTTCGACATCGACGCGAGAAGCCTGGGGGTCGGCGGCGACAGTGCCGGCGCCCATCTGGCGATTGGTGTCGCGCTCGAGGCGCGCGAGCGGCGCGGCCCGGCCCTCGCACTGCAACTTCTCGTGTATCCGGTGGTGGAGCCCGACTTCGAGACGTCGAGCTACCGCGAGCATGCCGAAACGGCGACCCTCACGCGCGCCGACATGATGGAGTACTGGCGCCTGTACCTGCCACCGGGCACGACGCAAGCCGACAACCGGGCCTTGCCTGGTCGGGCTTCGCTGCAGGGCCTGCCACCGGCCTGTGTCGTGGTCGCGGGCATGGATCCGCTATGCGACGAGGGCAGGCAGTTCGCGGCACGGCTGCGCGCGGCCGGGGTCGATGCATCGGTCATCGAGGCGCCGACCATGACCCATGGCTTCTTGCGCGCCGCACCCTATGTGGCGGCCGCCCGCGAATCGCAACAGCAGCTGAACGCGGTGGTGCGCCGAAGGTTGCGCGCTTGAGACGCACTGATGCGCAGCACGCTGCGGCCGCGCGCGGCTCTCGCCGGGGCCGCGAGTCGCGATCGGCGCGATCAACGGTTGGTGCTGCGCGATCGCGATCGCGATCGTGGCGGGGTGTTGCGCGGTCGGCGATCGGAAGCGCATGGCTCCCCCATGCGCGCGTAAATGCCGGCGTCGAACCTCATGCGACGGGGCGCGCGATCTTGCCCCGCGACCGTCGCGGTGGAGGCGCGTGTTCCAGGTCGTCGCGTGACGCCTCGGCGGCTATCCAGTCGAGGAACGCCTTGACCTCAGGCCGGAGCGCGGCATGCGCCGCGGCCACCGCGAAATAGGCGCGGGGTACGTCGTAACGGCGCGGAAACGGCGTCACCAGAGCGCCGCTTTTGATGAAACGGTCGATGAGGGGTGTGCGGCCGAGTCCCACGCCCTGACCGTCGAGGACCGCCTGCATCAATTGATCGTAGTGGCTGAACCGCAGGTTGCCGGCCGGCACCAGGTCTGGCACCCCGGCGGATGCAAGCCAGATGGACCAGTCCACCCACGGCGCCCGGCCGAACGGATCCTCGAGGTGCAGGAGCACGTGCCGGGACAGGTCTTCCGGACGACGCAGTGCCGTGCGACTCCGACTCAGGAGGCGCGTGCTTGCGACCGGGACCAGCCGCTCGCCGAACAACCGGACGGCGCCGGTGGGCGTCGGCTCGGCCGCCGTGAAGCGCACGGCCAGATCGACCTCGCCGCGGTCGAGATCGATCAGGCGGTTTTCTGCCGACACGAACACCTCCGTGTGCGGATGCAGCTTGCGGAAACCAGGCAGGCGAGGGATCAACCAGAGCGATGCGAAAGAGACGGTCGTGGAAACAGTCAGGCGTTGCGCTTGGCCCGTGGCGCGAATGCCGGCAACGGCCTGCGCGAGCTCGGCCAGCACGGCGTGTACCGTGCGGCGCCAGGTCTCGCCTGCCGGCGTCAACGAGAGGCCGCGGCGACCTCGCTCGAACAAAGGCACGCCGATCTCGTTTTCCAGCGTCCTGACCTGCCGCGACAGCGCCGACTGGGTGAGATGCATTTCCTCCGCCGCGTGGGTGAAGCTCAGGTGCCGGGCCGCGGCATCGAAGCCCCTCAGGAAGTCCAGAGTAGGCAGTGAGGGTAGTCTAGCCATGCGTCACACGCATACCTCGCCTGAAAAATGGTCGTTTGCTGGACACGAGACGCGAGTTGCATAGTGTGCGAACCAGCTGGCAGCGACCCTGTCGCCCCGCCACCAGGCATGCATTCTACGCATATCGGAGGCACGCATGAAGATCCGCATGAACGGACCCACCCTGATGCTGGATCGTTGGCAGACCATCGAACTGATCGATGCAGCGGGCATCGTCGCCGCGGTCAAGACCGGTTGCCTGTGGATCACCATGGAGAACGACCAGCGCGACATCGTGCTCGAGCCGGGTGACACCTGGGTCCTCGATCGCAATGGTCGTACGCTGGTGCATGCGGAGGTGCCGAGCGCCGTGGCCTTGTCCGAGCAGCAATCACGGCAACGCGGTCCGATGCGCCGCCTGCGCGCGGCGTGCCGGGCTTTCGTGCGCCGGTGGGGCGCAGCGCCGGGACGCGGTTGGGCGCCGTACTACTAGAGCGGTCTAGGGCATGGTTCGCGGCGATCGGCGATGGATGGCCGCGGCCGCGGCAAGCAGGATCGAGCCTCCGGCAACCCGCGCCCACAACCGGGAACGCTGGCGGTCGCGATGATTCCGGGACTGCGCTCGTCAGGGCATGGCGCGTACGGCTCGGACGCTTGCTCGCCGGGCGTGCCGGACGATGGGTGCGTGCAGATGGGTGCGTGCAGATGGGTGCGTGAGGATGGCCGCGTGAGGATGGCCGCGTGAGGATGGCCGCGTGAGGATGGCCGCGTGCAGATGGCCGCGCGCACATGGCGGCGCGCACATGGCCGCGTGCGGACGGCCGCGTGCGGATGGCCGCCCGGGGCCGCTTGGGGCTGCTACTTGATAAGATGGGTGCACGGCGCAGGCGCCGCTCCCCTGACCGATCGATCCCGCGACCGCCCGAGACTGCGTGAGTGCCCCCCAGAACCTGACGCACCGCCTTGCCGCGATCCTCGCCGCCGACGTCGTCGGCTATACGCGACTCATGGGCGAGGATGAAACGCGTACGCTTCGGGAGCTCAACCTCGTTTGGAACGAGGTCTTCAATCCTGAGATCGCGAGGCATCGCGGCCGGGTCGCCAAGACCATGGGCGATGGTGCGCTCGTCGAGTTCGGTAGTGCCGTGGACGCCGTGACCTGCGCCTTGACGATTCAGAGGGTGATGGCGGATCGCAACGCCGGTTCGGATGCCCACGGGAGGATCGAGTTCCGAATCGGCGTGAATCTGGGCGAGATCGTCACCGATGGCGTCGACATCTTTGGCGACGGCGTGAACGTCGCGGCGCGTCTGGAGGGTCAGGCCCCACGCGGGGGTATCCTCATATCCGATCTGGTCAATGCGCAGGTGAGTGGCAAGGTCGACGTCGCCTTCGTCGACGTGGGCGAGGTCAGCCTCAAGAACGTCAGTCGGCCGCTGCGCGCATGGTGCTGGGGCGAGATGACGTCGGCCGCGGTCGGCGACCCCGCGCCGCGGACAGGCGAGCCGGCGGTGCCGTCCCTGGCCGTGCTGCCGTTCGCCAACATGTCCGGCGATCCCGAACAGGACTACTTCGCCGACGGCCTGGTCGAGGACATCATTACCACGCTGTCCAAGCTGTCGGGCCTCCAGGTGATCGCCCGCAACTCCACGTTCGCCTACAAAGGCCGGGCCGTCGACATTCGGGAGGTCCAGCGCGAGCTCGGCGTGCGCTACGTGCTCGAAGGTAGCGTGCGCAAGGCCGGGAATCGTATCCGCATCACCGTCCAGCTGATCGATGCGAACACCGGCACGCACGTCTGGGCCAACCGCTACGACCGGGCGCTCGACGACCTGTTCGCATTGCAGGACGAGATCACGCTGCTGCTTGCCACCGAGATGCAGGTGCGCCTGACCGAAGGCGAGCAAGCGCGGTTGCGCTACACCACCACGAGCAATGTCGAGGCCTGGAACTGGTGGGTGCAAGGCCTGGCCCACTTCCGCGGTCCGCTTTCGAAAGAAGGGTTCACCCACGTTCGCAACTGCTGGGAGCACGCCATTGCCCTGGACCCGGAATCGGCGCCGTTGCTCGCGGCGATGGCCTTCGTCCACTATGTCGACGCGCGCTTCGGCTGGTGGGACGACCGGCAAACCGCAGTGCGAACCGGTACCGGGTACGTCGAGAGGGGCCTGGCGATTGATCCCTCGAATCCGGACGTGCACTCGTCGGCAGGGCTGCTGCTGATGATGCAGGGACGCCACGACGAGGCGGTCGTCGAGGCTCGCAAGGCCGTCGACCTCGGGCCGGGGGCGGCGGACGTCGCAACGTTCGCCTCGTTCGTGTTCGCGTGCGCAGGCCACGCCCACGAAGCTGTCCAGCAGATCGAGCGCGCCATTCGACTCAGCCCGAAGTGTCCTCCCACCTACCTGGGACATCTGGGCAACGCCTACCGCCTCGCCAGTCGGTTCGAGGACGCCATCGCCGCATTCCGGACCTACGGCGAGCGCAGTCCCGGCGCAGGTCTGGTCGACCTGGTGCTATGCCACCAGCAGATGGGGCGGCCGGACGATGCCGCTGCAGATGCCCGGCGCGTCCTGGCCGGGAATCCCCACTTCACGGTCGCGAACTGGCGTAAGACGCAGGTCCATCGCGATGTCGCGCAACTGGACGCGGAAGTCGCCTGGCTCGCGGCGGCGGGGTTGCCAGAGTAGGCGCCGCGGAGGAAGTTTCGGAGCGCTTCGGGTGCGTCGCCTCGGCGAACGAGCGACGCGCACGTCGTGGCCGATTGACGCCACTGCCTTCTGCTCGGGCTGATCTACGCGCAAAGGCAACGCCGGCGATCACGGACCGGGATGGCGTTGGGGCCACCTCACGTGCGCTGATCCGCGGCATCCTTGAGACGCGCGTGCACCGACTCCGCGACCTCGATCGCGTCCTCGGCGAGGCGCCGCTGACGCTCGGTTACGGACCGGTCGAACGGCATGCGGGTCGGCTTGTCCGCATCGATCGGCTTGGCGGCGCGCACCGCCTGCGAGTACTCCGCGACACGCGCCTTGAACACCTCGGTCGACATGAAAAGATCAGGCCGGACCACCATGATCAGGTACCCGCAGCCGGCGACCAGCGGTGGAAAGGGAAGGGTGCCGCACATCATGCCCATGAGCTGCACCATCATCGCCAGGCCCGATCCCTTGTAGCCACCCCACGACGCATAGGCGCCTTCGCCGGCCTTCCCGGGATCGCGGGTCGGATTGCCGTCGCGATCGAACGCCACGCCCGGCGGCAACTCCTGACCGAGCCGCTGCGCGAGCGCGACCTCGCCCGCCATGATCGCCGACGTGCCGATGTCCCAGATGACCGGGCTGTCCGCCGAGGGGAATCCGAACGCGATCGGATTGGTGCCGAACCGGCCCTCGGTGCTGCCGAAAGGCGCCACCCTCGGTGACGCGTTGCCGATGGCCATGGCGACCAGGCTCTCGCGCGTGGCCATCTCCATGTAGTACGAGAACATCCCCGTGTACCAGGTGTCGTTGGCCGCGACCATCCCGATGCCGCTGGCCTTCGCCTTGTCGATTGCAATCGTCGTGGCGCGATGGGCTACGAGGTAGCCGACCTGATCGCCGCCTTCCACGAGCGCAGACACCGGGGTGTCCCGTACCACCCTGATGGGCCCCCTCGGGCGGGTCGACCTGGCGAGGCGTTCCAGAATGGACAGCGCCCGCGGCAGACCGCCGAACTGCACGCCGCGTAACTCGCAGTCGATGAGGTGGTCGGCGATGATCGCCGCCTCGTCCTGCGACTGTCCTGCGGCCCGCATGGCTGCTTCCACGAGGCGGCGTGCCTCGGCGATGGTTATGCGCACCTGGTGTTCTCCGGTGAATCGGATCGAGGATCAGCCGGCAAAGTAGGGCTCGGGCAGACCACGCACGCCGGGACGCGCCGCGAACAGCCGCCCCGCCAGTGGTTGGGCCGCCACTTCGTCGGGCTTGAGGTTGTAATACATGGTGGTGATGAACAAGGTATCGAGGTCCGGACCACCGAACATCACACTGCTGACGCGCTTGGCAGGAAGCTCGATGCCACTCACGCGCCGGCCATCCGGTGCGTAGCGGCCGACGTGCCAGCCGCCGACCTCGGCGATCCACAGGAATCCTTCCGCGTCCACGGTGCAGCCATCGCAATGGTAGCCGCGGTCCGTGAAGTCGATATGCACGCGACGGTTGGAAGGCGTGCCCGTGGCGATGTCGTAGTCGTAGGCGTATACGACGCCAGGGCGCGAATCGCAGTGGTACATGGTGCGATCGTCGGGACTCCAGGCGATGCCGTTGGAAAGCCGGATGCCTTCGGCGAGCCGCGTGACCGAACGATCGGGATCGACCCGATAGAGCGCGCCAACCGGCGCCACCATCGTCTTGTCCATGGTGCCGGCGAAAAAGCGGCCTCGGCGGTCACACTTGCCGTCGTTGAAGCGCTCGATGCCGAAGTCGATCGAACTGGGAATCCTCGTTTCGGTGCCGGTCGCGAGATCGATATGGGCGAGACCGGTGCGATACGCAGCGAGCACTCCACCGTTTTCGCACAAGGCAATCGATCCGGGCATGCCGGAAACGGAGTGCGTCCAGGTCTTGCCCGTGCGGGTGTCGTGCCGGAATATCAGCCGGCGGGTCACGTCGATCCAGTACAGCGACTGCTCCCGGGGCGACCAAAGCGGGCCTTCACCCAGCTCGGCCTTGACGTCGAGGTACGGCTCGACTTGCACGGCACTCGCGACACTCACGGGGCTCTCCTCGTCTTGGGGGTGTTCGGGGCGATGGTAGTGGACGGCAGCGTCACAGCCCGGGCTTCAACAGGATGCGGCCGACCGAACGACCGCTTTCGACCTCGCGATGCGCCTCGCCCGCAGATTCCAGCGGCAGCGATCGGGTGATGATGGGCCTGACCAGTCCACGCCTGACCAGGTCCAGGCAATCCTGCAGCTGCTTGCGCGACGTGCTCTTGGCGCTCTTGATGGAGATGTCGCGCATGAAGAACTGCGCCGGGTTGATCTGCACGAACTCCCCGGTGAGTTGTCCGACGAAGATCCAGCGCGCGCCCATCGCCAGGCTCTTGCGAGTTGGCTGGAACACGGCGCTGCCGACGTTATCGATCGCCACGTCGACGCCGTCTCCACCAGTGACCTTCTTCACGGCCGCGGAGAAGTCCTCGCCGCGCTTGCACACGACCACCTCGTGGGCGCCGGCATCCTTGATGAGCTGCGCCTTCTCGTCCGAGGTGGTGAGGCCCACCACGAAGCCGCCGGAGGCGCGGGCAATCTGGATGCCATGGATGCCGAGCCCGCCGCCTGCTCCGGTGACGAGCACCTTATCGCCCGCCTGCACGTTGGCCACGTCGCGGATTGCGTTGAGCTCGGTGCCGATCGCGCAGGCGATGATCGCGGCCTGCTCGAGGGAAATGTCGGCCGGCACGACTGCCACGTTGTCGTCCTCGACGCAAACGTACTCGGCATAGCCGCCGTTGAGCCCCAGGTCACCCAGGAACTCGCGTTCGTCGCACGAGGTTTCCCGGCCGCTGCGGCAGTACCGACAGCGCCCGCAGATGTGGCGGCGCTGAACCGTGGTGACCCGGTCACCCGGCCTGAAGTCGCGGACGGTCGGCCCGACCCGCTCGACGATGCCGGCGATCTCGTGGCCGGGAATGAGCGGCATCTTCACCCCGCGCTTGAGGGTGCCGTTGCGGGTGACGACGTCATGGAAACAGACCCCGCATGCCTCGACCTTGATGAGGACGTCGTTCGGACGAAGCTCCGGCATGGGGACGTCGGTGAGCTGGAGAGCCTCGATCCCGCCCGGCTCGGTTACCACCATCGCACGCATCAGCTGTCCTCCCTGAACTTCACCAGCGTCACCTCGTCGGTGACCGGGTCGAAAATGGCTCGGACGCGCATGCCGATGCGCAGTTGCTCGCGCGGTACGTCCACGACGTTGCTGTACACACGCACGCCGTCGTCGAGCTTCACCAGCACCACCGCGTAGGGCAGCTCCGGCTCGAAGCCCTTGAAGTAGGCGCGATGGAACACGCACCACGACCAGATCTCACCCTTGCCCGACGTCGCCACCCAGGTGGCGTTCTCGCCAAGGCACGTCGGACAGAACCGGCTGGCGGGAAATCGATGGGTGTCGCAATCGGTGCATCGCTGCACCCGCAACTCGCCCGCACGGTTGCCTTCCCAGTGCGGCCGATTGCGGTCGTCGATGCGCGGTATCGGCTTGGCGTAGCCCGTTTCGGCGGTCATGCATCTCTCCCGTAGATAATCGAGGTGACGAGGGGTGCAGCACAGACATACTGGATGAGCTTCGCATCCGCGATCTGACGCGGACCGCACTCGCCGCGCAACTGCCGGACGGACTCGACGTTGAGTCCCCATCCCTGCATATATGAATTGGACAGGTGGCCGCCGTCGGTGTTGGCAGGAAACTGGCCACCGAGCTCCAGCCGGCCGTTCTGGACGAAGGCGCCGCTCTCACCGCGCTTGCAAAAGCCGAAGCCCTCGAGGCTGAACAGCACCGTCGGGGAAAAGTTGTCGTAGATCATCAGGCCGTCGAGATCGTCGTGCTCCACCCCGGCCATGGCATAGGTTTGTTCGGCCACCTTCGCCATCGGTTCATACCAGTAATCTTCCGGCGGCAGCGATGAGCCCGCGAGCGCGCTCGCGACACCGACACCGCGCACGTAGACTGGCGGCTTCGGAAAATCCCGGGCTCGCTCGGCCGAGGTGAGGATCATCGCGACGCCGCCGTCGTTGATCAGGCAGTAGTCGAAGAGGTGCAACGGCTCGGCGATGAACCGGGATGCCTGGTGATCGGCCACGGTAATCGGCGCGCGCATCACCGCATCGGGATTGAGTACGGCGTGCTTGCGAAAGGCCACGGCAACGGCAGCGAGCTGCGCGCTGGTCGTGCCGTACTCGTGCATGTGGCGCTGGAACATCACGGCATGCGCGGCGCCAGGGGAGGTCATGCCGTAGGGCAGCCACGGACCGATGGCCCCGCCGCCGTATCGGTCGGTCGCACCGCCGTACTGGTCGCCGGCCGAGCGGCCGTTGTTGCCGTAGACCAGCGCGACGGTGTGTGCGAGACCGGCCGCGATGATGGCGGCCGCGATCTCGATGGTCGCACCCGACATCCGGCCCTGGCCGGGCGTCATCAGCGCGAAGCGTGGACTCATCCCGGCGATCTCGGCAAATCGCTGGTAATCGGGCACGCGATTGACGATCAGGCCGTCGCAATCGTTGGCCTCGAGCCCGGCGTCGGCCAGGGCCTCGCGAAACGCGAGCATGCCCAAATCATAGGCGTCATTGCCAGGAAGCCGACCGAACGTGGTGGTGCCGACGCCGACGACGGCGACGCGATTGTGCAGTGACACGCAAATCTCCTTTGACTACCGGAGCGCGCTTCGCGCCCGGCGCTGCATGGCCGGCAACCGCCGGGGAGTGGCGCCCGACGCATCGACGAACCGCGCGGTCGGGCCGGTGCGATGGGCACGGCTCGTATTCACGTCACGACGACCCGGCTGCGGGCGCTGCCGCGTTGCCTTCCGGCAGGGCCGCGAGCACTCCCCGGGTTCGCTCCACGGCGCGGCGCGCTTCACGCATCGTCTGCTCGATCACCTGCGCGCAGGTGAGCACGTCCCGAATGAGCCCGGCGCCGGCACCCATGTAGATCTCGCCTTCGTCGAGATCGCCGCCGCGCAGGCCTGCCACGCGCCGGCCGCCTGGCGTGCTCGCGTCCCCGGCGATGAGACCTTGCAACGCTTCCCGGCTGGCGCCGGAGAGCTCGAGTGCGCTGTAGCGCTCCGTGAAGCGGTTGCGCAGCGTCCGGGCAATGCCGGTCTTGCGTCCCCACGACACGGTGGCGGTGTCGGCGGCGGCGACGATCGCGCGCTTGACTGCCTCATGCACCGGGCATTCCACGGTCGCCAGGAAGCGGGTGCCCATGTACGCCGCCTGTGCGCCGGTCGCGAGTGCGGCCACGAGGCCACGCCCATCGGCGATGCCTCCGGCGGCGATCACCGGGAGCGTCACGGCATCGACGACCTGGGGTGCGAGCACCGCCATCGGCAGCTCGTCGAACCCGCTGTGGCCACCGGCATCGAATCCCTCGGCCACGACCACATCGACGCCGGAATCCTCGGCTTTGCGGGCATGCTTGACCGATGCCACGGCATGGATGACGTACACACCGGCTTCCTTGAGCCGCGCGGTATAGACGTCCGGGCTGCCGGTGACGATGATCGCGATGCGCACCTGCTCCTCGATCAGTACCTCGATGGCGCGGTCGCTCAGGGCGCGGTTGTCGCCGCGACCGATTGGCACGTTCACGGCGAATGGACGCCCGGTCAACGTCCGGATTCTGCGGATCTGTCGTCGCAGACGCTCACCGACCGCGATCGGCCCGATCGAGGGCGGCTCGTCGCCGGCATTGGGCCCCAGCACCCCCAGGCCGCCAGCCTCCGAGACAGCCGCGACCAAGCGGGCATCGGTTGCCCAGTTCATGGGTGCCTGGACGATCGGCACCCGGATGCCGAGGCGGCGACATAGCGGCGTCGGCATCGTCAGGCTCCCCCGGACTTCGGCGTCGTGCGTTCGATGCGATAGCCGGCAGCCTCGCGATCCCACGTCGAGGGCGACAGGCCGGCCTCGATGAGCTTGTACTTCTCGATCTTGGCCGAGGGCGTGCGGGGCATGTCGGCCACGAACTCGAGGTAGCGCGGCAGCATGTAGAAGGGCATGCGCGGCTGCAGCCAGTCCATGAGGGATTCCGGCGACAGGTCCGCGCCGGTGCGGGCGATGATTACGCAGCGCACGTCGTCCTCTCCGGCGGCGGCAGGATGGGCAACCGCCGCGACTTCGGCGACGTCGGGATGCATGCCGACGATGCGCTCGATCTCGAAGCCGGAAATGTTCTCCCCGCGGCGGCGGATGCGCTCCTTCTTGCGGCCGGAAAAGAAGAAGTAGCCGTCGGCATCGCGACGCGCGTAGTCGCCGCAATGGAACCAGAGATTGCGCAAGCTCCTGAGCGTCTCGTCGGGCTTGTTGAGATAGCCCTCCATCATGATCGACGGCAGCCGCGGTCGTCCGACCAGCTCGCCGGTCTCGCCGTCGGCGACCGGCAGGCCGCTCTCGTCGACGATCCGGATCTCCCAGTCCTCGTGGGCCTTGCCGCAGGAGCCCTCGCGGCGCTCCGGCCAGTGGGTGTAGATCGTGAGTCCGGTCTCCGTGAGGCCGTACGCTTCCACCAGCCGGACGTTGAAGCGTGCCTCGAACTCCGGATCGGAATTGGCGTTGTACATCGCCCGCAATCGATGGCCACGATCCCACTGCGAGGGTGGCTGCGCCTTCAGGATCGGGGGAATGGTGAACATGGTGTGTCCGACCGTGGCACCGCATTCGGACACCTGTCGCCAGAACAGGGTGGCACTGAACTTCTCCGCGATCACCACGTGTGCGCCCACCATGAGCGCCGGTAGCACCCCGAGGCGGCTGGCGAGACCATGGAAGAGCGGCAGAGGGGTGAAGAGCACGTCGTCGCGGTCCAGCCGGAGCGCGCGCAGGAACGTGCAGGTCGACGAGAAGAAATGGCCGTTGGGCAGGATCACGCCTTTCGACGGGCCGGTGGTTCCAGACGTGTACATGATGCTCTGCACGTCGCGGAAGGTGCACGGCACCTCGGGATCGTCGTCGCCCTCCACCAGCAGCTCGGCGAAGTCGAGGTAGCGACCGGGCCCGGGATGCAGGACGAGATCCCGGGTGCCGCCGACGACCGCGACCCACTCCAGCTGGCGCAATGTCTCTGCCGGCAGGCTGAGAAGCTGCGGGGCGAGGCTGCGATCGACGATCAAGCCGCGGGTGCCGCTGTCCTTGATGAGGTAGTCGAGCAGGTAGCCGGTGTTGCTGGGGTTGATGGGCACGAAGATCGCGCCGATCACGCAGCATGCGTACCAGGAGAAGACGAATTCGGCGGAGTTCGGCAGCAGCAGCGTCACCGGCTCCTGCTTGCGCACGCCCAGCCGGCGCAGACCGCGCGCGACCTGCCGCACGATATGGTCGGTCTCGGCAAAGGTCCAGGTTCGCGGTCCGACGGTCATGCACGGCCGATCGCCGTCGGTGCGTGCCTTGGCGGCGAGGATGGGGCCGAGGACCCGCTGCTCCAGGGGCAGGTTGTACATGTCCGTCATGGGGTGCGCGGCCTGAATTTGGGAATGGATATCTCTGGCGTGACATCCTCGAACACCACCTCGACCGGCATATCGGTGCGCAGGCTGTCGTTCGGCGCCACGACGTTGCTGACCAAAACGACACCCTCGTCCAGGCGGATCAAGGCCACGTTGTAGGGAATATCGGCGGCGAACGACGGGAAGTACGAGCGGTGGAACACGACCCAGGACATTACCTGGCCGCGCCCGGTCACCGCGGCCCATTCGTGCCGATCGCTGTCGCATTCCGGGCATACCGGCGAGGCGGGATAGCGAAACCGCGCGCAGGCGCTGCAACGCTGCAGCCGCAGCTCGTGGCGACGGGCGTGCTCCCAGAAAGGGCGATCCAGCGGCGTGACGGCCGGCAATGGCTTGGCGTAGGTCATCGCGTTCAGTTCCGATAGATGAGCGAGCTCGCGAGGTTGCCACGACAGATGTACTGGACGATGCTGCAATCGGGTACCTGCCGCGGGCCGCATTCGCCGCGAAGCTGCCGGACCGCTTCCACCTGGTGGAGCCAGCCCTGCATGTAGCTCTCGGAAAGGTGCCCACCGTGGGTATTGACGGGCAAGGGGCCGCCCAGCTCGATGCGACCATCCTGCGTGAAGCTGCCGGCTTCGCCGGGCTTGCAGAACCCGAAATTCTCGAGCGACAGCCAGATGTTGATCGAGAAGCTGTCGTAGATCATCAGGGCGTCGATGTCGTTGCGGCTGACATCAGCCATTGCATAGACCATCTCGGCTGCCCTGGGCATGGTGTCGCGCCACAACGTGGTGTTCGGCAGCGACGACCCACGTCCAGTGTCCTGACGGCCGATCCCGGAAACGTACACCGGTTTCTGCTTCAGGTCACGGGCGCGTTCCGCGGTGGTCATGATGACCGCCACGCCGCCGTCGTTGATCAGGCAGTAGTCGTACACGTGCAAGGGCTCGCAGATGAAACGCGACGCCTGATGCTGCTCGACGGTGAGCGGCTCCTTCTTGATCGCCTGGGGATTGAGCATCGCATGCTTGCGCTGGGCGATCGGCACCGCGGCGAGCTGGCGACTGGTGGAGCCGTACGTATCGAAGTGAATACGGGCCTGGAAGGCGCTCGCCGCCCCGGGAGACGTCAGGCCGTAATAGTAGAACGCGCTCGAGTATTCGCGGCCCGGCGTGACCACGGTATCGCCGCCGAACTTGCGGCCTTCGGTGCGCGAGGCATTGCCGTAGAGCAGGGCGACCGTCTCGCACATCCCGGTTGCGATCAGCATCGCAGCGTGCTGCATGAGCGGTCCCGTGGCGAGGCCGCCGACGTCGAAGTTGGCGCCGATCACCGGATCCATGCCGAGCATCTCGGCCATCCGCACGAAGCTGACATTGCCGGGGCCCTGCACGATCAGGCCGTCGATGTCGTGCTTGGTGAGACCGCAATCGCCAAGCGCCGCCCGGAACGCGGTGATGGCCAAGCTGTAGGGATCGGAATCCGGGAAGGTACCCTGCGCCGACGCGCCGACGCCGACGATGGCCGTTCGGTCCTTGAGGTGCTTCAGTCGATCGAGGTCATGCGCCATGGCGATCAGTGGGCAAGGATGAGCGCGCTCTTGTGCGCCTGGGCGCCGCCGCTGGTGACGAGGCAGGTTTCGGCGTCCGCAACCTGCGCCGTCGAGGTGCCGCGCATCTGCCGGACCCCCTCCAGGACGAGGTTGAGGCCCTGCAGGTAGCCTTCCGAAAGAAGCCCTCCGGCGGTATTGCAGGGCAGCGCGCCGGTTTGCCATGCGAGATTGCCGTCCATGATGAAATCCGCGGCCGCGCCCGGCTTGCAGATGCCGAAATCCTCGAGGGCCATCACCAGCAGCCCCGAGAACGCGTCGTAGATCTGGGCACAGTCGAGGTCGGCCGGAGAGAGCCCGGCCATCCCGAACAGGATGCGGCCGACCGCCTTCGAGTTGGTCGACGCGTAGTCTTCCATCGGCATGTTGTGCGAGCCCATCGGCCCGAGGCCCCAGCCGGGACCGCTGGCCTGCGCCGCGGCGAGGATGCGCACCGGCTTCTGAGGAAGATCGCGGGCTCGCTCGCGTGACGTGACGATCAGCGCACCTGCGCCATCGGTCTCCAGGCAGCAATCGAACAGCCGGAACGGGTCCGCAATCATCCGCGATTCACGGTGCATCTCCAGGGTCAGCGGCTTGCCATGCTGAAGCGCGCGCGGATTGCGCTGGGCATGCGCGCGAAACGTGACGGCGACGTGGCCGAGCGCTTCCACGGGCGTGCCGTACTCGTGCATGTGGCGGCGGAAGGTGAGCGCCACCATCTGCCCGGGATTCATCAGGCCGAAAGGCGCCATGTACGCGCCGCCCTGCGGTCGTGGTCGATAGTGTCCATAGCGCTCGTACTGACCCTGGCACAGGGATCGATAGACGACGACATTCCGGCAGAGGCCGGCGTGCACCGCGAGCGCGGCATTCATGACCGCGCCTGAGCAGCCACCGCCACCCGCGCCCCACACGATGTTCGCGAAGCGCAGCTCCGGGATGCCGAGCGCCGCCTGGATCTGCACGGGTTCGTGGCGCTCGTAGGCGAACGAACAAAAACCGTCGATCTCCGTGACCGGGATGCCGGCGTCATCGGCAGCCTTCTGGATCGCCTCGCAGCAGAGCGCGAACTCGGTCCGATCCTGGATGCCGCCGTGACGCGTGTACTCGGTTTCGCCGATGCCGACGATGGCCGCCTGGTCGGCAAACGATGCCCGCGCCCGTGGTCGAGGCATGGCCGTCGTCATCGCGAGGCGACCCGCGTGGGGCGGCTGTAACGTCCGCCGAGGCGCACCGGGGGGGCACCACCACCGGGCTGCGCAGGAAATCGCGCGGCGCCGGCACCGCTCGCGGCGCGCAGGGCGGTTCGCATGGCTTAGGCGGCTTTCCGGAACCGGGGCAGCGGCACGCCTTCGGCCGTGTCGTCCCAGCACAGCATCACCCGCAGGCCGATGGCCATCTCCTCCGGAGCTGCATCGATCACGTTCGACACGAGCCGGACGTCCCCGGCCTCGTCGAGGTGGACGACCGCGACGTTGTACGGAAGCGCGTCCTCAAGCGCCGGGTGCGCCGGGTGGTGCACGATCGTGTAGGAATAGACCGTGCCGCTGCCGGGGACCTTGGCCCACTCGACGCGACTGGAACGACAGCCGGGACAGAAGGGCATCGGAGGATGCCGGAAGCGCTCGCAATCGGCGCAGCGCTGGATGCGCAGATCGCGGCGCGACACGAAATCCCAGTACGGCTGGTCGTCCGGCACCGGTTGGGGCAAGGGGGTGCCCGCTGGGAGGTAGCTCACGCGTGCCTCGCGCCGTCTCGCTCGGGGGCGAGCAGGACGACCTTGTCCGGCGGCATCTGTACCCACACGTCCTTGCCTTCCGCCCAGAGCTCCGGCGGGCTCAGTTGCCCGCGCAATTGCAGCGAGCCGGCGAGGACGTAGACGTCGGCGATGTTGCCGAGGAAGTACGTGTTCTGGATCTTGGCCGGAAAGACGTTGCGTCCCTCGATGGGATGGGGGGACACGCGCAAGTTCTCCGGACGGCACATGACATCGACTTCCGCGTCCACGGCGTAGCCGTTGGCCGTGCTCTCCAGGACCAGGCCGTCCCGAAGACGCACCCGCGTCGATGCGCCGGTGTCGACCACCTTGGCTTCGACGATGTTGGCCAGGCCGATGAATTCGGCTCCGAAGCGCGAGGCGGGGCGCTGGTAGATGTCGACCGGCGTGCCGATCTGGTCGATGCGGCCCTCGTTCATCAGCACCACGCGGTCGGCGATGACCATCGCTTCCTGCTGGTCGTGGGTCACGTAGATCGAGGTGATCCCCAGCCGCTTCTGCAGCTGGCGCAACTCGAAGCGCATCTTTTCCCGCAGCTTCGCGTCCAGGTTGCTCAGCGGCTCGTCGAAGAGGAGCACGCCGGGCTCGAGCACGATCGCCCGCGCCAGCGCCACGCGCTGCTGCTGGCCTCCGGAGAGCTGGCTCGCACCACGGTCGCCATACTTCTCCAGGCCGACGAGCGCGAGGGCACGCTCGACCCGGCTCCTGATGGCATCGTTCGGGAGTTTCTTGAGCTTGAGGCCGAACGCGACGTTCTCGGCGACACTCATGTGCGGCCAGATGGCGTACGACTGGAACACCATGCCGATCTCGCGCTTTTCCGGCGGCAGGGAGAAGCCCGGCGACGACACCACGCGCTCGCCCATGGCGATCTCGCCCTCGGACACGTCTTCGAGTCCGGCGACACAGCGCAAGGTCGTCGTCTTGCCGCAGCCGCTCGGGCCGAGCAGGACGATGAGCTCGCCCTCGGCGATGTCGAGACTCACGCCGGCGACGGCGGGCACGGTGCCATAGCGCTTGACGAGGCTGCGGATGCGCACGCCGGACATGGGTTCCTCACGCGTCCTGGAACGCCGACCAGCCGCGTTCCAGGATTTCAGGGGTGTTCGCCCCGGGGGGCATGCCCGGGCGCAGCTCGCCCGGGGTGGCCGCGAACCGCCAGGGCACGCCGCCGACGGTCACGTTGCCCCAATGCGGCGTATCGAACGAGGTGACCATCGCGTTGGCCAGGTAGTGCACGTTGTGGCGGAATTCATCGATGCTGGTAAATAGCGCGCATGGCACGTGGGCACGGCGCAGGATATCGAGCCAGTGATGCGCGGCGCAGGCGCCGAACACGTCTTGCAGGATGGGAATCAGCGCAGCGCGGTGCTGCACCCGGTCGGGATTGGTCATGAAGCGCGGATCGTCGGCGAGCTCGCCCTTGCCGATCGCCTTGCAGAGCGCCCGCCACTCGCGGCGCGAGCTCGCGGTGACGGCGAGTGGTCGATCCCGGGTACGAAACGCCTGGTCCGGCACGAGGTAGGTGGTGGCGCTTCCCATGGGGCGCGGCGTCGACCCGGAGAGATGCTCGGCCAGGCGGACGCGCTGCAAGGCCAGCGCCGCCTCGACCATCGTCACCTCGACCAGCTTGCCGCGGCCCGTGCGCCGGCGCTCCAGGAGCGCCGCCAGCACGCCTTCGACGATGCACATCGACGTGTTGCAGTCGAAGTGGCCGTACCAGCGCCAGCGCTGGCGCGGCCCGTCGGGCATGCCATTGATCGAGCACGCGCCGGTAAAGGGCTGCAGATGCGGATCGGTGGCACCGATGCCCACCATCGGCCCCGACGTGCCGAAGCCTGAGGCCGAGGCGTAGACGAGCTGCGGATTGACCTTCGCGAGCTCGTCGTAGCCGACCCCGATGCGGGCGGCCACGCCGGGGCGGAAATTCTCGATGAACACGTCGGCGTCGGCCACGAGCTCGTGCACGCGGCGCCGCTGGTCGGGGACCTTGAGGTCCAGCACCAGCGCAAGCTTGTTGAAGTTGAGCGAAATGTAGGTGGTGCCGAGCCCGCGTTTGGAGGGCTTGATGGCGCGGATGAAGTCGCCCTGCGGCGATTCGAGCTTGATTACGTCGGCGCCGAGCGCACCGAGCAGGACGCCAGCCCATGGCCCGACCGCGCCCATGCTTGCGTCGACCACGCGCAGCCCGGCGAGTG
This sequence comes from Casimicrobiaceae bacterium, assembly GCA_040006895.1. GTDB lineage: Bacteria > Pseudomonadota > Gammaproteobacteria > Burkholderiales > Casimicrobiaceae > CAIWHR01. The sequence continues at coordinate 16,920 of JBDTWB010000008.1, read as the reverse complement.
GTCCGTTCACGGCGCCGCCTCCCGCATGCCGAACGTACCCGGCGGCCTGGCGGCGGCGAACTCGGCGAGGACTGCATCGGAATGCTCGCCGAGGCGGGGCGCACGGTCGAACTGTGCGCGCCGTGCCTCGCCGCCGAACTTGAACGGCGTGCCGACCTGTTGCCCGGCATGGCCCGCATCGTGCACCGTGACCAGGGCGTCGAGGGTCTGCACCTGGGGATGCGCCAGCATCTCGGCGTAGTCGTGGAACTTGACCGAGATGCCCCCGAGGTCGTTGATGATTGCGCTCGCCTCCTCGCAGGTCATGGAGGCGAACACCTTGCGGTAGGGCTCGCCATGCGTGAAGCGCCGGTCGCCGATGTAGATGGTGGAGCGCCAGTCCGCATAGTCGGGATGATCGACGAGCGCGTCGAGACCGACCTTGCGGCAGAAGGCCGCCCATTCATCGCGCTGACCATGCCGGAAGTCGAAGGTGATCTGGCCATCCTTGGTTTTCCATCCGGTATCGGGCGGCCAATGGGGGCCATTGAGATGGAAGCCATCCCAGGCGTCGATGTCGCCGCTGTGGGCCGCGAGCAGGATGGTCTTCATCGACAGCAGGGAATTGAGCACGCTCACCTGCACGTATTGGCCGGTGCCGCCCGCGTCCCGGTGGAAGAGACCTGCGGCAATCGCCTGGAAGGCGTGCATTGCCGTAGCCATCGAGGCGATCTCGAAGCCGACGCGACAGGGTTCTCCGCCCGGCTCGCCGACGTAGCGGGTAAAGCCCGACATCGCCTGGATGGAAAGCTCCGATCCGGCCAGCCCGGCAAGCGGCCCGCGCGTGCCCATCCAGTCGAGCTCGCACACCACCAGTCGCGAGTGCCGCTGCGCCATCGCCGGCCAGTCGACGGTTGCCGGATCGCCGCAATCATTGTGGGCGACCACCGCATCGGCGCGCGCAAGCAACGCGTCCAGGCGCGCGCGTCCTTCGGGAGCAGCGAGGTCGAGGACGACACTTTCCTTGCCGCGATTGAGATGCGCGAAGATGGCTGCCACGTCGCCTGCCATGGGGGGACCCCACTCGCGGACCCGATCGCCGTCCGGCGATTCGATCTTGATGACCCGCGCGCCGAGGTCGGCATATTGCAATCCGCAGCAGGGGCCCGCAATGCCTTCGGCAACCTCGACGATCAGGTAGTCGCGCAGCGGTTGCATAGTCGGCTCAGGATTTGGCAAGGGTCTTCTCGAGCTGGACATTGAAGATCGCGCGGGTCGCAACCACCAGGGCCATCATGATCAGCGTCTGGATCACGCCGAGCGCGGAGGCGAACTGGTAGTTGCCGGCGTCCATGTAGTGCCACGTCAGCACCGACAGCACCTGGCTCTTCTGGGTATACAGGAGCAGTGATGCCGACAGCTCCTTGATGCTCATGAGCATCACGAAGAACAGGATGGCGATCAGCGTCGGCTTGAGCAGAGGCATGGTGATCGCGCGCAGGGTCTTGAGGCTGCTCGCGCCCGAGATCCGCGCGCACTGCTCGAGCTCGGGATGGACCTGCAGGATGGCCGACCGGCTGACCACGATCCCGTAGGGCAGGAACTTGGCGACGTAGGCGAGCAGCAGCACCCAGACGGTGCCGTAGATGGGCGTCTGCACGTAGGTCCAGATGAGGCCGAGCCCGTACACCAGGCCCGGCACCGCGACGGGCAGCACCCCGAAGAACGCCAGCAGCTTGGTGGACGGACTGGGACGCCGCACCTCCATGAAGCTGATCAGCAGGCCCGCGAGCACGCACAACCCGCCGCTCAGCACCGCGAGGTACAGGGTGTTCCAGATCGAGTCGCGGATGTTCTGCAAGGTGAAGATCTGCACGTAGTGCTTCAGAGTGAAGATATCGGCCGAGATCATCGGTGCGCTGTACTTCATGAAGGACGACAGCAAGAGCGCCCCGAACGGCAGGATGTCCGCCGACAGCACGTAGAGTCCGATGAAGAGCAGGGCCAGCCAGCGCCACGAGCCCAGCGGCAATGGCCGCCCGCGGAAGCCCTTGCCGGTGACGGTGACGTAACGCTCGGATCGCCGGGTCACCCGCCGCTGCAGCCAGATGCCGAATACGGTGATCCAGAGCAGCATGGTGGCGCCGGCCGCCGCGTGGGCGCTGTGCACCGGGAACACCGTCGCGTCCTGGTAGATCTTCCACGGCAGGGTGGTGAACCCGGCGGTCGAGCCGATGATGCCGGGGATGGTGTACATCTCCGCCGCGAGGATGAAGATCAGCAACCCCGAAGCCAGGATCGCCGGTACGGACATCGGCACCGTCACCCGCAGGAGCGTCTGCAGCGGCGTCGCGCCGGTGGTGCGTGCCGCTTCCTCCAGGGACGAATCCATGGCGCGCAGGTTGCCGACCGTGAACAGGTAGGCGAACGGACAGAAGAACAGGAACATCACCCAGACGACCCCGGCGTAGTTCCAGATGTTGATGAGCGGTCCCGGGTCGAGGCCGATGGCGCCGAGGGCCGCGCTGATGGTGACATTGATGAAGCCGGTCTTTTCCGAGCCCAGCGCGATCCAGGCGATTAGCCCGGTGAACGGGGACAGGAACAGCGGCATGATGATCAGGAGATCGAACGTGTTCTTGAACGGCAGGTCGGTGCGCGCCATCAGCAGCGCCATGGTCATGCCGACCAACAGCGACGACAGCGTCACCACGGTCGCCAGGATCAGGGCGTCGGCCAGGTAGCCGAGATAGGCCGCGGTAGCGTAGACATCGAGTACGGCACGCAGGCTGCGCTCGGTGGAAAGTCCCGTCCGCGTCTCGCGATAGAAACTGGCATCGATCGTGTAGACCAGCGGCAGGATGGCGACGGCGAATACGGCGATACCGAGCACAGCCCAGAGCACGCGCTCGCCGCCCCAGCGCCACAGCAACCGGGAGAGGGGAGCGCCCGACGCCGCCACCGGCGCGGGCGCGCTTGCTACCGCCATGTCCTCTTACCGGGCTTGCTTGAGGATGTTCGCCCAGAGGTCCATGTCCTTGTGGTAGTCGCGGTCCCAGCGCGCGAAATCGATTTCATAGGGCTGGGCGATCGGCTTGTACCAGGCCTCCTTGGTGACCGTTCGCTGGTCCTTCAGACCCTTCATCACCGTCGCCGAGCCGTAGAGCTGCTGGATGGCGATCTCGCCTTCCTCGCTCATCGACCAGTTCTGGAAGAGGCGAGCGGCGTTCGGATGCGGTGCGTACTTCGAGATCGCCTGCCATGAGTTGCCGAACGTGGGCGTCGGTTTCGGATGGATCCAGCGGATCGGCGCGCCCTGTTGCCACTTGGTGAGGGCAATGCCTTCCCACGTCCAGTAGGTGAAGTCGTGCTCGCCAGCGATCACGCGGTCGAGACCGACCAGGACCTCGGAGTAGACGGCCGGCTTCTGGGCCGCGACCTGCTTCAGGAACTCGGGTCCGTAGCGATCCTTCATCTTGGGATCGAGGAACATGTGAATGCCCGCGTAGCACGCGCCGCACTTCATGTTCGTGACCGCGAAGCGTCCCTTGAAGCGCGGATCCAGCACGGCCTTCCAGTCCGACTCGAGGAGCTTGACCTCCTCCGGCGTGACCTTGTTGACGTTGTAGATGATCGCGTTGTCCGTCGTGTAGTTCGCGTAGGCGTGGTTCTTCATCCGGAACACCTCGGGATAGCGATCGTGCACCGGCACCTTCCATTCGGCGACGTGTCCATCGTCGACCAGCGACGCCATGCTCGGCCGGTCGCTGATGTGCAGGATATCGACGTTGTGCTGCTTGGCCTGGACCTCCTGCATGAACCGCTGGTACTGCTGAATGCCCACGATCCGCAGGACCTCGACCTTGATGCCGGGATACTTCTTCTCGAAGGCGAGGGCGATGGCCTGCATCGGCTCGAGGGGCGCGCTTTCGTACCAGACGACTTTGCCCTCCTTCTTGCCGAGCTCGTAGAGCTTGGCCTCGTCCGCGGGATTGGGGAACGTCTGCGCCCAGGCCGGCGCGACGGCGAACATGGCGAGGCTGGCAAGGATGCGCAGCCAGGACCTCCGGATTTCGAGATGGAACATGCTTCCTCCTAGTTCACGCGTACGGGGTACGTGCCGGTCGAATGCCGGTCTGGCGAGCGAAAACCGGCGACCCGCATCGCGTCGTCGGTCGTGCAACGGCTTTTGCTGCGAGCATACGGTCGTGCATCGGCCTTGTCCATCGACGGCCCTGCACCGCGCCGACGGGCGCGCCAGGGTACCGGCCGGGGCGCGCGGCGCGCGCCAAGCAGGACACTGCCGAGTCGCCCTGTGCACGTCATCGCTGCGCGACCGCCGCGATGGCCGCGCGTGCCGCGCCATAGGCGTGCGCGAGCACCTTGTAATCGAAGAGATAGACGAAGAAGTCCAGGCCCTCGCCCCGCCAGGTCGCGAACTCGTCGGGCGTGTTGAGGTACATCCCGGCGCGAACGCCCGCCCGCCGGGCGGCGCGATGGATCTCGTCGATGGCCTCGCGGACCCGCGGGTGAGTGGGCTGTCCGGGAACCCCGAGGGCCGTCGAAAGATCGCCGGGCCCCGGCATGACCGCATCGACGCGGCAGCGGGCAAGGGTGCCATCCAGGTCGGCCAATGCCTCCACGTCCTCGACGATGCCGATGGCGAGGAGATCGGCATTGCTGTCGCGCACGGTCTCCGCGAAGGGCCGCAAGCCGTAACGGGTGGAGCGCACGCCGCTGCAGCTGGGACGATCACCTTGCGGCGCATAACGGACGATCGAGCCGAGTCGCCGGCTCGCCACGGGATCGGCTCCGAAGTGCGACATGACCACGCCCGCCGCACCGGCGTCGAGCAGGCGGCCGCAGCTCGCGATTTCCTCGGGAGGTACGCGCACCAGGGCGGCGGCTCCGTGGGCCGCGCACGCACGGGCGTGGTGCTCGACTTCGGCTGCGCCCAACGTGGTGTGCTCGGTGTCGATGATCGCAAACTCGAAGCCGGCTGCCGCGACGATCTCGCTGTTCGCGGCATCGTGGGAAAAGACGAAGCTGCCGAATGCCGGGCGTTGCTCCGCCCAGGTGCGGCGGATGCGATTGGCCGGGAACGGTGTGGGCTGGTCCATGCGCGCATCGTAGACAAAGATTCCGCGGTGCGCACAGGCTTCGCCGACGTTCGGGACAATTTCATGGATGTGAAAAGACAGTTCGTCCTTATGAATAGCGGTCCTTTGTCCTACAATGCGCCTCACCCCGGACCCTGGTCTCCGGCAGGACGCTTCGACCATGCGGTTTCGCTTTCCCTCACCCGAATGGCCCGCGAGCGCACCGATGCTGCGTGCCGACGTGCGTCGCTTTCTGCGGGAAGAGCGCGGCGCCGGCCGGTTCGAAGCACGCCCCAACGGCTGGATGCGTCACGATGCCGCGTTCTCCGCGCGCTGCGGCGACCGCGGGTTCATCGGTCTGACCTTGCCCGAGCAGTACGGTGGGCACGGCCGGAGTGCACTGGAGCGCTACATCGTCTGCGAGGAAATGCTGGCGGCCGGCGCACCGCTCGGAGCGCACTGGATTGCCGACCGGCAAAGCGGACCGCAGATCGCGCGGCATGGTTCCGAGGTGCTGAAGCAGACCGTACTGCCGCGGATCACCGCCGGCCGCTGCTGCTTCGGCATCGGCATGAGCGAGCCCAATGCCGGGTCCGACCTCGCCAGTGTCGAGACCCGTGCCGAGCAGGTCGAGGGTGGCTGGCGACTGCATGGCACCAAGTTGTGGACCTCGCATGCGCATCGCGCCGACTACGTCATCGTCCTGGCGCGCACGGCACCGGCGGGCGAGGACCGGCGTTCGGGCCTCAGCCAGTTCGTCGTCGACATGAAGCTTCCGGGTGTGCACGCCTCGCCGATCGAAGATCTGACCGGAGGACGCGACTTTTGCGAGGTGGTATTCGACGGTGTGGCGATCGGGGCGGACTACCTGCTCGGCGCCCCGGGTGATGGCTGGAAGCTGGTGGTCGGGGAGCTTGCTTTCGAGCGCAGCGGGCCGGACCGCTTCCTGTCCACGTTTCCCCTCCTCAGTGCCGCGGCCGCCGCGCTTCCCGGCGCTGCGAATCCGAGCGCATGTGCCGGCATCGGGAGGATGACGGCGCATCTCAGCGCGCTGCGGCACATGTCGATGGGCATCGCTGCAACCCTCGAGGCGGGGCAGTCGCCGGACTTCGAGGCGGCGCTCGCCAAGGACCTCGGGACGACCCTGGAACAGGATCTTGCCGAGGTGGTGCGCGCGCTGGTGCGCGGCCCCGCCCGAGTGCCCTGCACGCCGTTCCTGCGGGAGGCAATCGACGAGGCGACACTGGCCGCGCCCTCGTTTTCCCTGCGCGGCGGCACGCGCGAGATCCTGCGCGGGATCATCGCTCGCGAGCTGGGGATGCGATGAACCCTATTGCCGAGCCGATGATCGTGGAGAGCGCCCACCGAGTGTTCTCGCGGCAGACTCCGGTCGAGCTGGCGCATGGCCGCGACGGCGTGGACACGTCCGGCCTCTGGGCGGCGATCGACGACTCGGGACTCGATCGCATCCTGGTTCCGGAAGCGGCTGGCGGGGTCGGCGCCGACCTGATCGACGCCGTCGGCATGGTGCGCGCGGCCGGCTACTGCGCGGCCCATGCCCCGATCACCGAGGCGCTGATGGCGCGGGTCGTGCTGGCGGCAGCGGGATGGCCCGACCTTGCCGGTCCGGTGGTGCTCGGCGAGGTCGAGACGCATGCCGACGGCACCGGGCTCCGCGTCCGCCTCCCGTGGGGACGCACCGCGAAGCGCGGCTGCGCCGTGGAGGATGCCGGCGACCACGTCGTGGTGCACGTATTCGGGATCGATGCCGCGCGACTGTCTCTGGGCGAGAACCTTGCCGGCGAGCCGCGCGACGTCCTGGCGCTGGCTGCGGGCGGCGCCGAGCAGGTTCGCACCACGGCAATGAGTGCCGGGCGCATCCGGTCGCTCTGCGCGCTCCTGCGCGCCGCGCAGATGACCGGAGCGATGGGCCGGATCCTGGAAATCACGGTCGAGCACGCCAACACCCGTCGCCAGTTCGGCAAACGCATCGCCGAGTTCCAGGCGGTGCAGCAGCTCGTCGCGCAACTTGCGGGCGAGACCGCTGCGGCCGCGGCGGCCGTCGACGGCGGCGCGCTGCTCATGCGGGTCGACGAATCGTGGCTCGGGGGCGCGTTGGCAAAGTCCCGCGCCAGCGAGGCGGCGGCCACGGTCAACGGCGTTGCCCACCAGGTCGTGGCCGCGATGGGCTTCACCCGCGAATTCCCGCTGCAGCTGTTCACCCGGCGACTCTGGGCGTGGCGCGACGAGTTCGGCGACGAGCACGCCTGGAACGAGCGCATCGGCGCCGATGTCCTGGCGCGCGGTGCGAGCGATCTATGGGCCTACCTCTCGGACCCGCAGGGGAATGCGTCGTGACGGCGCGCAGCGCGGCGAGCACCAAGGTCAAGTCCGCGGTGCGGGTGCTCGAGGTGTTCGAGTACTTCGACCAGGTGCAGCGCGAGGCCAGTGTCTCGGAGATTGCGCGCGCGCTCGGCTACCCGGCGTCGAGCACTTCCGTGCTGCTGCACAGCCTCGCCGAGATCGGCTACGTGGAGCAGGATGCCCGCCGCATGTACCGGCCCACGCCGCGCGTCACCTTGCTGGGGGCGTGGATCGACCGGCAACTCGCCCCCGAGGGCCCGGTCCTGCAGCTGATGGGGGAGCTCGGCGAGGCGACCGGCGAGACGATCATCCTGGCGGTGCAGTCCGGGCAGGTGGTGCGCTACATTCACGTCGTGCCGGCGACCAAGTCGATGCGACTCCATCTCGGTCCGGGCACCATCCGACCGCTGGCCACGTCCGGGTTGGGGCGGTTGTTCATGGCGATGATGCCGGACGAGGACGTGCGCCACGCCGTGTTTCGCCACAACGCCAGCCAGGCGGACGATCAATCGCGGCTGTCGCTCGCGACGGTGCGGCGCGACATCCAGGCGATCCAGAGCGCCGGGTATGCGGTGTCGGTCGATCGCGTCTCGCCGGGAGCAGGGGTGGTGGCGGTCGCGCTGCCTCGCCTCGACGGCCGGCCGCCGATGGGTATCGGCATCGGCGGCCTCAGCAAGACCATTCGCGCCAACGCAGAAGCGTTCGCGACCATGATCAAGGCCGGCATCAGGCGCCATATCGGCGGTGCCAAGACGCCGCGCCGGGCCGCCTAGAGGAGCCGACGTGACCGACCTCGTATCGCTCGAACGCCGCGGTGCCGTTGCGCTGCTCACCCTGTCGCGACCCGACGCGCGCAACGCCCTCGACGACGCCATGTCGGGCGCGATCGTCGATGCCGCGGCCGCCATCAACGCGGATCCGACGATTGCCTGCGTGATCGTGACCGGCAGCGGGCCCAGTTTCTGCGCGGGCGGCAACGTCAAGGACATGCTGGCCGGACGCGGCATGTTCGGCGGATCGGCAGCGGAAATGCGCGAGAACTATCGTCGCGGCATCCAGCGGGTGCCGCTGGCCGTATTCGGCATCGACGTACCCACGATCGCCGCAGTCAACGGTCCGGCAATCGGCGCCGGGTGCGACCTGGCGCTCATGTGCGACATGCGCATCGCCGCCCGGGAAGCCGTGTTCGCGGAGAGCTTCGTCCGACTGGGGCTGGTCGCCGGCGACGGTGGCGCGTGGCTGCTGCCGCGCATCGTCGGCACTGCGCGGGCGTACGAAATGACCCTCACCGGCGACGCCGTCGATGCCGAGCAGGCACTGCGCTGGGGGCTCGTCTCGGCAGTGCACCCCGGCGAACGCCTGCTGGAGGAGGCGCTCGCCCTGGCCGGACGGATCGTGCGGCATCCCCCGCATGCGCTCAAGCTCAACAAGCGGCTGCTGCGTGATTCCGAGGGCTCGACTCTTGCCCGCAGCCTGGAACTGGCCGCCGCACTGCAGAGCATCACCCAGCACACCGACGACTTCAGCGAGGCGGTCGCCGCATTCGTCGAGAAGCGCGACCCGCGCTTCGTGGGTCGCTAGCGCCGCGCAATGACCGATCTCGAACTCGCTGCGCCGGATGTGGCCTCGGCCAATGACACCCGTGCGCTTCCGCCAGGCTTCGAGTTTCGCGGCCTGCCGACGCGGGTGGTCCTGCGCGCGGGCGCGGTCGACGACCTCGAGGCGGAGTTGCGGGCGGTCGGCATCCGCAAGGCAATGCTGGTCTGCGGCCGGCGTACCGCCGCTTCGCCCCTCGGGGCCCTGGTGCGGCGTGTCCAGGCGATCGCGGCCGTCGTGGACGACGTGGTCGAGCATTCCGATTGCGCCCATGTGGAAGTTGTGGCGAGGCGCGCCGCCGAAGCGGGCATCGATGGCCTGGTTGCGGTCGGCGGCGGCAGCGCTTCGGATACGGCCAAGGCCATCGCCATCGTGCTCGCCGAGGGAGCACCGCTCGCGCGGCACGCGAACGTGTTCACGCCCCCCGATCACTACGTGCAGCAGGCGTTGGCCCAGCCGAAGTTACCGATCGTGGTCGTGCCGACCACCGCATCGGCGGCGGAAGTGACACCCGGCCTGGGGGTGCGCGCGGCGAACGGCCGCAAGCTGCTATTTTGGGACGCCAAGCTCGCACCGCGCACGATCCTGCTCGACCCCCTTGCCAATGTCGATGTCCCCGTCGGGGTCATGGCCAGCACCGGCATGAACGCGGTTGCCCATTGCATCGAAGGCCTGTACTCGCGGGTGCGCAATCCCATATCGGACGCACTCGCTCTCGGGGGCCTGCGCGCCCTGCACCAGGCCATGCCGGCGATGGTTCGCGACCCAACGAGCGTCACCGCGCGCGCCGATGTGCTCGCAGGCGCGCACCTGAGCGGGATGGTGATCGCCAATGCGCGCGTGGGCATTCACCACGGCATCTGCCACGGCCTCGGGTCGCTCGGCGGATTGCCCCACGGCATCGCCAACGCCGTGTTGTTGCCCCACGCGATGGGCTTCAACGCCGCCGTGGCCGGGCCGCCACTGCGCCGCGCCGCCGAAGCCATGGGGGTTGCGGTTGCGGACCTGTCCGACGCGCAGGCGGTGCAACGGGCGATCGACGCCGTGGTCGCGCTGCAGCGTACGCTTGGCGTGCCTACGCGCCTGCGCGATACCGGGCTCGACCGCGGCCTGTTCGGCGCGCTCGCCGACCTTGCCATGGGCGATCGCGGGCTCTACTTCAATCCTCGCCGCGCCACGCGCGAGGATGTGCTCGCGCTTCTCGAGGCGGCGTGGTGAACGGCGATACCCGCGCCTCGCAGCACCCGGCGGTCGGTCAAGATGGCGACCTCGGCCCGGCCGTCGCGCGCCTGGTCGCCGGGGACGCGCGTACGCTGTCGCGGGCGATGAGCCTCGTCGAGAACCACGACCCGCGCGGCGTCGAAATGCTGACCCGCAGCTTCGGCCACGGGGTCGAACCCTGGGTGGTCGGCATGACCGGCGTGGGTGGCGCGGGCAAGAGCACCGTCCTGCCGCTGCTTGCGCATCGACTGGTCGCAGCCGGCGAGCGCGTCGCCATCCTGGCCATCGACCCATCGAGTCCCTTCACGGGAGGCGCCTTGCTCGGCGATCGCATCCGCAGTGCACGGGAGCAGCCGTCCGAGGTGTTCTTCAGAAGCCTGGGCTCGCGAGGCGCCGCCGGTGGACTCGCGGCCTGCGTTGCGGATCTCGTGCGGCTCGCGGGTGCTGCGGGACGCACCGTGGTGATCGTCGAGACGGTCGGGGCAGGCCAGTCCGAGGTTGCCATCCGGCACGTGGCGCACAGCGTGGTGGTCGTGACCGCGCCCGGGCTCGGGGACGACGTCCAGGCAATCAAGGCCGGCATCCTCGAGATCGCCAATGTGGTGGCCGTCAACAAGGCCGATCGACCCGATGCGGCGCAAGCCGCGAACCAGCTTCGCCAGGCGTTGCATCTCGCGGCCGACACGCACGCCCTCGCGGAGGGGAGCAACGATCTCGGTGAGGGGCGCCTGGCCTGGTTCCCGCCGGTGCTGGAAATATCGGCCCGCAATGATGCGGGTATCGACGGCCTGCTCGCACGCTTGTCCGAGCATCGAGCCTTCCTCGATCGCACCGGCGCGCGCCGGGCGCTGGCCCGGGCGCGTGCCGCGGAACGCCTCACCGATTGCGTGCGGGCGGAGCTGTTCGCGCGCCATCGCGCGCGCTGGGGCGCCAGCGGACGCTGGACTGCGCTGGTCGCAACTGTTGCCTCCGGGGAGCGCGATCCTCTCGTCGCGGCCCGGGACCTGCTCGATGACACCGACAACTAGGAGGAAGACGATGCAAGCGAAATGGACCTGGATGGTGGCGATGATCGCGGCGTCGGCCGCGCACGCCGTGGCGGCTGCCGACAAGATCGTGCTCAAGGTGGCCGACGTCTATCCGCCCGGCCACCCGGTCGCGGAAAGCACCGCCAAGTTCTTCATGGAACACGTGAAGAAGGCGACCAACGGCGAGGTCGACTTCCAGTACTTCCCGGCCGAGCAGCTCGGCAAGGGCAAGGACCTGCTGGCGCTCACCCAGGCGGGCGTGGTCGACATCGGCCTGGTCGTGCCGTCGTATGTCTCCGACAAGATGCCGCTGTCCGCCGTCGCCGAGCTGCCTGGCGGCTTTGCGGGCTCGTGCGAAGGCACCGTCGCACTCGCCCAGCAGGCGCGCGACGGCGCCCTCGCCAAGTACGAGTTCCAGCCCAACGGCGTGCGGGTGCTGATCGCCCATACGTTCGCCCCCTTTCAGTTCGTCACCACCCGCAAGTACGAAGGCATGAAGAGCCTCGAGGGCCAGAAGATGCGCTCGCTGGGAGCAGCGATGGACATCACCATCCGCAAGCTCAAGGGCACCCCGGTGCGCATTCCCGCGCCGGAGATCAACGAATCGATGTCGCGGGGCACGATCGATGGCGGTCTCATGGGCTATCCCACGGTCCTGTCTTATGATCTCGCGCGCGTGGTGAAGACCGCGACCCGCGGCGAGAACTTCGGCGGGGCGGCGATCACCTACGCCATTGCCGAGAACCGCTTCAAGGCCCTGCCGGCCAATGTCCAGAAGGCGTTGGTCGAAGCCGGGGACGCCGCGACCCGCAACGGTTGTGCGGTTGCCGACCGTGATGTCGCGCCTGCAGCGGAGAAGCTCAAGGCGGCCGGCATCCAGCTCGTCGAGTTCCCCCCCGAGGAGCGCAAGGCGCTGCAGTCCTTGCTGACCAGTGTCTCCGAGGAATGGGCGGCCGAGCTCGACAAGCGCGGCAAACCGGGCACGATGGTGCTCAAGGACTTCCGCGCCGCGGTGGCCAAGCAACGCTGATTCCAACCAGGAGAGAGCAGCATGACCAAGACGATTTTTCGCACGGCCGCCGTGTGCGCCGGCGTGTGCCTGGCGTTGCAGCACGTGCCGGCCATGGCCCAGGGCAAGACGGTGCTCAAGTTCGCCGACTCGTTGCCCGCGAACCACCTGTTTACCGAGAGCGTGGCCAAGCCCTGGATGGAGGAGGTCAGGAAGCGCACCAACGGCGCCGTCGAGTTCCAGCATTACCCGGCCGAGCAGCTCGGCAAGGGCAAGGACATGCTGACCCTCGCCCAGAGCGGCGTCACGGACATCGCCCTCATCGTGCCGCCGTATCTCTCCGACAAGCTGCCGCTCTCGGGTGTGGTCGAGCTGCCGGGCGGCTTCACGAGCTCCTGCCAGGGCGTGAAGGGCCTGTGGAAGATCGCCAATGGCGGCACGCTCGATAAGGCGGAGCTCGCGCCGAGCGGCATGCGCCTGCTGTTCGCGATCGTGCAGCCGCCCTTCCAGATCTACAGCACCAAGAAGCTCGATACTTTGAAGGACCTCGAGGGCCAGAAGCTGCGCACCACCGGCGGCGCGATGGACCTCATGGTGCGCAAGCTCAAGGGCGCGCCGGTGCGCATGGCCGCTCCGGAAGTCTACGAGTCGCTGTCGCGCGGGACCATCGACGGCGGCGTCCTCGCCGTGGTGTCGGTGGGGTCGTACAACCTGGGCTCGCTGGTCAAGTACGGCACCCAGAACGAGAACTTCGGCAGTGCGGCGCTGCTCTACGAAATCAGCGAGACGGCGTTCAAGAAGCTCTCGCCGGACGTCCAGAAGGCGATGGTCGAGGCCGGCCAGGACATTACCTTCAAGGCCTGCTCCAAGATCGACGAGGACGCCGCCCGCGACAACGAGAAGATGCGCGCCAACGGCGTCAAGCTCGGCCGGATCGCTGCAGCCGACCACCCGGCAATGGAAGCGGCCATGACCGCGGTGGGGGCCGAGTGGGCAGAGGGCCTCGACAAGCGGGGCAAGCCCGGCTCGGTGGTGCTGCGCGAATTCCGGCAGGCGCTGCAGTAGGCCATGCCGGTGGCGAACGCAAGCGGCTTCGCGACGGTCGAGCGTGCCCTCGCCAGGGTAGACGCGGTGGCGTCCACCCTGGCCGGCGCCACCGTGCTTGCGGTCATGCTGATCGTGGTCGTCGATGTCGTGCGCCGCTATTTCTTCAATGCGCCGCTCGCATGGTCGTACGACATCATCTCGCTCTACCTGATGCTCGCAGCCTTTTACCTGGCGCTGTCGGAGACACTGCGCCGGCATCACCACGTCGCCGTCGATCTCCTCTACGAACGGTTCGGGCTGCGCACCAAACTGGCGGTCCGGCTCGTCTGCTGGATGCTGGCCGTGGTGTTCTTCGCCCTGGTTTTCGTTCTCACGGCGAACGGCGCCTGGATCAAGTGGCAGGGTGGCGACGTGGTCGCCGGCAGCATTCCCTGGCCGACGTGGCTGACCTCGGCCATTGCCGCCCTCGGCAGCCTGCTCATCGCCGTGCGGCTGGCGTTCGTCGCGGTGGCCATGGCCGCGGCGCTCGTCAACGGCCGGGCTGACGTGGCAGCGGTCGCCGGTGTCGCCGCCACGCGCGAGCCCGACAACCTCTAATGCTCGCGCTCGGCGTCACCATCTTCCTGTTCGTGCTGCTCGCGGTGGGCATGCCGGTCGGCTTCGCGCTCGCGGTGGCCGGCACGACGGGGCTCTACCTGATCGGCGGCGCATCGACGGTGTTCGGGCTGGTGGAGACGACGGCGGTCTCGGCCGTCAGCTCCTACGAGCTCATCACCGTGCCGATGTTCCTGTTGATGGCCGATTTCGTGATCCTCTCGGGGGTGGCCGACGATCTCTTCAACGCCGCGGCCAAGTGGGTCGGACGGGTGCGCGGCGGTCTCGGGATCGCGACCGCGATCGCCGGCGCGGCTTTCGGCGCGATCTCCGGCTCGAGCACGGCGTCGGCGGCGACGTTGTCCGCCACCACCATTCCGGCGATGCTGAAGCAGGGCTACGAGCCGAAGATGGCGTGCGGGGTCGTGGCGATCTCGGGCACCCTGGCCATGCTCATTCCGCCGAGCATCGCTCTGGTGCTGTACGGCATCATCGCCGACGTCAGCATCGGCGCGCTGCTGATCGCCGGCATCGTGCCCGGCATCCTGGTGACCCTGACCATTGCCCTCACCGTGTACGTGCTGGTGGTCCTCGATCCGTCGCGCGCGCCGCGCGGCCAGAGTTATACGTGGCGGGAGAAGTTCGCGAGCCTGCGGGTGGCGGGACCGATGATCCTGCTGTTCATGGCGGTGACGGGCATCATCTACGCGGGCGTGGCCACGCCGACCGAGGCGGCGGGCATCGGTGCGTTCGGCGCGATGCTGCTCGCCTGGCGGGCCCGCCGCATCACCCTCGCCTCGCTGCGCCATGCGGCCACCGGCGCCGCCGGCACGAGCTGCATGGTATTCATGATCATCCTCGGCGCGAAGATCTTCGCGTATTTCTTCACCCTCACCCAGACGACGCAGCAGCTGGTTGTCTTCGTGGGATCGCTGCACGTCTCCCCGTATCTCATCCTGGCGCTCATCCTGGCCGGCTACTTCGTGCTCGGCTGCATCATGGACCAGATCGCGATCCTGGTACTGACCGTCCCGATCGTCCTGCCTGTGGTCAAGGCCCTCGGATTCGATCCGGTGTGGTTCGGGGTGATCGTGGTGGTCCTTGCCGAGGTCGGCCTGCTGACGCCACCCGTCGGACTCAACGCCTACGTCGTCAGCCGTTACACCGGGCGGGCGGTCGGGGAAGTCTTCAGCGGAATCTGGCCGCACGTGTTCGCGCACCTGGTGTTGCTGGCGATACTGGTGGCCTTCCCGTCCCTGATTCTGTGGCTGCCATCCACCATGCGCTAGCAGGAGCACCAACGTGACCAAACGCGAAGCACCCGATCATCTCTCCCGGCCTGCGCGAGGGCTGCACGTGCAATGGGTCGAGACGCACAAGGCGGACCTCGCCCAGGGCTGGAAGCCGACGTTCCAGACCTCGAGCGGCATTCCGGTCGACGCCGTGTACTCGCCGCACCAGCTCGAGCAATTCGGCTGGAGTTTCGAACGCGATGTCGGCTTCCCGGCCGAGGTGCCTTACACCCGTGGTTTCGTACCCAACGGTTTCCGGCGGAGCCTGTGGGAGATCGAGATGTATGCCGGATTCGGCTCGGCCGAGGACGCCAACAAGCGCTACCGCTACCTGATCGAGCACGGCAGCACGGGGGGCGTGTCGATCGCCCTCGACCTGCCGACCCAGATCGGCTACGACTCCGATCATCCGATGGCGCGCGACGAGATCGGCCAAATCGGTGTCGCACTCACCTCGCTCGCCGACGTCGAGCAGGTGTTCGAAGGCATCCCCCTCGACAAGGTGGGGCACATCTTCACCACCGCCAACTGCATCGGTCCCATCGCCATGGCCTGGTTCCTCGCGCTGTACGAAAAGCGCGGGGCGAAGACGGGCGACTGCATCGTGCAGATCCAGAACGATCCCATCAAGGAGTACATCGCGCGGGGCACCCAGTTCCTGCCCATCGAGGCTTCCCTGCGCCTGGCGACGGACGCGATCCAGTACTGCAACACCGCGGCACCCGAGTGGCTGCCGATCTCGGTGTCGGGATCGCACATGAAGCAGGCGGGGGGCACCTGCGTGCAGGAAGCGGCGTTTACGCTCTGCAATGCCATCGCCTATGTCCAGGAGTGCTTGCGCAAGGGCATGCACATCGACGCGTTCGGCGACAGCCTCGAACTCCATTTCTGCACCGAGATGGATTTTTTCGAGGAGATCGCCAAGTACCGTGCCGTCCGCAAGATCTGGACCCGGCTGGTGCGCGAACGTTTCGGCGGCACCACCGCGCGCGCGCAGCATTTCCGGCTGCACGCCGCGACGTCCGGCCGGCCGCTCACCGCGCAGCAGCCGCTCAACAACATCGCCCGGATCACGCTGCAGGCGCTGGCGCAGATCCTCGGTGGTTGCGAGCAGACCCGCACCGCATCATTCGACGAAGCCCTCGGCATCCCCACCCAGGAAGCGGCACGCACGTCGATCCGGGCCAACCAGATCATCGGCTACGAGACCGGCATTCCCTACACGGTCGATCCGCTCGGCGGCTCGTATTTCGTCGAGACCCTCACCCTCGAATTCGAGCGGCGGATCACCGCCATCATCGAGGAGGTGGATCGCATGGGCGGCGCGATCGAGGCCACCCGCCAGGGCTATTTCCAGCGGGCCCTCGCCGAGGGCGCGTACCGCGAGCAGTGCGCCGTCGAAAGCGGCGAGCAGATCGTGGTCGGAGTCAACCGGTTCCAGAGCGACGAGGCCCGGCCGGTGCCGGTATTCAAGCTCGATCCGGACGTTGCGACGCGGCAGGTCGCCAAGGTCAAGGCGGTGCGGGCGCGCCGCGACCAGAACGCCGTCGACGCTGCACTGGCACGTCTGCGCACCGACTGCGCCGGCACGACCAACGTGATGCCCGCCGTGCTGGACTGCGTCAGGGCTTATGCGACGGTGGGAGAGATCGGCCAGGTTTGGCGGGAGGTGTTCGGCGAGTACGTGCCGG
>JBDTWB010000007.1:0-44301 GCA_040006895.1 Casimicrobiaceae bacterium | reverse complement strand
GCGTCGAGCGCGCCCTGCCCCTGCTCGCCACCCTCGCTGTCTTCCTTGGCCTCGCTACCCTTCTCCGGCTTCTGCTGCGGATTCTTGGTGATGCCATGGGCGATGTAGTTGACCACGTCCAGGCGGGTGACCCCGCGCTGGTTGAGGAAGTACACGGCGTGCGACTCCTTCTCGCCGAAGATCGCGACCAGCACATTCGCGCCGGTGACTTCCTTCTTGCCCGACGACTGCACATGCAGGATCGCCCGCTGGATGACGCGCTGGAAGCCCTGCGTGGGCTGGGTGTCGGAATCGGCGTGCGCCGAAAGCCGGGGGGTATGCTCGTTGATGAAATCAGTGAGCACGCCGCGCAGCTCCTCGAGGTCGACGCCGCAGGCCTTCAGCACCTCGGCGGCCGAAGGATTGTCCAGCATCGCCAGGAGGAGATGCTCGACCGTGATGAACTCGTGTTGCTTCTGCCGGGCCTCGACAAAAGCCATGTGCAGCGAGACTTCCAGTTCCTGCGCGATCATATGACTGCCTCACCTCTCATGCTGCGTTGCCCGCGTATCCGTCAGGGGCCGCCGCGGGCAAACGCGGCCATGACGTTCAGATCTCCTCCATCGTGCACTGAAGCGGGTGCTGATGCTTGCGCGCGATGTCGGTGACCTGTTCAACCTTCGCAGCAGCCACTTCGCGGGTGAACGTCCCGCACACTCCCATACCCTCGCGATGCACCTGCAACATCACCTGTGTAGCCTTTTCACGACTCATGGCAAAAACAGTCTGCAGCACCACGACCACAAAGTCCATCGGCGTGTAGTCGTCGTTCAGCAGCAGAACCTTATAGAGCGGCGGCGGTTTGAGTCGGGTTTTCTCGGCCTCGAGGATGCTGCCGTCCTGCTGCTGATTTGCCATTGTCCACTGCGCATGAATCGGGTCGGGATAGCCCTATGTTTGATGATTGCAACACATTTTTCAAGGGGAAAGCGATTCGCCGGGCGTGGTCTTGACGCCGGACCGACGGTCCGCGTACAAAAAGCGCTGTTTGGCTTCTCGAAGGTGGCCGGGGCATTTCGCAGTCGGTTTTCCGCCCGCGCCCCGTCCGCCCACCGACGGCCGAACGACCACTCCGATCAATCTCCAAGGATGCAGCGCTATGGCAACCGGCACCGTCAAGTGGTTCAACGACGCGAAGGGTTACGGGTTCGTCACTCCGGACGACGGCAGCGAGGACCTTTTTGCGCATTTCTCGGCGATCAACATGGAAGGCTTCAAGAGCCTGAAGGAAGGCCAGAAGGTCAGCTTCGAAGTCACCCAGGGACCCAAGGGCAAGCAGGCGTCCAACATCCAGGCCGCCTGACGCCTGCGCCTTCAGCATCCTCTTCCAACCGGGCGCAGGCGTCCACGCGACGTCGGGGTTTTTACCCCGGCGCGCCGCCCGCGCGGTATCCCGCCGCCGCGAACACCGGTGGCGTGCCGGCTGCGTGGGATGGGCCGCAGGCTTCACTGACTCCAACATGGGGTTCTACAAGCAAAAAGAAAGCCCGCCGGAGCGGGCCTTCTCGCGTCCCGATAGCTGGCACCGGGCGACGAACGGCAACTTACATCCGCTCGATCATCGCCTGCCCGAATCCGGAGCAGGAAACCTGCTTCGCCCCCTCCATGAGTCGCGCGAAGTCGTAGGTCACGACCTTGTCGGCGATGGCCTTCTCGAGGCTCTTCACGATGAGCACCGCCGCCTCGCCCCAGCCCATGTGCACGAGCATCATCTCCGCTGAGAGGATCTCCGAGCCAGGGTTCACGTAATCCTTGCCGGCATACTTGGGCGCCGTGCCATGCGTCGCTTCGAACATCGCCACCGAATCCGAGAGGTTGGCACCCGGCGCGATGCCGATGCCGCCGACCTGGGCGGCGAGGGCGTCCGAGATGTAGTCGCCATTGAGGTTCAGGGTGGCAATCACGTCGTACTCGGCCGGTCGTAGCAGGATCTGTTGCAGGAACGCATCGGTGATCACGTCCTTGACCACGATCTCCCGCCCGGTGAGCGGATTCTTGAACGAAGACCACGGACCGCCATCGATCGGCTGTGCCCCGAACTCCCGCGCGGCGAGCGCATAGCCCCAGTCGCGGAAGGCGCCCTCGGTGAATTTCTGGATATTGCCCTTGTGCACCAGGGTCACCGACCGCCGGTCGTTGTCGACCGCGTACTGGAACGCCTTGCGCACCAGCCGGTCCGTGCCTTCGCGGGAGACGGGCTTGATGCCGATGCCGGACGTATCCGGGAAGCGAATCTTCTTCACCCCCATTTCCTTGATCAGGAATTGCACCACTTTTCTCGCCGCGTCCGACTCGGCCGGCCATTCGATCCCCGCATAGATGTCTTCCGAATTCTCGCGGAAGATGACCATGTTGATCTTTTCGGGCTCCTTCACCGGAGAGGGCACGCCCTTGAAGTACTGCACCGGTCGCAGACAGACGTAAAGGTCGAGTTCCTGGCGCAGCGCCACGTTGAGCGAGCGAATGCCCCCACCGACCGGGGTGGTCAAGGGACCCTTGATCGACACGACGTACTCGCGGAGGATGGCCAGGGTTTCGTCGGGTAGCCACACATCGGGGCCGTAGACCTTGGTCGACTTCTCGCCGGCGTAGATCTCCATCCAATGGATCTTGCGCTTGCCCCCATAGGCCTTGGCGACCGCCGCGTCGACGACCTTGAGCATCACCGGGGTGATGTCCAAGCCCGTGCCATCGCCCTCGATATAGGGGATGATCGGCTGGTCCGGAACCGTGAGACTAAAATCGGCGTTGACCGTGATCTTCTGGCCGCCGGCAGGGACCTTGACGTGCTGATAGCTGGGCATGACTTCTCCTCGGTGATCTGGGGGGCGCAAGAGGCCGATCGGGCGTCCGAATCGGGCGCGCAGAGCAGGAAACCCGTAATTATCCCTTTTTCCGACGTCGCTCGCCACGCTGCTGCCGGCCGCGCACCGCCGCGGTGCGCTCGTGCACGCTCCTGACGCGCACGTCCTGCTGCTCAACAAGCCCTACGGCGTCGTATGCCAGTTCTCCGCCGAGGGCTCGGGCCGGCCGACCCTGGCGGCGTTCATCGACCGACCGGGCGTCTACCCGGCCGGTCGCCTCGACGCGGACAGTGAGGGCCTGGTCGTGCTGACCGACGACGGTCGCCTGCAGGCGCGCATCACCGCACCGCGGCACAAGCTGACCAAGTGTTACTGGGTGCAGGTCGAGGGCACGCCCACCCAGGCGGGGCTCGATCGACTGCGTGCCGGCGTCGACCTCGCCGACGGTCCGACCCGGCCGGTTCGAGTCGACGCGATTCCCGAGCCTGAAGCCCTATGGCCAAGATCCCCGCCCATCCGGGTGCGCCGGGCGATTCCGACGGCCTGGCTCGAGGTGACCTTGACCGAGGGACGCAATCGCCAGGTACGACGGATGACCGCCGCGGTCGGCCTGCCGACCCTGCGCCTCATCCGGCATGCGGTCGGCCCGTGGTCGATCTCCGGCCTGGCGTCGGGGTCCTGGCGGGAGGTGGCGGCCGGCCCCATGCTATGATCCGGCCGCACTCGATGATGCTCCCGCCGCCCGGTTCGACCCTTTTCTCCGGCCGCTCGTCCCTCGCCCTGCTGCGCAGTCGTCCGCCAGCGCTGTTGCGCACCGCGGCGCCACTGCCCGCGTCCCCGCGATGATCCGCCGTCTGCTCGCGCGCCTCCTTCCCGGTGGCACGCGCTCTTCGCGTGCGCGGGTGTACGGCCCGGACGACCATCCCATCCGCCGCAACCAGCTTTCGCATGGAGCCCGGGAAGTCACGGCCAAGCTGCAGGAAGCGGGATTCCAGGCCTATGTCGTGGGCGGCGCGGTGCGCGACCTGCTGCTCGGGGTCGAGCCGAAGGATTTCGACATCGCGACCGACGCACATCCGGAGCAGGTGAAGCCGCTGTTTCGTCGCGCATTCCTGATCGGCCGGCGCTTTCGCCTGGTACACGTGCACATCGGCGGGGAAACCGTCGAGGTGTCGACCTTCCGCGCCGCCCAGACGGCCGACGAAGCCACCGACGAGCACGGCCGACTGCTCGCCGACAACGTCTACGGAACCCATGCGGAGGACGCAGCGCGGCGCGACTTCACGATCAACGCGCTGTATTTCGATCCAGCGTCCGAGGAGATCCGCGACTTCGTCGGTGGCGTGGCCGACATCCGCGCCCGGCGCCTCAAGCTCATCGGCCCGCCGACCACGCGGTTCCGCGAAGACCCGGTGCGCATGTTGCGAGGGGTGAGGCTGGCCGCGAAGCTGAACGTGGCCATCGATACCAAGACCGCGGCGCCGATCGCGCGGCTCGCATCGCTCATCCAGAACGTCCCGCCCGCCCGGCTCTTCGACGAAATGCAGAAGCTGCTGCTGTCGGGTCACGCGGTCGAGACGGTTCGCAGCCTGCGAGCCCATGGACTCTCGCATGGCCTCCTGCCGATGCTGGACATCATCCTGGAGCAGCCGCTGGGCCAGCGCTTCATCGAGCTCGCGCTCGCCAATACCGACGAGCGCGTGCGCAGCGATCGACCGGTATCGCCGGGCTTCATGTTCGCGACCCTGCTGTGGCACCAGGTGCTCGCCACCTGGACCGCCAAGAAGGCCGGCGGCGACCGGCCGATGCCGGCGCTGTTCGAGGCGATGGACCATGTGCTCGAGGCGCAGGCCAAGCAGCTCGCCATTCCGCGACGGTTCGAGGCCACCATCAAGGAGATCTGGTCGCTGCAGCCGCGATTCGAGCAGCGCGCGGGGCAGCGGCCGTTCCGGCTGATCGAGCATCCGCGGTATCGCGCCGCGTGGGATTTTCTCGATCTGCGGTGCCAGAGCGGCGAGCTCGAGGGCGCCTATGCCGATCTCGCGCAGTGGTGGGAGCGTTTCGCCAACGCGGGCCACGCGGAACGCGAGGGAATGCTGCGGCCCGATGAGGCGCCGCGGCGCAAGAAGCGCTCACGCGGCCGCGGTCGCAAGCAGGACGGCGACGACCCGGCTCCCGCCGCGGACGCGGTCGCGCCCGATGAGCCAGCCGCGAGCGGCTGACGCCGCAGCGGCGGCGCCCGAGCCGCGTGCCGTGCAGGCCTTCATCGGCCTCGGCAGCAACCTGGCCAATCCGCCGGCCCAGATCGCGCGCGCGCTGGCAGCGATCGCGCGCCTGCCGCACACCCGCCTGACGGCCGTCTCCGCGATCTACCGCACGGCGCCCCACGGCGTGCGGGTGCGCCAGCCCGACTACCTCAATGCCGTCGCCGAGGTGGCGACGGCGCTGCCGCCCCTCGCACTCCTGAACGCTCTGCAGCGGATCGAGCGCGCACAGCGCCGCCGACGCATCGCACCGAATACCCCGCGGTCCATCGACCTCGATTTGCTACTATACGGCGCGCATCGTCGGCGCAGCCGGGAGCTGCGCCTGCCGCATCCGCGACTGCATCATCGCGCGTTCGTCCTGAAGCCGCTGGTCGAGCTCGCCCCGGGGCTGCTCGTACCTGGACACGGACGGGTGCACAAGTTCCTGCATCGGGCGCGTGCCCAACGGGTCGCCCGCCTGCCCGGTCCGCCGCCTTCAACCCGCTGACCCCACTGCATGGACCTCGAGAAGTGCCGCTACATCGTGGTCGAAGGGCCGATCGGCGCCGGCAAGACCAGCCTCGCGCGCCAGCTCGCGACGCACCTGCATGGCGAGACCCTGCTGGAGCGGCCGGAAGACAATCCGTTCCTGGCGCGGTTCTACGAGGACATGGAGCGCTTCGCTCTACCCACGCAGCTCACTTTCCTCTTCCAGCGCGTGGACCAGCTCCGCGGCGTGGGGCAGTTCGACATGTTCCGGCGCGCGACGGTTGCGGACTTTCTGTTCGCCAAGGATCCGCTGTTCGCACGCCTCAACCTGTCGGACGCCGAGTACCAGCTCTACGACAAGATGTACGGGCACCTCAAGCCGCAGACCCCGACCCCCGATCTCGTGATCTACCTGCAGGCGCCGGTCGACGTTTTGGTGGAACGGGTGCTGCGCCGCGGCGTTGCCTTCGAGCGGACGATCTCGGAGCACTATCTCGCCCGCCTGGCGGATGCATACAGCCGGTTCTTCTATGCCTACGAGGAAGCGCCGCTGCTGATCGTCAACAGCGAGCGCCTCAACTTCGTGGATAACCCGGCGCATCTCGAGCTCCTGCGGGAGCGCATCGGCTCGATGCGCAGCACCCGCGAGTTCTTCAATCTCGGCGCGCACTGACGCCGCGCCGCAAGCACCCGACGACCAGGGAGGGAGGGATGGAAATCGTCAGGACGGCAGCCGACCTTTCCGAGGTCGTGCGCGACGCCGAAAAGGTGGCGTTCGTACCCACCATGGGCAATCTCCACGCGGGCCATATCGAGCTCATGGACGTCGCACGGCGGCATGGCGATGCGGTGGTGGCGAGCATTTTCGTCAATCGCCTGCAGTTCGGGCCCAACGAGGATTTCGATCGCTATCCGCGCACGTTCGAGACCGACGTCGAAGGCCTGACCCGCATCGGCGTTGACGTGCTGTTCGCCCCGCTCGAGCAGGAGATGTATCCCACGCCCCAGGTCTACCGGGTCCAGCCCCCGCCGCTGGCGACCGAGCTCGAAGGCGCATCCCGCCCGGGGTTTTTCGATGGCGTGTGCACGGTCGTGCTGAAGCTTTTCAATCTCGTGCAGCCCGATGTCGCGGTGTTCGGCAAGAAGGACCGGCAGCAGCTCAAGATCGTGCGCGGCATGGCGCAGCAGTTCAACATGCCGATCCAGGTCGTTCCCGTCGAGACCGTGCGGGCCGGCGATGGCCTGGCGCTGTCGTCGCGCAACGGCTACCTCACGGCCGAGGAGCGGGAGGAAGCGCCGCGCCTGTACCTGACGCTGCGGGCCATCGCGGACGAGATCGCCTCGGGGCGCACCGACTATGCCAATCTCGAGGTCTGGGGCCGCGCCGAGCTCGCCCGGCATGGCTGGAAGGTGGACTACATCGCGGTGCGCCATGGCCTTGGACTGCGCATTCCGCATCCGGAAGGCTTCGATCATCCCAACCTGCTTATCGTGCTCGCCGCGGCCCAGCTCGGCAACACCCGGCTGATCGACAACGTGGACGTGATCAGGAAGGATGGCGAAGACTAGCGCTTGGGGCGTCCGGGTGCCGCGCGACACCGGCGATCGTGGCCAAGGGCCTTCCTGTAGCGGCCCGCCGCCACGCAGGCAGACGCGCGATTGACGATCGCACCTTCGACGCACCTTCGACGCACCTTCGACCCACCTTCTACCCCCTTCGCTCGCGCCCACCCGTTACCGGGCCAATGACCATGCTGCTCCGCTTCCCCGCAATCCGCCTCGCCTTGTCCAAGGCCGCGATGCTCCTGGCGATCCTGCTCGGCACCTCCTGCGCGCTCCCCGCGGTGGCGGTGGCGCAGGCTGCGCCCGTTCCCTATCCCGCGAAGCCGATCCGGATGATCGTGCCGTTTCCCCCCGGCGCGGGCACGGACACGGTCGCGCGCCTGGTCGCCCAGCGTCTCGGCGAAGCCATGAACGCGACGATCGTGGTCGACAACCGCACGGGCGCGAGTGGTGCGATCGGCGCGGCCGAGGCGGCAAAGGCTGCGCCCGATGGCTATACCCTGTTGTTCGTTGCTTCCCCGTTTACGACCGTTGCAGCCGCGACGGCGCATCCCGGCTACGATCCCATCCGCCAGTTCACGCCCGTCGCCCCGATCGCCATGGGACCCCTCGCCTTCGTGGTGAGCGCAGCCTTGCCGGTGCGCTCGATGCGCGAGTTCATCGCATTTGCGAGGTCTCATCCGGGCACGCTCAACTATGGTTCCGCCGGAACGGGCAGCATCAATCACCTCGCCCTGGAGTTGCTCAAGTCGCGCACCGGCATCGACGTCGTGCACGTGCCGTACAAGGGCATCGCCCCGGCGACCCTGGATCTCCTTTCGGGCCAGATCCAGGCGATGACCGCCTCCATTCCGGCGACGCTGCCCTACCTCGCCCAGCACAAGCTCAAGGTCCTCGCGGTCACCGGTCCCAAACGGGCGGCGTTACTGCCCGATGTTCCGACCTGGGCCGAGGCCGGCGTGTCCGACGCCAGCGTGATCAACTACTGGGGCATCGTCGCACCGGCGGACACGCCTGAAGGCATCGTCGCAACCCTCAATGCCGCGCTCCGGCAACTCCTCGGCCGGCCAGACATGCGCGCACGTCTCGAGAAGGAAGGTGCTGAGGTGACTTCCGGCCCTCCGGCGGATCTCGGCGGCTGGATCCACGCCGACCTCGACCGGTGGCGCAAGCTCATCGCCGACGCGCATCTCGCGCTCGAATAACATCCCGCCCCCGGCCCTTCAGGCTGCGCGCAGCGCATCGACGATCCGCATCCGCGCGGCGCGCACCGCCGGCAGGAATCCACCGACCAGCCCCATCGCCAAGGCAAATCCCAACGACCCGGCGGCAATCGATGGCGTCAGGGTGAAGCTGAACGCCAGCTCCGCGAACGTCTGGAAGTTCATCGTGGAAATCGTGATCGCCTGCATGAAGGCCGCCGCCGCGAGGCCGATGGCGCCCCCGGCGGCACCCAGCAGCAGTGCCTCGACCAGGAACGCCACCAGGATGGCGCTCCGCGCGAACCCCAGCGCCCGCAGCGTGCCGATCTCCGCCGTGCGCGAAGCGACGCTGGCATACATGGTGATCATCGCCCCGATGATCGCGCCGATCGAGAAGATTACGGCGATGCCCGTGCCGAGGTAGCGGATGAACTTGGCGAGGGTCTCGGACTGGGCGGCGTAGTAGTCGCGCTCGCGCCGCGCCTCCAGGGTCAGCCGCGGATCGTCCTCGATCGCCGCCTTGGCCGCCGCGAAGCGCGTCGCGTCGACCAGGCGGAACACCATGGACGAGAAGGCATTGCGGCGAAACGCCTGCAGCATCTGCTCGGCATCGCCCCAGATCTCGGAGTCGAAGCCGCTGCGGCCGGCGTCGAACGTTCCCACCACGGTCCACTCGCGCGCGGCGAAGCGCATCGTCTCCCCGATCCCGGCGCCGCGGAAGCCTTCGGCGACGGCGCGGCCGGTCGCGATCTCGGCCGTGCCCGGCCGCGGCATGCGGCCTTCGATGAGCCGAACCTGGGGCCGCAGATTGCCGCCCTCTAACCCCACGCCGCGGATTACCACGTTGGAAGGCTTGCCGCTGTCGCGCTTGGGCAGGTTGATGAGCACGACCGTCTCCTTCGACGCGAGCGGCTCGCCCGACGCGCCCATCGCCACCTCCGGCAGGCTCTCCACGATGCCCGCCTGGGCGCGATCGATGCCGCTTTGCACCTCGCTCTGCGCGCCGCGCCGGGTCACCACCACGTTGTCGTCCGTGCCAGTCGCGACGAGGGTACGCTCGAGCCCCGCCGCGAGCATGAGCACCGTGGCGAACACGTACACCACGAGCGCCATGCCACCGGCAGTGAGCGCGGTGGTGAATTTGCGGGCCAGCAGGTTGCGGGCGATGTAGGTGAACGGGACGGTCACGGCGGCACGGTCAGGGGTTTGGTTCGATCACACCAGGCGCCGCTGCGTGGTTGCCGCGCGGCGCGACGCGATTCAGCCGATCGAGCGCAGGCCGTCGACGATCGACAACCGCGCACTGCGCCAGGCCGGCACGAGTGCGGCGATCACGCCGACGACGATGGCCGCGGCGACCTGCATCAGCACGGTCCCCTTGCTCACGAAAAAAATGGGAAAGAGACTGCCCATGGCATCCCCGAATGCCGCCGCCAGCGGGTACGTCGCCAAGATGCCGAGCGCCGCGCCCGCGAGGGCGATGCCAAGGGATTCGGCCAGGATGATCCCGGCCACGAAACCGTTGCCGAAGCCGAGCGCCTTCAGCGTCGCGTACTCGGCGCCACGCTCGCGCGCGGTCATCGCCATGGTGTTGGCCATCACGGCCATGATGATCACCAGAATCACGAACGACACCGCCTGGATGGCCACCAGGATGGCCTCGGTCATGGCGATGAAGCTGAGCTGGAAGGCCCGTTCCGTCTCGGTGAGAGTCTCGGCGATCGAATTGCGAAACATGGCATCGACGGTGGTGGAGATTTCGGCTGCCCGCGAGGGGTCGTCGAGCCCGACGATGAACACACCCGTTTGCTCGGCGCGGCGCGCTGACGTCTGGCGCAACGTCTCGTTCAGGTACGACCAGTGGAAGTACATGCTCGAGGTATCCGTGGCGCGGTCCAACCCCTCGAAAATGCCGCGCAGGTTGAACGTCCAGGTGCCGGGATAGATCGTGCCCTTGAGCGGAATCTGATCCCCGACCTTCCAGCCGAAGCGCTCCGCGAGCTTGCGGCCGACGATCGCGCCCCTGCGATCGGCAAGGAACGCCTTGCGCGCCGCATCGGTGAGCACGATCTCGGGATAGAGCTTGAGGTAGGTGGGCGCATCCACCGCGAACTGGGGAAAGAAGTTGGACGCGCGAATGTAGGTGCCGCCGAACCAGTTGGCCCAGCTCACCCCCGTCACCCCCGAGACCTGGCGGATTTTCGCCGCATATGTGAGCGGCAGGGGAAAAACCAGGGAGATCGAGCTGCGGGTCACGAGGCGCGCGCTCGAGCTCGCATTGGCGCCGGCGTACCAGGCGTCGACGATGGTGCGCAGCAGCCCGAACGCGGTGATCGCCACGACGATGCCGAGAATCGTGAGGCCGGTGCGCAGCTTGTGTCGCCACGCGTTGCGCAGGATCAGTAGAGTGACGAACACGAGGCGGCGCTCCGATGGTCGCGCGACAGTCGTCGACCGCCGATTCTAGCCGAGCCACCGGGCCATTCCGGGGGCATGTTTCTTGCTGAAACATTGCGCGCGCCACGCGTCAGTTTGCCCTCGATGTTCATGCCGCTCTCCCATCAATCGCCAGGACGCGAGACCCTCGATGGGTCGCCTCGACCGGACCGTGTCGTCCCTGCGGCCCGGGTTGTCCCTGCGGCACGCATCGCGGCGCTCATCGCGCGCCTTATTCCGGCCCTCGCCGTGGCCATTGCGCTCGTGGCCACCTCCGAAGCCGCCGCCGAGACCCTTGGTGACGCACGCCAGGTGTCGCGTCTCGGCGAGCCGCTGCGCCTGTCGATTCCAGTGCGACCCGACGGCGGCGCGCCTCTCCAGGAGCGCTGCATCGCGGTGGTCCCCCCTGGACAAAGTGACGGGCTTCCGCACATTCTGACCGCCAACGTTGTCCTTGACCGTCAGGGCCCGACGCCGGCCGTCCTCGTCACCACCGGGAATCCAGTCCGGGAGGCCGTGATCCGGATCGTGCTGCGCACCCATTGCGATGGCGCATCCCGGGCCTACACGCTGTTCCTGGAACCCCCCGCGAGCACCCGGCAGGTACGTGCGGTCGCCCAGCCTGGTCCACGAGTCCCCGCCATCCCGAATTCCGTCACCGGTGGCGAAAGCGAACGCAGCGCCGCCACAGCGCCGCCAGTCACGATTATCGCCGTGACTCCCTCGACCGGACCCACCGCGGACGCGGCGCCCCGGGCGGGAGCGCAATCCCCGGGGCGCCGCGATCCGGCGGAGCCCGCCAACCGGGCGCCTAGCCCTTCCAGCCGCGCCGGGGCGCCGGCGCCGCCGCAGTCCAGCGCCCGCGCGTCGACATCCGAGACGGCCGCGCCACGCGCCACGCCGGCTGCCCGCCCCCCCCCGTTGGCCGCACCCCGCTTGGCACCGACTGCGCCGGCACCGACTGTGCCGCCCCCCCTGGCCGCCGCCGCCCCGCTGGGTCCGCCGGCGTCGCAGCCCGCCAGCGCGGCGGCGAGCGCCGGCGCCACGCCTCAGGTGCCGGTCATCGAGGACGGCAAGCTCGAGGCGGAGAATGAACATCTGAAGCACCAGCTCGCGCAACTCAGCGACGAGTTGCAGCGTCTCCAGCAGCCCCCTCCGGCCCCCATGCCCAAGGCCCCGGCACCGGCCGTGGCCGGTCGCGCGGCGTCCGGCACATTCCCCACGCGGGGCTGGGAAGTCGCATGGCCGGTCATCGTCGCCCTGGTAGGGCTCGCTGCCATGGTGCTGGGCGGCCTGATGTGGCGACGGCGCCATTCGGGCGAGGAATGGCCGCTCACCGGTCCGCCGTCGCACCGCCTGGCGTCGCGCACGAGCCTGGCCGAGGAACCCGTGCCATTCAAGCAGGCGGGCCTGCGCGGGGAAGCAGCCGGCGGCGAGCCGTCCGCCGAGATGCCGCCCGCCTCACCGCAGGCCGGTCTCCGACTGGTGGGTCGGGGGGCCGCGCCGGCGGCGATCCTGATGCAGCCTTCGGCCGATGACCTCGGGCGTGAGCTCGAGCAGGAGCTCTTCATCGCCGAACAGGCCCATTCCGCGCTCGAGCGTTCCCACCCGGACATTATCGAGGCCCTCACGCGAAGCTGGGGAACGGCGGTCGCGCGTCATCAACTCGCCACGCTGCTGCAATCGGGCTCCGAGGACGTCGCGCGCATGTCCGGCGAGGCCATTGCCGAGCTGCGCCTGCTGCTGCGGGTCGCCGAGGAGCATAGTGCACGCACGGCGCCAGAGCCCGCGCCGCCGGCCGGGTACGGCCCGCCGGCACCGGCATGGTGAGGCGTCCAGGGCTTTGCGGCGACATCCCGATGGCACGTCACGGACCGGCCACCGGGATCTCGACGAAGCGACGCTGAGAGATCGTCCACTGCGGATGTGGCCATGGCGCCAACCCGCGCAGAACGGCCGACCGGTACCACTTCGCCCAGCCGTATCACGGCGATGCCGGTGCGCCGCCCGGGAACTTCCAGGGAGTCGCCACCCGCCGCGGTTCGAGCAGGCACGCGCGGCGGGCCCCGTGCCGCTAGTTGCTCAGCACACCCTTCTCGAGGTGCACCAGGCGGTGCGCCTTTTCCGCTGCCTTGGGATCGTGGGTCACCATCACGAGGGTCTTGCCGAGCTCGCGATTGAGGCGGTCCATGAGGTCGAGGATCTCGCCGCCGGTGACCCGATCGAGATCGCCTGTGGGTTCGTCGGCGACGATGATGGTCGGATCGGTGATGAGCGCGCGGGCGATGGCGACGCGTTGCTGCTGGCCACCCGACAGCTCGTTCGGGAAATGACGCGCGCGGTCGGTCAGGCCGACCAGGGCGAGCGCGGTGCTCACCCGGACACGCCGCTCCGAGCGCGACAGACGGGTGAGCAGCAGCGGCAGCTCGACGTTGTCGAAGGCCGACAGCACCGGCATCAGGTTGTAGAACTGGAACACGAAGCCGATGTGCACGGCACGCCACGCGGCGAGCTCGGAATCGGTGAGTTGGGCGATGTCGACGCCGGCGACTTCGATGGTGCCCGCGCTCGGCTTGTCGATCCCCGCCACGAGATTCAGCAGCGTGGACTTGCCGGAGCCCGACGGTCCCATCAGGGCGACGTAATCGCCGGCGGCGACGTCGAGATCGATGCCCATCAGGACCGGGATCACCTGCCCGCCGCGGATGTAGACCTTGGAAAGCCCCCGGATGCGCACCAGCGGCAGCGGCGCGGATGCCCCGGCCATCCGGTCGGCCTCGGCGCCGATCGGCCCGGCCGTCGAACGCCGGTCACTCATGGCGAGGCCGTCGTCACCGCAACGCCGTCGCGGATCTCCGTACCAGGCTTGCGGATCACCCGCTCGCCGGTTTTCACTGCCCCCGTGATCGCCACGAGGTCGCCGACGGTCACTCCGGCCTGGACCGGAACCGCGATGGCCCGGCCGTCGCGCACTGCATAGACGACGCTGGCCCCGTCGCGAGCGACGATGGCGTCGGCATTCACCGCCGTGAGCGGCCGCTGCTCGGCTGCGCTCACCTCGCGCGAGAGCAAGGCAACCTTGGCGCTCATCTCCGGCAGTATGCGCGGATCGATCTCGTCGAAGCGCACCTTGGTGGTCACGGTCGCCTTGGCGCGATCGACGGTCGGGACCATACGGCTGATCCGGCCGCGAAAGCGCGCTTCCGGCAGGGCATCCAGCGTGATCTCCGCAGGCTGGCCGACGTGGACCTTGCCGAGGCTCGACTCCGACACGTCGGCTTCCACCTCGAGCGAGGTCATGTCGGCGAGGGTGACTACTGCTCCCTTGGATTCGGCCGCAGCCGAGAAGGGCGTGATGATGTCGCCGACGTTGGCGCTCTTGGAAAGGATCACGCCGTCGAAAGGTGCGCGGATCGAGGTGTAATCGACGCTGACCTGCGCATTGCGGGCCGTCGCTTGCGCGGCGACAATGGTCGCGCGGGCGTTCGCCACCGAAGCCGCGGTCCGGTCCGCGCGCGCCGTGGAGGTGTCGAGTGCGGCGCGGGACACGAAACCGCGCGCCACGAGTTGCTGGTCGCGGCGCAACTGCGCCGCGGCTTCACGCGCCTCCGCCTCGGCCTGCGCGAGGGCCGCGCGCGCCGCCGCGACGTTGGCGGTCGCGGCGTCAGCCTGGGCCACGACGTCGCGGTTGTCGAGGCGGGCGATCACCTCGCCCGCCTTCACCCGCGAGCCTTCCGCGACCCCGAGCCACTCGAGCCGCCCGGTCGCCTTCGATGCGATCGCGGCCTTGCGTTGCGGCACGACATAGCCGCTGGCGTTCAGCACCACGTACGCCTGGGAGGGATACGTGGTCACCACGGCCACGGTCTGCACGGTCGTTACCCGCGGCCGCAGCGCCCACCATGCTGCGGCGGCGATGAGCACCAGCACGACGAGCGCCCACACCACGCGCCGGCGACGCCGCGGACGTGGCAGGGCGTTGCGATCGATGCGCAACTGCGAGAGATCGGGAGAAGCGTCGGTCATGATGCGCGCGACACGCGGCGGCGGTATGGCACGCCGGACCGGTCATCCGGCGCCACGGGTGCAGTCTACCGTGCGCGCTCAGCCGCCCTCGAGCGGGGTTGCACCCGCCAGCGGCGGCTCCGGCCGCCCGGACCGCAGCGCGCGTGCCGTGAGGATCAGCAGGCCGAGCGCGATCGCACCGATGCCGGTCCACTCGCTCGGGGACAGTCGCTCACCGAAGATCGCCATCGACGACAGCAACGCGATGACGGGAATGGCGAACATGTTGAGCGACGCGGTGCCCGCGGGCAGGTAGCGCAGGATCAGCAGCCAGAGCAGGAACCCGCCGGCGGTGGAGATGGCTCCGACGTAGACCAGGAGCAGCACCTGGGACATGGACCACGCCGTACCCGGAAGGGGCAGCAGCCACTCCAGCAACGTGAGGGGCAACACGCCCGCCAGCATCTGCCAGGCAATGAAGGCGGTGGGCTCGAGATCCCGGCGGCGCTGGAAATACTTGGCCGCGACGGTTCCCGCGCCCCACCCGAGGCCGGAGAGCACGGCCCACAGTTTCGGCGCGAGCGCACCCTGCCAGGCCCAGGGCTCGACCACGAGGACGAGACCGGCAAAGGCCGCGATCACAGCGAGCCACTGGGTACCGCGCACCCGCTCGTGCAGGACCGGCCAGGCAATCAGCAGCGTCCAGAACGGCATGGTGAAGACCAGCACCGACGTCCGGCCTGCTCCCCCGGAGGCGAGCGCCATGGTCGTCCCCGCGAAGTTGACCGTAGTCTGAAAGAAGCCGGTCACCAGCACCGCAACCCAGTCCTGCGGCCATAAGCTCACCGCGTGTCGCCCCGGGGTCCGACCCGCCCCGGCCATGCGCTTCACCAGGAGCGCGGCGAACAGCACCACGATGGCGACCCAGGTGCGTTGCACGTTGAACGACACCGGATTGGCGTTCGCCAGCGCGAGCTTCATCGCGATCCAGTTGCCACCCCATACCAGCGTGAGGATGAGCAGCGCCGCATAGGCGAAACGCGTGGGATTCGCGTGCGGGGCCGAGGCGCTCAACGGATCAGGAAGGCTTCGATCGCGCGGGCCACGGCGACCGGCTGGTCGTGATGCACCATGTGGCCCGCATCGTCGATCACGACCAGCTCGGCCTGGGCGATGTGCGCCAGTCGCCGCCGCACGCCTGCCATGGTCTCGACGGCGCCCTCGCCCTCCGGATGGTCGTCGAGCCAGCGCGGAATCTCCGACTGCTGCGCGCCGATCCACAACGTGGGCGCGATGATGCGCTCCCAGACCGCGTGGACCTCCTCCATGCGATACACCGTCGGAAACGGCAGCTTGTGGCGGGGGTCGGAGGTGAGTCGTGCGGCGCCGTCCGGCAGCACCTCGGCCCATTCGCCGGCGAGGAACCGGGCCTTTGCCGGGTCGAGACGCGGATTGGTCTTGCGCAAACGCGCCGCCACCGCGTCGAGGTTCGCGTACGGCTTGAAGGTCGGCGGCGCGCGCAGCGCATCGAGCCATTTCGCGAGCTTGTCCGGGGCGCACGCGGAGTCCTCGGATGGAATGCCGAAGCCCTCCAGCGATACCAGGCGCGCGACCCGTTGCGGACGCACGCCCGCGTAGTGCATGACGATGTTCCCGCCCAGGCTATGGCCGACGAGCCTGGCCGCCTCCCCCGGCGCGTAGTGATCGAGCAGTGCTTCGAGATCGGCGATGTAGTCGGGAAACCAGTAGCCTTGGTCCTGCCACGCCGATTGGCCGAACCCGCGCAGATCCGGCGCGATCACCTGCCATTCCCGGCCGAGCGCGTCCACCAGGAACTGGAACGAGGCCGCCACGTCCATCCAGCCATGCAGCATGAACACCTTGGGTGCCCGCGCCGGTCCCCAGCGGAGCACGCGCTGCGCCAGGCCGCGGACGTCGACGCGGTCGATCGTGAACGGCTTCAACGCGAGGTTCTCAGCGCTTGCGACACAAGGCGATGCCGTCCTGCCAACCCATGCCGTAGTTGCCGTCGCTGGCGAAACGCCCCGCATCCTTGCGCTCCGGTCCGCTGGCACTGGCACAGCCATCGGCGTAGCCCTGTCGGTAGGCGAGCGGGAAGCCCGACAGGTTGACCTTGGGCGGCGGTGGCTCGGCGGTGCGGGGAAGGGGCGGAGCGGTGGGACGCACCGGCGTGGCCGGCACATCCGGTCCCGAAGGTACGGTCGCACACGCGCCGAGCACCAGCGTGAGGGCACACGCGAGCGCACGCGTGAGCACGAGATGGCGGTGCCGCCATGCGGAATCGAAATCGAGTTGCATCGGGAGGGTCGGGGACGCGGCGCAAGGACGGAGTAAAATTCTAGCATCGCCGCTGCCGCCCGATACCCAAAGGCCCCACAGCCGAAGCGAAAGCCAGCCGAAGCGAAAGCCAGCCGAAGCGAAAGCCACCCGAGCAATGCGCGCCGCACCGCCGTCCCGAGGCGCATCCTGATGCAACGAACGTCCACAGTGCCGCGGCGCGGCTGCGGCACTGCGCCAGATCATCCATGAGCGATCCCGTGTTCGTCCATCTGCGCATGCATAGCGAGTTCGCGATCGCCGACGGGATCGTGCGCATCGACGAGGCCGTGGCAACGGCCGCCGGCGATCGCATGCCGGCGCTGGCGCTCACCGATCTCGCCAACGCGTTCGGCCTGGTGAAGTTCTATCGCGCAGCGCGCAGTGCGGGCGTGAAGCCGATCTTCGGGGTCGATGCCTGGATCACCCACGAGAGCAACCGCGATCAGCCGACGCGCGCGCTGCTGCTCGCCCAGTCGCGGCAGGGTTACCTGCGCATCGCCGACTGGTTGTCGCGCGCCTACCGTACCAACCAATATCGGGGCCGCGCCGAACTGCGGCGGGCGTGGCTGCAGGAAGGCACCGACGGCCTGGTCGCATTGTCAGGCGCGCGCGACGGCGAGATCGGACGGGCACTGCTGCAAGGCGACGCCCTCGGCGCCGCGCGCATCGCCCGGGAATGGGCCGCGCTCTTTCCGGATCGCTATTACCTCGAGCTGCAGCGCGCCGGCCATGCGGAGGACGACGCGCTGGTCGCGGCCACCGTGCGACTGGCCGGGGAGGCGGGGCTGCCGGTGGTGGCCACCCATCCCGTCCAGTTCCTGCGGCGCGAGGACTTCCGCGCCCACGAGGCGCGGGTGTGCATCGCCGAGGGCACGGCGCTGTCGGACCCGCGCCGCAGCCGTCGCTTCACCGCGGACCAGTATTTCAAGACCCAGGCGGAAATGGCCGCGGCCTTTGCCGACTATCCCGAAGCGCTCGCCAACACCGTTGCGATCGCACAGCGGTGCAACCTCACCATTCCTCTGGGCAAGAACTACCTGCCCGATTTCCCGACGCCCGCTGGAGTTACGCTCGACGAGCATCTGCGGCGCGAAGCGGCGATCGGGCTCGAGCGGCGGCTCGCCACGCTGTTTCCCGACACCGCGGAGCGGGAGCGTCGCCGTCCGGAGTACGAGGCGCGACTCGACTTCGAGGCAGGGACCATCGTGCAGATGGGCTTCGCCGGCTACTTCCTGATCGTGGCCGATTTCATCAACTGGGCGAAGGGCAACGGCGTGCCGGTCGGCCCGGGCCGCGGTTCCGGCGCCGGCTCGCTGGTGGCCTATGCCCTCGGCATCACCGACCTCGACCCGTTGCGTTACGCGCTCCTGTTCGAGCGATTCCTGAATCCGGAGCGGGTGTCGATGCCCGACTTCGACATCGACTTCTGCCAGGACGGCCGTGATCGCGTGATCGATTACGTCAAGAAGCGCTACGGCGCCGATTCGGTGTCGCAGATCGCGACTTTCGGCACCATGGCCGCGAAGGCCGCGGTGCGCGACGTTGGCCGGGTGCTCGACCTGCCGTATCTGTTCTGCGATGGCATCGCCAAGCTGATCCCGTTCCAGCCCGGCAAGCAGATCACGCTCCAGGACGCCCGGGCGATGGAGCCGCTCCTCGCCGAGCGCGAACGCAACGAGGAGGAGGTGCGCGAGCTGCTGGCCCTCGCCGAGTCCTTGGAGGGCCTGACCCGCAACGTCGGCATGCACGCGGGTGGCGTGCTGATCGCCCCGGGCAAGCTCACCGACTTCTGCCCGCTCTACATGCAGGCGGGCTCCGACGGCCTCGTCTCGCAGTTCGACAAGGACGACGTCGAGGCGGTCGGCCTGGTCAAATTCGACTTCCTGGGTCTCACCACCCTTACCATCCTCGATTGGACGCTGCGCTACGTCCGCCGGCTCGATCCCGATTACGCCTTGCCGCTGG
The DNA here is from genome assembly GCA_040006895.1 of Casimicrobiaceae bacterium. Lineage (GTDB taxonomy): Bacteria > Pseudomonadota > Gammaproteobacteria > Burkholderiales > Casimicrobiaceae > CAIWHR01. The sequence continues at coordinate 25,212 of JBDTWB010000007.1, read as the reverse complement.
AGTCGATACCGCTCGACGACCGGCCTGCGTACGACATCTTCAAAACAGGGAACACCTCGGCGGTGTTCCAGTTCGAATCGCGCGGCATGCGCGATCTGCTCGTGCGCGCGAAGCCGGACCGGTTCGAGGACATCATCGCCCTGGTGGCGCTGTACCGGCCGGGGCCGATGGACCTCATCCCCGACTACATCGATCGCAAGCACGGCCGGCAGCGCGTCGAGTACCTTGACCCGCGACTCGAGCCCATTCTCGGGCCTACGTACGGGGTGATGGTGTACCAGGAGCAGGTCATGCAGATCGCGCAAGTGATCGGCGGCTACACCCTGGGTGGCGCCGATCTGCTGCGCCGGGCGATGGGCAAGAAGAAGCCGGAGGAGATGGCGACCCAGCGCGAGATCTTCACGGCAGGCGCGGTGGCCAACGGCGTGTCCCACGCGAGGGCCTCGCAGCTCTTCGACCACATGGAGAAGTTCGCGGGTTACGGCTTCAACAAGTCGCATGCGGCCGCGTACGCCCTCGTTGCCTACCAGACGGCGTACTTCAAGGCCCACCACGCCGCCGCGTTCATGGCGGCAAACCTGTCGCTGGTGATGGACGACACCGACAAGGTGCACAGTCTTTACAGCGACACCATCGACCAGGGCGTGGCGATCCTCGCGCCCGACGTCAACGCCTCGAGCTACCGGTTCGAGCCCGTGGACGCGGGCCGCATCCGCTACGGTCTCGGCGGGATCAAGGGCACCGGCGAGGCCGCGATCGACTCGATCGTCGCGGCGCGCACCCAGGGCGGGCCGTTCCGTGACCTGTTCGACTTTTGCCGGCGGGTCGACAAGCGCCTGGTCAACCGGCGCGTGCTCGAGGCGCTCATCCGCGCGGGCGCCTTCGACGGGATCGATCCCCGGCGGGCCTCGCTGTTCGCATCGGTCGGTGTGGCCCTCGCCGAAGCGGAGCGGGCCGAGGCCGCGGCGTCGCAGGTGTCGCTGTTCGGCGAGGAGCACCACGCGAGCGGTCTCACTCTGGTGGCGGCGCGCGAATGGACCGACGCCGAGCGCCTGGTGCACGAGAAGGCCGCGCTGGGCTTCTACGTCTCCGGCCATCCATTCCAGGCCTACGCGGCGGAGCTCGCGCCGATCGTGCGGCAACAGCTCGCCAACCTGCAGCCACGCAAGGATCTGGTGCTGATCGCCGGCATCGTCACCGCGCTGCGCATCCAGGCTTCGCGCCGCGGCAAGATGGCCTTCGTGACCCTCGACGATGGCCGGGGCTCGGCCGAGGTGGCGGTGTTCAACGAGACCTTCGACGCGGCGCGCACGCTCCTGCGCGAAGACGAGCTCCTGGTCGTGGAGGTCAAGATCTCACAGCGCGGCGGCGGCAGCGACGACGCCCAGGGACAGGGCCTGCGGATCATCGCCGAGCACGTGCACGACATCGCCGCGATCCGCAAACGCTATGCCAAGGGCCTGCGACTCGCCATGAACGGTGGGGCCGATGCCAACCGCCTTTCCGAGCTGCTGGCACCTTTTCGCCCCGGCCGCTGCGCGGTGTCGGTGGAGTACCGCACCGGCGGCCTTACCGGTGAGATCGAGTTCCCGGAGAGCTGGGCGGTCAACCCGGACAACACGCTCATCGCCCAGTTGCAGGATTGGCTCGCTCCCGAGAACGTGCGGGTGCTGTACTAGGCCTCCGTTCTGAACCGCGCCTCGGGCGCGCGGGCCTCGTCCCTTGTCATCCCCCTTCGCGCGTTACCGCGCCTTCTTCCGCGAGCCGGACGTCGTGCCCCTGCTGGCGATGGCGTTCGCCGCGCGCATGCCGATCGGGATGCTCGCGCTCGCGCTGCTCATGCACCTGCGCAGCCTGTCCGGCTCGTTTGCGGTCGCCGGCGGCATCGTCGGCGCCTACATGGTGGCGATGGCTATTGGTGCACCGATACAGGGCCGGCTGGTCGACCGGTACGGGCCGACCTGGGTCTTGCGGGTCAATGGCGTGGTCCATCCGCTGGCGTTGGTAGCCATCCTGGCCACCAGGCAGACGTCACCGGCCTATCTCACGGCCTGGGCAGTCGTCGCCGGTGCGTTCATGCCGCCGATTGCCGTGCTGACACGCACGGTATGGCGCTACCGCTTCGAGCACGACGCCCGGCGCATGGCATTCGCGCTGGATGCCGTGCTGATCGAGCTCAACTACACGCTCGGCCCCGCGTTGATCGCGCTCCTGCTGGCCGTGGCCAGCCCGCGTGTGGCACTCGCGGGTGCGGTGCTGTTCGCCGCCACGGCCGCTCCCCTGTACCTCGCCTCGCCGGCGCAGCGTTATTGGAAGCGGGAACCGCGCGGCAAGCGGCATTTCCTGGGTCCCCTCACCGAGCCGCAGCTCCTGCTGATCTTCGCCAGCAACTTCGCCCTCACGTGCGGGCTGGGACTGCTGGAGGTGAGCTATCCCGGTTTTGCCGCGCGCAGCGGACAGCCGGCGCTTGGCGGCGTCCTCATCGCGGTGAATTCCCTCGGCAGCGCCGCCGGCGGCGTGGCCTACGGCGGCATGCATCTGGCGCGGCCGCTTCCCCACCAGCTCCGCGCACTGCTCATCGCCCTGGCGGTCCCGCTGGTGCTGCACGCCTTCATCGGCTCCTTCGGATGGCTTCTGCCGCTTGCCTTCGTCGCCGGCCTGCTGATCGCACCCTCGTTCGCGATCTTCAGCATGCTGGTCGCGCAGCATGCCCCGCCCCGCTACGCAACCGAGGCATTCACGTGGGCGACGACCGGCATCGTCGCCGGGATCGGCACGGGGATGGCCATTGGCGGCACCCTCATCGAGCAAGGCGGACCGACCGTCGCCTTCCTGGCATCGGCGGCCTCAGTCCTCGTGGCCGGTCTGCTTGCGACCCTGGTGAGGGGCAAGCCGGGCCCGCACTAAGATGTTGGCCGGCCGATCAGCGCGTGGCCCGGCAGTGCAGCGAGCTGCTCGCGGAGCACGGTCTTGAGCACCTTGCCGGTGTTGTTCTTGGGAAGCTCGGCGATGAACACATAGCGGCGCGGCCGCTTGAACCGCGCGACGCGCGCGAGACAGCGGGTGTCGAGATCGGCCGCGAGCGTGTTCGCAACCGCGTGGGCGGGCGCGGGCGTTTCCCGGATGACGACGAACGCCACCACCTCCTCCCCCCATTCCGGATCGATGCGACCGATCACCGCGGTCTCGGCGACGTCGGGGTGACCGAGCAGCACCTCCTCGATTTCACGCGGATAGATGTTGGCGCCGCCACTGATGATGAGGTCCTTGGAGCGGTCGCGCAGGGTCAGGAAACCATCCGCATCGAGGCTGCCGACGTCGCCGGTGTGCAACCAGCCGCCGGCCAGCGTTGCGGCGGTCGCGGCTTCGTTGCGCCAGTAGCCGCGCATCACCGCCGGGCCGCGCACCAGCACTTCGCCGACCTCGCCCGTCGCCAGGTCGAGTTCGTCCGGACCGGCGATGCGCAGCGCCATCCCGGTCTGGGCGATCCCGACCGAGCCGATGCGCGCTATGTCGTCCCGCGCCATCGCGTCGGCGAGCAGCGCCCTCGACATCGCCGTGATCGTCATGGGCGATTCACCTTGACCGTAGATCTGCGCCAGCCGCGGTCCGAATCGGCCAAAGGCGGCGCGGCAATCCTCGACGTACATCGGGCCGCCGCCGTACACGATGCACTTCAGTCGCGCGAGCTGGCGCTCGCCCACGGCTTCGCTTTCAACCAGGCGTTTCACCATGGTCGGCGCGGCAAAGAATGCAGCGCCGCGCCAGGTATCGAGCAGCGTCGCGATCTCGTCGGCATCGAATGCGCCCGATTCGGGTATGACGTTGACCGCTGCAGCGAGGACGTGCGGAACGGCATACAGGCCGGAACCGTGTGACAGCGGCGCGGGATGCAGCAAGGCGTCGCCCGGGCTGATTGTCTCGACATCGCTGAGATAGCATTGCGTCATCGCCCGCAGATTGGCATGGGTGATCACCACGCCCTTGGGTCGCCCGGTGGTGCCGCTGGTGTAGAACAGCCAGGCCGCATCGTCGGCCGCACAGGCCGCGGGGAGCGCGGTGGTGGCATCAGCTCCGAGCGCCCGATGCTCCCGCGAGCCGAGCAGCACGACCCGCTCGACAGCCGCGCGCACCTCTGGCGACGCCTCGATCGCCCCTGCCCACGCCGCATCGACCAGGACCAGCCGCGCCCTGCTGTCGGCAAGGACGAAGGCGAGCTCGCGCGGATGAAGCTTGGCGTTGACCGGCACCGCCACCATCCCCGCCCACCATGCACCGAACAGCACGACCAGGTAGTCGGGCGTATTGCGCGCGACGATCGCGATACGGTCGCCTCGGGCGAGTCCCGCCGCGAGGAGACCCGCGGCGAAGCGTGCCGCGGCATGGGCGAATGCCGCGTAGTCGTGGGTGATCGTCGGGCCGACCGCCACCGCGGGGAGGCCGGGCCAGCAGCGGGCGCTGCGCCAGAGAAAGCTGGCGACGTTGTAGGCCGCTGCCATCGGCATGGGCATTGCGAGCCCAGTCGTCGCTAGTACGTGGCCCGGCCGCCGGAAAGGTCGAACACGGCACCCGTCGAGAACGAGCAATCCTCGCTCGCGAGCCAGCACACCATTGCGGCGATCTCGTCGACCGTGCCGAAGCGACCCATGGGAATCTTCGACAGCATAAAGTCGATGTGCTGTTGGGATATCTGGTCGAAGATTGCAGTGCGAACCGCCGCAGGGGTCACGCAATTGACCCGGATGCCGGTGCGCGCGAGCTCCTTGCCCAGCGATTTGGTGAGAGCCATCACACCTGCCTTGGAGGCGCTGTACGCCGACGCGGTGGGGTTGCCCTCCTTGCCTGCCACGGACGCGATGTTGACAATGCGGCCATAGTCGCCGGTCATCATATACGGCACCACCGCGCGGTTGCAGTAGAACACCCCGTTGAGATTGACGTCGATCACCTGGCGCCACGCGTCCGGCTGGTACTCCCAGGTCGTGGCGTTCGGCCCGGCGATCCCGGCCGAGCAGACCAGCACATCGATGCGTCCGAGCGCACTGGCCGAGCCCCGCGCGGCGGCCGCGACGGCGTCCGGATCGGCAACGTCCACCTGCTGGGTGTCGGTACCGGCCCCGATGGCACGTTTGGCCTCCTCGAGTGCCGCGGGATCACGATCCCAGACGCTGACCCGAGCCCCGCTCGTCTGCAAGCGCCGCGCGATCGCCAATCCGATGCCTGCCGCACCCCCGGTCACCACGGCGGTACGATTTGCAAAATCCAGCTGATTCATGACGTCCCCCTCCTCGTGAACATCGGGAAATTCTACGTCATGCCGGGATGCATGCCGGCGCACCGCCGGCGGGCAGGATTGCACGCGGTGGGCATTTTTTACGTCGCCTCGCAACCGACACCCGCCGCACGGCTCGATCTTGGAACCGCGCTCGCCCCCGTATGCCACGTGATGGCAGCGATTTGCTCCTGTTGGCATGCTGCACCGTGGCGTCGACGCAGACGGCACGCTCCTTGCGTCACGTCTGGCAAACAGCCGGGGAGAGATGATGCGCTCGAAAGTGGTGGCGGTGCGTTGCTTTGCCGAACAGACGGCGGGACGATGGGAAGCACGTTGCGTCGACCTCGACCTCACGGTACGGGGTGAATCCCTCGACGCGGTGAAATGCGAGCTCGATCGACTCATTCATGAAAGCATCGACGCCGCCGCCATCCGACGCCGGTCGATCCGTTGCGACGCGGCGGCGGCGCGGGGGCCGTTGCACTTGCGGCTGAAATATTGGGGTCTTCGCCTGGCGGGCCGCCTCGGCTGGCGGGAGGACGCGCTCCGGAGCAATCGCCAGGGCGCGCGACACTTCGAACCGCGGGTCGTCCCACGTCCGGCGCGCTGATCGGTGTTCAGCGGGGATAGTTGGCAATGCCTCGGCAACCGATTCCACCGTCCGTCGTCATGGTCCCAGCGCCGGAATTGATGGGCGTGCGCCCGGGCGTGGGCGTGCGCATGGGGGTGCACCTCCCGCCTGTGCGCCGCACGCACGATCCGAGCGGCAATGCGCGCCCGGCGATGTCGGGTGTAGCTGCCGCCGCACGCACGCCCCCCTGTGCTTCGCATCGGCGGCTCCCCCACCGGATGGACTTTCTCGCGCGCTCTGCGGCATTCGCCTTGCGGGATCCACGGCGATGACGGCGCGAATGGGTCGTTCGTCGCCATCGTCGGTCCCGCTTTACCTGGGTCGCGAAACCAGCATGGACCTCGATGTGGACCTGGACCGCGTCGTCGAGCCCACGCCCTCGCGGCGCATCCGCACCCAGGCCACCCGGCAGAGGTCTCGTGCAGAGAGGGGCGAACTCGCCGGATTCGTCCGGGTTCGCCATGCCGGGCGCGCCTACTGCGGGTGGTATCGCGTGGCGGGCGATCTGCTGACGGTCTACTGCGGGGTTGCAGCGAACACCGGGCTGCTGCCGGACACGTTGCCGTCGCCGAAGCCGCTCGCCGAACGCCTGTTGCGTGAACTCGTGGATGCCGAGCACCCCGGGCTCAACCCCGACTGAGCGGATGACCGCGAAGCCCTCCGGCTCGAGCCTTGTTTGAGCCAGCACGGCGCCTGCTGAGCCAGCACCCCGTCGTCTGAGCCAGTATTCCGTCGTCTGAGCCAGCAAAAAGCCGTCGTCTGAGCTGGCACGCCGTCGTCTCAGCCAGCGCTGGGTCGTCTGAGCCCGCAAGCGTCTCCGGGCTCCGTGGCTGAGCGTGCAACGACCCCTCGAGACTGCAACACGCGCGCTCCGCAGCAGCCGATTGGCGGAATCCCGCATGAAGCTGGTATGCCACACAGTCGCCCCGGTTGCCCTTAACGTGAAAAAAGGGCCCGCAGCGCGGGCCCTTTTGCGGTGGTGCGATTTCGCGGGGCTCAGCGGCGGTTCGAATCGCGATCCTTGTCGGCATCGTCCTTGAGGTTGCCGATGCCCTTCTGGATCTTGCCCTCGACCTGCTTGCCGGCGCCCTTGATCTGATCGCCCACGTCGCCCGTCGCTTTACCCAACTCACGCTGAGCCTTGCCTTCGATGTCCTTTGCCGTGCCCTTCACCTGATCGCGATTCATGGAATACCTCCGTAGCGTTGTCATGGAAGGTGAGTCGCACTTCCGAAGACCCACCGCAGCGGACACCAACGTCCAGCTACCATGATGGCGAAGAGGCCTAGGCCGGGGCGTCGGCGATAGCCGCCAACCCGTGTAGGACGCCAGCCGTCACGCAGGCCGGGCGTTTCCCACGCAATCCGGTGAACCCGCGACGGCCTCGCCCAGCATGGCGAACAATGCGCGGCTGTCGAACGGTTTCTGCAGGTAGCGGATCTCGCCGTCGAAAAAGCTGCGCACCTTCGCCTCGTTGAGCACGCTCATGAATACGAACGGCAGGCCATCGTGCCCCGGAAGGGCGTGCGCTGCCTGGATGAGGGTGTACCCGATCATGCCCGGCATCACGATGTCGGAAAGGACGACATCGCAGTCCTGCGCAGTCAGCTGCGCCAGGGCTTCGTCACCGTCGTAGGCAACGGCCGTGCGATAGCCGTGGCTTCGCAGGAGCGCTGCGAGTCCGTTGGCGAAGGCAGCGTCATCATCGACGACCAGGACCGCAGGCGTCATCTCACCGGTCTCATAGGCCCTGAGACAACGACGTGCGCCGACGGATGTCGGGCGCTGCCCGCGATGCGGGCAGGCTGCCGTGCGACGCTCGAGCTGGCTGACGCAATTGCCGATTGGTTCATTCAGAAGCCTGCGAATGACCTGATGGCGGGGACGCGGCTGTCCCAGCGTTGGTACACCCGCCCCCGCACCGTGATCCCCGGAAGCCAAGCGCGGCTACGAGCATAGCGCGCACGGCCCCTCCGGGGGAAGCGGATTGCGATTGGGCGCAGTCGCGAGGATCGCTGACAGGGGTTTTTCCGGTTGCCCTACAACATCGTCCCGAACCTCTGCCGATAATCATGGATTGGAGGAAGCGCATGGCCACCGTGCTGGTGATCGACGATGACGTAGGGTTCGCGCAAGGGCTTGCCGCCTGCCTGCGGGCCCGACACTATCGCACCATCGTCGAGAGCAACGGCGACGCGGCCCTGGTCATGCTGGCAGGACGCGGGGTCGACGCCGTGTTGTGCGACATTGTCATGCCCGGTCTGCTCGGGCCGGGATTCCTGCAGAAGGCCCAGTCGGTCCCGGGGCAGGAAGAACTGCCCGTGATCTTCATGAGTACGCTGCCGGAGGAGCGCGTGAGCCGGATGTTCGACGGCTACGCGGCGTACCTGCGCAAGCCTTTCACCATCCCCCAGGCGATCGCGACCATCGAGCGGGCCATCATCCGCCCACGACGCGGGACGCCGCTCGTACATGACGGCCGCTCGCCGTTGCCGCCGCTGCCGCCGCTGCCGTCCACGGCACTGCGCCGCCGTCCGTGATGCGCGGGCATCTGTGATCGATCCAATCTCCCCGTCTCCGCTGGTCCCGGCCTGACTAGGTCGCCGGGCCGGTCGCGCATCGCGCTCCATCGACTCCGGCGGCTTCGACGCTGTCGTTTCGGGCCTGGCAGGCGGCGCCGATGATCGTGTATGGTTGCACGTCGGAACCAACGAGGAGCTTGCGTGGAGTGGACGTCGATCATCGATTTCGTGCTGCATCCCGACCAGCAGCTCGGGCGGCTGCTCGCGCAATACGGCGTGCTGATCTACGCGATCCTGTTCGCCATCCTGTTCTGCGAGACCGGCCTGGTGGTGACGCCGTTCCTGCCCGGCGATTCGTTGCTGTTCGTGGCCGGCGCCTTGTGGGCCGCCACCGGCATGGACGTCGTGGCGCTTGGCGCGGTGCTGATCGCCGGTGCCCTCTGCGGTGACAACTGCAACTTCTGGATCGGCCGCTCGGTGGGCGCCAGACTGGTGCAGAGTCGATCGCGGCTTATCAACCGCCGCGCCCTCGAACGCACCGAGGCGTTCTACGCAGACCATGGTGGCAAGACTATTGTGATGGCTCGCTTCGTCCCGGTGGTGCGGACGTTTGCGCCGTTCGTGGCCGGACTCGGGCGCATGCACTATGTCCGCTTTCTGGCGTTCAGCGTCGGCGGGGCGTTGCTCTGGGTGGTGCTGCTCGTCTCGATCGGCTACTGGTTCGGCAACACGCCGTGGGTAAAGCGGCATTTCGGCATCGTCACCCTGGTCATCATCGCGCTCTCGGTTGCGCCGCTGGCATTCGAACTCGTTCGCCATCGCCTGCAGCGACCTCGTGTCGCGGCTGCCAGCCGCACCGGCCGGGTCCTGTGACCTGGATGAAGTCTTCGATGGGTGGCGCGCATCCGCTTGCCGTGCGCGACGAGCCTTCGCCGTGACCGGTTACCCCTTTCCCGCCGATCTCGTCGGAGAGATCACCGCGCGGCGCGGCGCGCTCCACTGCTTCGACCGCATCGATCCCGGCAGCACCGCCCTGATCGTCGTGGACATGCAGACCGGATTCCTGCAGGAGGGTTGGCCGACGGCACTCGCCGGCGCCCGGGCCATCGTACCGACCATCAATCGCCTCGCCGGGACCGTGCGCGACACCGGCGGCGAAGTCATCTGGGTGGCGTGGGCACTGGAGCCATCGGCACCACGTTGGGACGTTTTTTTCGACCACGTGATGGGCCCTGAAGCAAGCAAGCAGTTTCGCACCCTTTTCGCGCCGGGGCACGAAGGCCAGGCGCTCTGGCCGGGCCTCGACTACCGCGCTGGCGAGACCATCGTCGGCAAGCGCAACTTTTCCGGGTTCTCGGGCAGCCACGGCGCGCTCGAGCGTCACCTGCGGGCGCGCGGTCTGGACACCGTGCTCATCGCCGGGACCGTGACGGCCGTCTGTTGTGAATCGACCGCCCGCGAGGCAGCCTTCGCGAACTTCAAGACCATCATGGTGGCCGACGCCAATGCCGGCCGCAGCGATGCGGAAAACCTCCTCACCTTCTCGACCTTCATCCGCGTGTTCGGAGACGTGATGACCGCTGCGGAAATCACCGCACGGCTCGAAGGGTCACCGGCAAAGCGCAGCGGCGAGCGACGGTAAGGGGGGTGATCGGCGGATCGGCCTCGCCGCCTCCGCGTCCGGTTGGTTGACTCGCGGCGCCAACGCCCCTACGCTGCATCCCCTGGGTGCGTCGCCTGCCGCGTCGTTCGCGGCAAACGGTGGTCGCGCCTCCCTCAACGGCTCTCGGAGGCACGATGTCAAAGAAGGCATGGATTGCGGCGCTCGCGGCGACGGTCGCACTGGGATGGGCGCAGACGGGCGTGACGCAGACCCTCAAGTGGGCCAACAACGGCGACGTCTCGTCGATGGATCCGTACTTCCTGAACGAGACGTTCCTGCTCGGATTCCTCAGCAACATCTACGAACCCCTGGTCGGCCGCGGCAAGAAGCTCGAACTCGAGCCGCGTCTCGCAGAGTCGTGGTCGCAGACCTCGCCCACCGTATGGCGGTTCAAGCTCCGCCCGAACGTGAAGTTCCACGACGGGTCGCCCTTCAACGCCGAGGACGTGGTGTTCTCGTACGCGCGCGTGCTGATGGACGGCTCGGACATCAAGGGCAAGCTCACCTCGGTCAAGGAAGTCCGCAAGGTCGACGATATGACGGTCGACATCGAGACCAAGGCGCCGAATCCTCTCCTGCCCGGCGACATCAGCACTTGGTACATCATGTCCAAGCCGTGGGCCGAGAAGAACGGCGCTGTGCAGCCGTCCAACGTCAAGACCAACACCGAAAGCTACGCCAACCTGCACGCCAACGGCACCGGGCCCTTCATGCTGAAGAGCCGCGAGCCGGACGTGAAGACCGTCGCCACCAAGAACCCGAACTGGTGGGGCAAGCCCGAGCACAACCTGGAAGAAGTGCAGTTCCAGGTCATCAAGTCGGACGCCACCGGTGTCGCGGCCCTGCTCTCCGGCGACATCGACATGCTCTACACGGTGCCGCTGCAGGACGTCGATCGGATCACCAAGACCAAGGGTCGCAAGGTGCTGCAGGGCCCCGAGATGCGGACCATCTTCCTCGGCATGGACCAGTGGCGCGACGAGCTCGCCGATTCCAGCATCAAGGGCAAGAACCCGTTCAAGGACGTGCGGGTACGCAAGGCCTTCTACCAGGCCATCGACGAGAAGGCGATCGCGAGCAAGGTGATGCGCGGTGCGGCGACGCCTTCCGGGCTGATGATCGCTCCGAGCGTCAACGGCTGGGAGAAGTCGCAGAACACGCGCCTGCCGTACGACACCGCCGCCGCCAAGAAGCTGCTCGCCGAGGCCGGCTATCCCAATGGATTCACGGTGGGGATGAACTGCCCCAATGACCGCTATGTCAACGACGAGCAGATCTGCCAGGCGGTCGCCGCGATGCTGGCGCGCATCGGCGTGAAGGTGAACCTCCTCGCCGAGACCAAGAGCAAGTACTTCGCCAAGATCCTCGCCCGCAACACGAGCCTCTATCTCCTGGGATGGACGCCCGACACGTACGATGCGTGGAACCCGCTGTCGAGCCTGATGGCGACCCCCAACGATGCCGGCCAGGGGAAGTTCAACCTCGGCAAGTACTCCAACAAGCGGCTCGACGAGCTCACCCTGCTGATCCAGAGCGAGGTCGATCCGGCGAAGCGGCAGTCGCAGATCAGCGAGGCGTTCAAGGTGCACGCCGACGAGGTGGGTCACATCCCGCTGCACCAGCAGGCCCTGGCCTGGGGCGTGAAGGACAACGTGAGCCTGGTCCAATTGGCGGACAACGTGTTCGTATGGAGTTGGGTGAAGGTCAAGTAATCCACCCGCTGGAAGCGGCGGTTCCGGGTTACGCGGCGGATCGGACGAGACGGACGTGATCGTCTTCGTCCTCCGCCGCCTGTTGCAGTCGGTTACCGTGATGCTGGCGGTCGGCCTGATCGCGTTCGGTCTCTTCCGCTACGTCGGCGATCCCATCAACAACATGGTGGGCCAGGACACCGGCGATCGCGATCGCCAGGAGTTGCGCAAGAGCCTCGGTCTCGACGATCCGTTCATCGTCCAGTTCGGCCGCTTCCTCGGCAATGCCGCGCGCGGCGAGTTCGGCATTTCCTATCGCCAGGGTCGCAAGGTCTCCGTCCTCATCGCCGAGCGCCTCCCGGCGACCCTCGAGCTTTCCTTCACGGCGGCGATGTTCGCCCTCGTCGTCGGTGTGCCACTCGGCGTATACACCGGTCTCAACCGCCACCGCTGGACCAGCAAGGCGGTGCTCGCCCTGTCGCTGATCGGGGTGTCGCTACCGACCTTTCTGATCGGCATCCTGCTGATCCTGGTGTTCTCGGTGTTGCTGGGGTGGCTGCCGGGGTTCGGGCGTGGCGATGTCGTGCAACTCGGGTGGTGGTCAACGGGATTTCTGACCACGTCCGGGCTCCTGGCGCTGATCCTGCCCGCGATCACCCTCGGCTTTTTCCAGATGACCCTCATCATTCGTCTGGTCCGCGCCGAGATGCTCGAGGTTCTGCGCACCGATTACATCAAGTTCGCCCGGGCCAGGGGGCTCTCCGATCGCGCGGTGAACTTCGGCCATGCGCTCAAGAACACTCTCATCCCGGTGATCACCATCACCGGCATCCAGCTCGGCTCGATCATCGCCTTCGCGATCATCACCGAGCAGGTTTTCCAGTGGCCAGGCATGGGACTGCTGTTCATCCAGGCCGTGGCCTTCGTGGACATCCCGGTCATGGCGGCCTATCTCATGCTGGTTGCGCTGATGTTCGTGATCATCAACCTGATCGTCGATCTCCTCTATTACGCGATCGACCCGCGCCTGCGCATCGAACGCACCGCCCTCGCCGGCGCCCATGCCTGACACGCCCATCGTCCCCGCCACACCGCCCGTCGCCGGGCCCTGGCACGCCACGATCGCTCGCGCCTGGGACGGCGACATCGCCTATAGCTTCCGGCGCTCGCCGCTCACCATCGTCGCCGCGGTGGTGACGGCGCTGGTGCTGTTCGGGGCGGTATTCGCCCCGTGGGTCGCCCCGCACAACCCGTTCGACCTCGCCACGATCAGCGTCCTGGACGCGCGCACGCCGCCCGCCTGGGTGGACGGCGGGAGCTGGAGCTTCCCCCTGGGCACCGATAATCTCGGCCGCGACATGCTATCGGCGATGCTCCACGGGTCACGGCTTTCGCTTGCGGTCGGGTTCCTGTCCACCCTGCTGGCTGCGGTGCTCGGCGTGGCACTCGGCCTGCTGTCGGGCTATGTCGGTGGCGTTCTGGACGCGGTACTGATGCGCGTCGCGGAAGTGCAGCTCAGCTTTCCGGCCATCCTGGTCGCGCTGCTGCTCGATGGGGTGATGCGCGGCGTCGTGCCGCCCATGCTGCAGGATCAGGTCGCGGAGTACGTGCTGATTCTGGCGATCGGCCTCTCGTACTGGGTGCATTTCGCCCGGACCGTACGTGGCTCGACGCTGGTCGAACGGAACAAGGATTACGTGCTCGCCGCGCGGGTGACGGGACGCCATCCCCTGGCGATCATGCTGCGCCACGTCCTGCCCAATGTCATGGGCCCCGTGCTGGTCATCGCCACCATCACCCTCGGCGTCGCGATCCTCACCGAAGCGACCCTGTCCTTCCTCGGTGTCGGCGTGCCACCGACCACGCCTTCGCTGGGCACCCTCATTCGCGTCGGCAACGAATATCTGTTCTCGGGCGAGTGGTGGATCACGATCTTCCCGGGATTGCTGCTCGTCTTGCTCGTGCTCGCGGTGAACGTGCTGGGCGACTGGCTGCGCGACGCACTCAATCCGCGGCTGCGCTGATGGCTGCGGACGCCCGGGCAACGCCCCTGCTGCGGGTCGAGCACCTCCGGGTAGAGATCCCGACCCGACGCGGAACGCTCGTGCCGGTCGACGATATCTCGTTCGAGATCGGCGCCGGCGAGGTGCTGGGGATCGTGGGCGAGTCAGGCGCAGGCAAGTCCATCGCAGGTGCTGCCATCATCGGCCTGCTCGAACCGCCGGGCCGGGTCGCGGCAGGCCGGATCTCCCTGGAAGGCGAGCGTATCGACAACCTGCCACCGGATGCGATGCGCCGCGTGCGTGGTCGGCGCATCGGCACGATATTCCAGGATCCGCTGACCAGTCTGAATCCGCTCTACACCATCGGCGCGCAGCTCGTCGAAACCATCCAGACCCACACCGATCTTTCCGCCAGGCTGGCACGCGAGCGCGCCGTTGAACTGCTGCTCGAAGTGGGCATCCCGGCGCCCGAGCAGCGGGTCGACAACTATCCCCACCAGTTCTCCGGCGGCATGCGCCAGCGGGTGGTGATCGCCCTGGCGCTGTGCGCCAATCCGCGTCTGGTGATCGCCGACGAGCCCACCACCGCCCTCGACGTGTCGATCCAGGCGCAAATCATCGCCCTCATCCAGAAACTCTGTCGCGAGCACGGTGCGGCGGTGATGCTGATCACCCACGACATGGGGGTGATCGCCGAGACCGCGGATCGCGTCGGCGTGATGTACGCGGGCCGGCTGGTGGAGATCGGCCCGTTGCGCGAGATCCTGCAGCACCCGCGCCACCCGTACACGGTCGGTCTCATGCGATCGATTCCATCGGTGCGACACAAGGGCGAGCGATTGCAGCAGATCGACGGCAGCATGCCGCGTCTTACCCAGATTCCGCCTGGCTGCCCGTTCAATCCCCGCTGCGCGAAGGCGTTCGACCGATGCCGGGTCGAGCGTCCCGAGTTGATCGACGACGGGCCCTCGAGCACGGCCTGCTGGCTCTACGCTCCGAGCGCCGCCACCGTCGTGCAGGGTCGCTGACGTGGCCGAGCACCGCGGCCACGCCCCCGACCCCGCCCCCGACGCGGACCTCACGCGCGACGCCCCGCTCCTGCGTGTGCGGGGCCTGACCCGCCATTTCGATGCGTCGCCGCCCTGGCTCAACCGGGTGCTCGCGGGCGAGCCGCGACGCACGGTGCGGGCGGTCGATGGCGTCGCCTTCGACATCGCCCGCGGCCAGACGCTGAGCCTGGTCGGCGAGTCGGGCTGCGGCAAGTCGACCGTGGCGCGGCTCGTCGTCGGGCTCTACCAGCCCACCCGCGGCACCATCGAGTTCGAAGGGCACGACGTCTCGACCGTGCAAAGCCGCCGCGCGATGAAGTCGCTGCACGGCCGGATCCAGATCATCTTCCAGGACCCGTACGCGAGCCTGAATCCGCGCTGGCGGGTATTCGACATCGTCGCGGAGCCGATCCGTGTCACAGGACTGCTGCAGGGCTCGGCCGCGATCCGTACCCGCATCGACGAGCTCCTGACCCAGGTCGGCCTGTCGCCCGTGGACGGCGCCAAGTATCCGCACGAGTTCTCCGGTGGCCAGCGCCAGCGCGTCTCGATCGCGCGGGCGCTCGCGAGCTCGCCCGAGTTCCTGGTGTGCGACGAGCCGACCTCCGCGCTCGATGTATCGGTGCAGGCGCAGATCCTCAATCTCATGAAGGATCTGCAGACGCGCCTCGGCCTCACGTACCTGTTCATTTCCCACAATCTTGCGGTGGTGCGGCACATGTCCGATCAGGTCGGGGTGATGTATCTCGGCCGGCTCGCGGAGATCGCCGACGCGGAAACGCTCTTCTCCCGCCCGCTGCATCCGTACACCCGCCTGCTGCTCGATACCATTCCGGACCTGGAGCTCGCCGGTCGGCCCCGCACGCCGGTAGGCGGCGAGGTGCCGAGTCCCATCGATCCGCCGTCCGGGTGCGCGTTCCATCCACGCTGCCCATACGCAAACGCCCGTTGCCGGGCCGAGCAACCCGCGCTGCTTGCATCGGGTGGGGCGCTGGTCGCGTGCCACGGCGTCGAAGAGGGTCGCATACCCGCTCGGGAGCGGGCGGACTGAATGGGGCACCGGGAGCTCCGGTCGAGCGAGGCCAGGTCCGTGCCACGTGTGCGGGTCAGCCGATGGACGTCTGCCGCTACAGCCGGCTCATCTGCCCGCGTCTGCGACGGCCCCGGGGGCCCGGGCCTTGATGAAGGCGACGAGCATTTCCTCGGCATGCAGGATATGCGCGGTCAGCAGCTTGCTTGCCCCCGCGACGTCGCCCGAACGACACAGCCTCACGATCGACGAGTGCTCCTTCTCCGCCCGCGCCCGACCGCTGCCGGTGAGCGACAACTGCATGCGGGTATACCGATCGGTGTTCTGGAGCAGCGCAGTGACAATGGCCAGGGTACGGGGTTGCTCCGCCCGGGCCATCAAGGTGAGATGCAGCCGGGTGTTGAGCTCCCCCCAGCGCCCGGGATTCATCGCCTCGATCTCGGCGCGGTATTCGGCATTGATCCGATCGATCGCCGCATAGTCCTCGGCGCCCAGGCGCGGGGCGGACAGGCGCAGCAGGCGCGGCTCGAGCAACGCGCGCAGTCCGAAGAGCTCGCTGATCTCCTGGTGCGACAGCACTGAGACCTGGGCGCCGCGATGGGCGAGGATCTTGACGAAGCCCTCGCTCTCGAGCTGCACCAGCGCCTCGCGGATCGGAATCCGGCTCATGCCGAAATCCTTCGCGAGTGCATCCTGCTTGAGCTGAAGTCCCTCTGGAAGCTCGCCGCTCAGGATGCGCCGGCGCAACTCGTCGGCCGCAGCCAATGCCATCGTGCGATGACCGAGCGGGGCCCGATCGCCGCGTGGGGTCGTGGACATCGCCAAGCCCCGGAAAGAACCGTCAGCGACCGGACGCGGCCGCAGCCGCGGTGCGGAATCGTCGCAACACCCGACCATCCGCGATCACGCAGCCGCCTTGAGCCCGACGTCAGGCAATTTCGGGCGGTTGGCCAGCGCTTCGCGCATCATCGTCTCGATGGCCTCGCGCTCGCCGGCGTCCAGCGCGAGACGCGGCGGACGTGTCAGGTGGGTGCCACGGCCCATGATGTGCTCGCACAGCTTGATGCACTGCACGAGGTCGGGTCGGGCGTCGAGATGTAGCAGCGGCATGAACCAGCGATAGATGTTCATGGCCTCGTCGTATCGACCAGCCCGGGTGAGCCGAAAAAGTGTTTCGCCCTCGCGAGGGAAGGCGTTCGACAGGCCGGAGACCCAGCCTACGGCGCCCACCAGGATGCTTTCGACCACCACGTCGTCGAGCCCGGCGAACAGCACGAAGCGGTCACCCACCATGTTGTGGAGGTCGGTGAAGCGCCGCGTATCGCCGGACGACTCCTTGAAGCAGACGATGGTGTCGCAATCGGCGAGGGACGCGAGGATCTCGGGCGTGACGTCGTTCTTGTAGATTGGCGGATTGTTATAGACCATCACCGGCAGGTCGGTTGCCTTGGCGACAGTGCGGAAATGGGCAGCGGTCTCGTGCGGCTTCGACGAATAGACCAGGGCCGGCATCACCATCACCCCGTCGAGCCCGATCCGGGCCGCTTCCTTGGCCATGTCCACCGCGAACGCAGACGTGAACTCGGCGACGCCGCTGATCACCGGCACGCGACCACGCGCCACGGACTTGCCCGCTTCCATCACGGCGACCTTCTCCGACTTGGAGAGCGAACAGTTCTCGCCGACCGTGCCGCAGACGATCAGTCCCGACACGCCGTCGCTGATCAAGCCCTCCATGACCCGGGCGGTGGCGGCGATGTCGAGCGAAAAGTCGTCGCGAAACTGCGTGGTGACGGCGGGAAACACTCCTTCCCATGAGATGCGCTGCGGCATGGCGGGCTCCTTTGACAGACCAAAAAACAGGTCTTGATTTTGGATTGTATAATATATACTGTTCGAACGCGACCCCTGCCAGCGGCGACCAATGGCCGACGCTGGGACGGGGCGCCCCGCGCCTGCTCGTCTTCCATGGTCCGTAACCTTCTAGAGGGAGTTCGACAATGACCAACCGTTCCGGAATCGTTTTCGCCATGCTCGTGGGCCTGGTAATAACCCTGCCGGCGCAAGCCGATAAGCTCGATGACATCATCGCCTCGGGCAAGCTGCGCTGCGCGGTCGTGCTGGACTTCCCGCCGATGGGATCGCGTGACGCGAGCAACACGCCGATCGGCTACGACGTCGACACCTGCAACGACCTCGCCACCGCGCTTGGCGTGAAGCCCGAGTACGTCGAGACGCCGTTCCCGGACCGCATCCCCGCGCTCATTTCGGGCCGCGCCGACATCGGAGTGGCCTCGACCTCTGACACCCTCAAGCGGGCGCAGACCATCGGGTTCTCGATTCCCTACTTCGCGTTCAAAATGGTCGTCCTGACCAAGAAGGGTATCGGCATAAGCGCCTACCCGAGTCTCAAGGGCCGCAAGACCGGCTCGGTTTCGGGAACGTTCGAAGCCATCGCGCTCGAAAAGGACGTCAAGAAGTGGAACGACCCGAAGGGATCCTTCCGCGCCTACCAGACCCAGGCCGACGTGTTCCTGGCGCTCGCACAGGGGCAGATCGAGGCGACCGTGGTGACCTCCACGGTAGCGGCGGCGACCGTGAAAGGCGGCAAGTTCAAGGATCTCGAGGTCGGCAAGGACGCGCCCTACGACATCGACTATGTCGGCCTCATCGCGCTGCGGCAGGAATACGGGCTGCTCAACTACCTCAACCTGTTCGTGAACCAGCAGATCCGCACGGGTCGCGCCCAGGAGCTCTACGCCAAGTGGGTCGGCGGTGTCCTGCCCGAACTCACCGTCAAGGGCGTGTATCGTTGAGCGGTCGCGGGGCGCCGCGGTAGCGCCGGCAGCAGGGCGATCGCCGGCACCGCCCTGACGGGAGTGCCATGAACTACACGTTCCACTGGTACCAGGCCTTCAACGCCTTGCCGCAGTTGCTCCAGGGCGCACTGGTCACCATCGAGGTCGCCGTCCTCTCGATGGTGATCGGCATCGCCTTCGGCGTCCTGCTCGCCCTCGGCCGCAACTCCAGGAACAAGCTCTTCTACGGCCTTTCGACCGTGTGGGTCGAGGGCGCGCGCAACACCCCCGCCCTGTTCCAGATCTACATGGCCTACTTCGGGCTCGGCTCGCTCGGGATCTTCGTCGATTCGTTTCCGGCGCTCCTGATCGGCATCTCATTCAACAACGCCGGGTATCTCGCCGAAACCTTCCGCGGCGGGTTGCGCGCGGTGCCGCCAACCCAGATGCGCGCCGCCCGCTCGCTCGGCATGAGCGCGCCAACCGCCTTCCGCCTCATCGTGCTGCCGCAACTCTTCCGCACGGTCTTTCATCCGATGATGAACCAGATGGTCTGGGCCATCCTGATGACCTCGCTGGGGGTGATCGTCGGCGTCAACACCGATCTCGCAGGCGTGACCCAGGAGCTCAATGTCCGCACCTTCCGGACCTTCGAATACTTTGCCCTGGCAGCCGCGATCTACTACGTGATCACCAAAATCGTCACGCTCTCTGCCCGGGCCATCGCGGCGCGGCTGTTCCGGTACTGAGCGAGGACGCCGTGCATTCCGATTTCGGCCTGCAGGAACTGGTGCTGATGCTCAAGGGCGCGGGCGTCACCCTGACCATCACGTTCTGGGCCGTGCTCGGCGGCACGCTCATGGGCATGATATTCGGCCTGGTACGCGCGGCTGCACCCTGGTGGATCAACTGGCCGTTGGGCGCCCTCCTCGACGTCTTCCGCTCGGTCCCGCTGCTGATCCAGCTGGTGGTGATCAACTCGTTCAAGTCGATCGTCGGCATCGATGCGTCGGCCTTCGTGGTGAGCTGCGTGGTCCTGGCCTTCTACACCGCCTCCTATTGCTCGGAGATCGTCCGCGCCGGGGTGCAGGCGGTGCCGCAGACCACGCGTCGTGCCGCACGCTCCCTCGGGCTGACCTACTGGCAGGACCTCCGGGCGATCGTGTTTCCCATCGCCCTGCGGGTCTCGCTGCCGTCGTGGATCGGCCTGACCCTCGGCGTGATGAAGGATTCGGCGCTCGTCTGGTGGATCGGTGTCATCGAGCTCCTGCGCACCTCGCAGGTGATCATCACCCGCATCCAGGAACCGATGCTGGTACTGTCGGTCTGCGGGCTCATCTACTTTCTGCTGAGCTACCCCATCTCCCGCATCGGCGCTCGCCTCGAGGCGAAGTGGAGGGACCTTGATTGAGATCGAGAACGTCCGCAAGTCGTTCGGACCGCTCGAGGTCCTGAAGGGCGTCTCGATGACCGTCGGCAAGGGCGAAGTCGTGTCGGTCATCGGGGGCTCCGGGTCGGGCAAGTCGACCCTGCTGATGTGCGTGAACGGACTCGAGTCGATCCAGGGCGGCCGCATCCTGGTCGACGGCACCGAGGTGCATGCGCGGTCGACCGATTTGAACAAGCTGCGGCAGAAGATCGGCATCGTCTTCCAGCAACTGAATGCCTTTCCGCACCTGACCGTGCTGGAGAACGTGACCCTGGCGCCGCGCAAGGTGCTCGGCAAAGGCCGCAAGGAAGCGCGCGACATCGCCGTGCAGCAGCTGACCCACGTCGGCCTCTCGGAAAAGCTGGATGTCTACCCCGCCAAGCTTTCCGGCGGCCAGCAGCAGCGGGTGGCGATCGCGCGGGCGCTCGCCATGTCGCCGGACTACATGCTGCTCGACGAGGTCACCTCGGCGCTCGATCCGCAACTGGTCGGCGAGGTGCTCGACACGTTGCGGATGCTGTCCAGCGAAGGGATGACCATGATCGTCGTGACCCACGAGATCTCGTTCGCCCGCGAGGTATCCGACCGGGTCGCTTTTTTCAAGGACGGCCTGATCTGCGAGATCGGGCCGCCGGAGCAGGTCATCGACAATCCGCACGAGTCCGCGACCATGGAATTCATGAAATCGGTGTTGTCGAACACCGCAAAGCAAGGTTGATATGAAAATCACCGCCATCAAGGCATGGCAGGTCGACCTGCCACTGAAGGAAGGCCGCTACAGCTGGTCGAACGGCAACTATGTCGACGTGTTCGACGCCACGGTCGTCGCGGTCGAGACCGACGCCGGGATCACGGGCTATGCCGAGTGCTGTCCGCTGGGGTCCGCCTACCTTCCGGCGTATGCCGCCGGCGTGCGCGCGGGTCTCGCCGAGATCGCGCCCAAGCTCATCGGCCTGGATCCACGCGAGCTCGGCGTGCTCAACCGGCATATGGATGCCGTCCTGCGCGGCCATGCCTACGTGAAGTCACCGGTCGACGTCGCCTGCTGGGACATCCTCGGCAAGGTCGCGGGCTTGCCGGTGTACCAGCTCCTCGGCGGCAGCGAGCAGGCCGACGTGGTGCTCTATCGAGCGATCTCGCAGCTGCCGCCGGACGAGATGGCCCGCAATATCGCGGGCTACCGGAACGACGGCTATCGCAAGTTCCAACTCAAGGTCGGCGCCGACGCCAACGACGACATCGCCCGCATCCACGCCTGTCGGAAGATCCTCGAGCCCGGCGATGTCCTGGTCGCCGACGCCAACACCGGCTGGACGATGCACGAGGCCGCCCGCGTTGTCGCGGCCGTCCGCGACGTCGACGTGTACATTGAGCAACCCTGCCCGACGTACGAGGAATGCCTGTCGGTCCGGCGCCGGACCGGTTTGCCGTTCGTGCTCGACGAAGTGATCACCGGCACCGACGTGCTGGTGCGCGGCCTCGCCGACCATGCGATGGACGTGATCAATCTCAAGATCTCCAAGGTCGGGGGTCTTACCAAGGCCCGGCTGATGCGCGATCTCTGCGTCGCCGCCGGTATTCCAATGACCATCGAGGACACATGGGGTGGCGACATCGTCACGGCGACAATCGCCCACCTGGCACGTTCGACCCCCGCCGAATTCTGCTTTTCTGCGACCGACTTCAACAGCTACGGCACGGTAACCATTGCCGACGGCGCGCCCCGGCGCGTCGACGGCCGGATGACTGCCGCGGACCGGCCGGGGCTCGGCATTACACCGCGCTTCGACGCGCTCGGCGACCCGGTGCTGGTCGCCGGCGGCCGCTAGGTTTCCGGCAGCCTGCGCAGATGCGTTCGTCCACGATCGTCCATGTCGTGAGCTGCCACGCCGAGGGCGAAGTCGGCGATGTCATCGTCGGCGGTGTCGCGCCGCCCCCCGGCGACACGCTCTGGCTACAGTCGCGCTTCATTGCTGCGGACGAGACCCTGCGCAACTTCGTGCTGAACGAGCCGCGCGGCGGGGTGTTCCGCCACGTCAACCTGCTCGTGCCGGCCAAGGATCCCCGCGCCACGATGGGCTGGATCGTCATGGAGCCGGCGGACACCCCGCCGATGTCGGGCTCGAACTCGATCTGCGTCGCGACGGTGCTGCTCGACACCGGCATCGTGCCGATGGTCGAACCGGAGACGCGCTTTGCCCTCGAGGCCCCCGGCGGTATCGTCGAGATCACGGCGGCGTGCCGCCACGGCAAGGCCGAGCGCATCACCGTCCGCAACGTGCCTTCGTTTGCCGACCGCCTCGATGCCAAGCTGGAAGTCGCCGGACTCGGCACGCTCACCGTCGATACCGCTTACGGTGGGGACAGCTTCGTGCTGGTCGATGCACACGCCCTGGGCTTCACCCTCGCGGCCGACGAGGCGCGGGAGCTCGCGCAGACCGGATTGAGGATCACGCGGGCGGCCGACGAACAACTTGGCTTCCGGCACCCGGTTCTGCCGGACTGGAGCCATATCTCGTTCTGCCAGTTCGCGGCGCCGCTCGAGTCCGTCGACGGCGTAGCGGTGGGCAAGAATGCCGTGGCCATCCGTCCGGGCAAGATCGACCGTTCCCCCTGCGGCACGGGCTGCTCGGCACGGCTCGCCGTCCTGCATGCCAGGGGTGTGCTGAAGACGGGCGACCGCTTCATCGGCCGCTCCCTCATCGATTCGGAGTTTCACTGTCGCATCGAAGCGGAAGTGGCGGTCGGGCCGAAGGCGGGCATCGTGCCGTCTTTGTCGGGCCGCGCCTGGATCACCGGAACGCACCAGCACATGCTCGACCCGGACGACCCCTGGCCCGGCGGCTACCGGCTGTCCGATACCTGGCCGATGCACACATCCTGAAACCACGGTCCGCGCCGACTGGCCGGACGAGCAACCCATGGTCGCGCGCTCCATCGAAGTCATCGATTCCCACACTGGCGGCGAGCCGACGCGCGTCGTGATCGCGGGTGGACCCGATCTCGGCGATGGACCTCTGGCCGGGCGCCGCGAGCGGTTCCGCCGCGAGTTCGACCATCTGCGCTCGGCCATCGCCACGGAGCCGCGCGGCTCCGACGTCGTGGTAGGCGCATTGCTGGTGCCACCCGAGGACCCACGCTGCGCCACCGGCGTCATCTTCTTCAACAACGTCGGCTATCTCGGCATGTGCGGTCACGGCACGATCGGGCTCGTGACGACGCTCGCGTACCTGGGCCGCATCGGTCCGGGCGAGCACGCGATCGATACGCCGGTCGGCGCCGTGACCGCGACGCTCCATCCGGACGGCGACGTGTCGGTCGCGAACGTGGTGAGCTGGCGCGAAGCCAAGGCCGTGGGCGTGCAGGTCCCCGGGCTGGGAACCGTCACGGGCGACGTCGCCTGGGGCGGCAACTGGTTCTTCCTGGTCGGCGGGCACGGCCGGGATATCGCCCGGGAACACGTGGACGTGCTCACCGACTACTGCGTGCGGGTGCGCGCCGCGCTCAACACCCAGGGTTTTCCCGACGTGGACCACGTCGAGCTCTTCAGCCCCGCCATGACGCCCGGGGCCGACGCCCGCAACTTCGTGCTCTGTCCCGGCAAGGCCTACGACCGCTCGCCGTGCGGCACGGGCACGAGCGCCAAGCTCGCCTGTCTCGCCGCCGACGGCAAGCTGGCCGAAGGCGAGCCGTGGCACCAGGAGAGCCTCATCGGCAGCACCTTCACCGGGACGTATCGTTGGCAGGATCGGGCCGCCGCGCGCATCGCGCCCGTCGTGACCGGCAGGGCCTTCGTGACCGCCGAGGCCCGGTTGATCCTGGACGAGCGCGACCCTTTCGCGCACGGTATCCGCTAGCGTGGCGAAGCATGTCGTCATCGTCGGCGGCGGCGTCATCGGGCTGTCGACGGCGTACTACTGCGTCCAGCGCGGCTGGCGCGTCACCGTGGTCGACCGCAACCCACCGCTACGCGACGGCTGCTCGTTCCAGAACGCCGGAATGATCGTGCCGAGCCATTTCGTGCCCCTGGCAGCGCCCGGCATGGTCGCGCTGGGTCTCAGGTGGATGTGGAATCCGGCATCGCCCTTCTACGTGAAACCGCGTCCGTCGCGGGATCTGCTCGATTGGGGCATCAAGTTCTGGCGCGCGGCAACGCCGGCGCACGTCCGCCGCGCGGCCCCGCTGCTGCGCGACCTGAGCTTCGCGAGCCGGGCATGCTTCCAGGAACTGGCGGCATTGCCGGGAAGCGATTTCGGTCTGGTACGGCACGGCTCGCTCATGCTGTGCCAGACCGCGCATGGGCTCGACGAGGAGGCACAAACCGCCGAGCTGGCGCGATCCCTCGGCATCACCGCCGAGGTGCTCGACGCTGCGCAGGTCGCGGCCCTCGAGCCCGGCGTGCGCATGGCGGTCGCCGGTGCCGTGCTCTTTCCCGACGATGGTCACCTCGCACCCGATCGTTTCATGCGCCTGCTGCAGGACGAGATCAGCGCGGCCGGCGCCACGTTCGCCTGGAACACCGAGGTCACCGGCTGGCACCTGGAAGGCCAGACGATCCGCGCACTGACCACGCGCGATCAAGGCGCGATCGACGGTGACGAATTCGTGCTCTGCGGTGGGTCGTGGTCGCCGCAACTCGCGAGGTCCGTCGGCCTGGCCCTGCCGATCCAGGCCGGCAAGGGGTACAGCCTGACCCTCCCCCGGCCGCGGCAACTGCCCCAACGCTGCGCCATCCTGACCGAGGCGCGGGTGGCCGTCACGCCCATTGCCGGCGCGTTGCGTTTTGCCGGGACGATGGAGATCGCGGGTCTGGACGACAGCATCAATGCGCTCCGCGTGCGTAGCATTGCCAAGGCAGCCACGCAGTACTACCCGGAATTCGAACTCGCGGATTTCGACGACGTGGTGCCCTGGCGCGGGTTGCGACCGTGCTCCCCGGACGGCATGCCCTATATCGGCCGCACCGCCGCCTGCGGCAATCTCGCGATCGCCACCGGCCACGCCATGATGGGCGTAAGCCTGGGGCCGATCACGGGCAGGGTCGTCGCCCAGGTCCTCGCCGGCGAATCGCCGCCGTTCGCGATGGCATTGCTGTCGCCCGATCGCTACGCAGGTCGGTAG
>JBDTWB010000006.1:0-49365 GCA_040006895.1 Casimicrobiaceae bacterium | reverse complement strand
CGTCGATTACCCTAGCGCATGTTCGCGATTGCCCGGGTTGCGCTGCTGGCTGTCATCTCAGCGCGGACACGCGGTCCGCGCTGACGCGAAGGCGCCTCCGGCTGCGGCGAAGGCACTTCGCTAGCCTTGCCGTTTTGGGAAGCTGGCAAAGGCAGGACTTTCTGCCGCACTCGGCCGCATTCGCAACATGGGCGTCGGGCGACTTGGCTCGACGTGACCATGCTGGCAACCTTCCTCGCCGGTCGGATGGACCGTGGCGAACCGCAAGAATCGCGGCGTGGGTGGTCGCGCGGCAACGGGGTGACATGCCGTCTGTCGAACCCGCCCTGGCGCGGGTCGCGCGTGCGCTTTGCTATGCTCGCCCACCATGGCTTCGCAGACGCCGCCGGACCGGCATCCAAACGCGCGGTCGATGCTCCGTCGCCTCCCTGGGCTGGTGTTGGGTTGCGGCTTCCTGGTCGCGGTCGCCGGCCCGGTGTGGGCGGCACATCCGCTCGCGACCGAAGACACCGGCACGCAGGGAAGGGGACATGTCGAAGTCGAGATCGGCGCGCAGCGTGTCCGCACCGAGGCGGCGCGGCTTGTCGAGCTCGGCTTGCAGGCCACGTATGGCGTCACCGCGGCGTTCGATGTCCTGGTGCGCCCGGTGGTCCTGGACGTATCGCGGGTCGGGGAAACAACCCCCGCCCGCACCCGCGGCGCCGGCGATACCGACATCGGTTTCAAGTGGCGTTTCAGCGAAGCCGACGCCGGAAGCGTTGCCCTCCGAGCGGACCTCCTGCTGCCGACCGGCGACGCAGGACGCGGTCTCGGTGGTGGCGGAGCGGCGACCCGGCTCGTGCTCATCGGCAGCATGGATCACGGTCCCTGGGCTTTGCACGGCAACGTTGGCGTCCTGCGGGTGCGGCCGGGGTCGGACACACGTCGCCATCAGGCCTTCGCGTCGACGGCGCTCGTGTGGTCGCCTCGCGAGGTTCTGCATATCAGCGTCGAGCTCATCGCCAGTGCCGAAGCGGATCGCGCCAGGCGCGGTTGGCCGTTGTCGAGCCGGTTCGGTGCCATTGTCGATGTCACGCCTGCCATCAGGCTCGACGCTGGATTGGAGCAGCGCCTCGGCGCAGGGTCCGCGCAGTCAATCGTGCTCGCTGGCATGACCATCCTCTGGTAAGCCCCCCCTGGGCATGGCGGCGCGGTCCGGCAAGTCCACTTTCGAAGGAGCGATGGCGATGATGGAAATCCGCAAGGCCGGCGATCGCGGCCACGCCCGGCACGGCTGGCTGGATTCGCGGCATAGCTTTTCCTTTGGCGAGTACCACGACCCCGCGCACATGGGCTTCGGTCCGCTGCGGGTGATCAACGAGGATCGCGTCCAGCCGGGGAAGGGTTTTGGCACCCACGGCCACCGCGACATGGAAATCGTGAGCTATGTGCTTGCGGGGGCGCTCGAGCATCGCGACAGCCTGGGTAACGGCTCGGTCATCGTTCCCGGCGACGTGCAGCGGATGAGCGCGGGAACTGGCGTGCAGCACAGCGAATACAATCCGTCACATATCGAGCCGGTGCATTTCCTGCAGATCTGGATCGAACCCGCCGTGCGGGACGCTGAACCGGGCTACGAGCAGCAGCACGTCACCGCGGCGGCCAGGCGCAACACCCTGCGTGTCATCGCGTCTCCGGACGGCGGCGACGGCGCGGTACAGCTCAACCAGGACGCTCGCATCCATGCCGCCCTGCTCGACGGTACCGATGCCGTCGAGTACACACTGCCACCAGGGCGTCGTGCGTACGTGCACGTCGCCCGGGGAGCCCTCCATGTCAACGATTTGCCGCTCGCGACCGGTGATGCGGTGAAGATCACCGGCCAGAGCGCCATCCGCATCGATCGCGCCGTGGGCGCCGAGGTGCTGCTGTTCGATCTTCCCTGAAACCACCGCCAAGGAATCACCATGAATCGCTCCGAAGACACTCTGGCTCTACTCGGTCGCATCGCGCTGGCCGCCATCTTCGTATGGTCGGGCTTCGGCAAGATCAGCGGATTCAGCGGCACGGCGGCCTATATCGCCAGCAAGGGACTGCCGTTGCCGGAAGTACTCACGGCGGTGACCATCTTCATCGAATTCGCGCTGGGAGTTGCGATCGTGGTCGGATTCAAGGCCCGGATCGCCGCGCTGCTGATTGCGCTGTGGCTCATTCCGACGACGCTGCTCTTCCACAATTTCTGGTCGGTACCTGCCGAGCAGGTCATGATGCAACAGATCAACTTTATGAAGAACATGTCCATCTTCGGAGGCATGTTGATCCTGATGGCGTTCGGTCCGGGACGTTACAGCGTGGACGGTGGCCGCGGTTGATGCGGCGCGCTGCACGAGGGCAGGCCTGCGACGCTCCCGCGGCATCATTCCCGGATACGCGAGTCCATCCAGATCGTGACCGGTCCGTCGTTGATCGACTCGACCCCCATGTTGGCGCCGAAGACGCCGGTGGGCACGCTCCGCCCCAGTGCGAAGGCCAGGCGCGCAACGAAATCGGCGAACGCCGGCGCGGCGATGTGCGGCGGTGCCGCGCCCGCCCATGACGGACGGTTGCCCCTGCGCGTCGACGCGAACAGGGTGAACTGGCTCACCGCCAGGATGCTCCCACCGACCTCGCGGACCGAGCAGTTCATGACGCTTTCCGCGTCGTCGCACACGCGCAGGTTGACGATCTTGTTGGCCAGCCAGGCGCGGTCGTCGGGGCCGTCATCGGGCGCCACCGCGGCGAGCACCAGCAGTCCGGGGCCGATTGCGCCGACGATCTGGCCTTCCACCGCAACCGCAGCCCGGCTCACCCGTTGGATGATGGCGCGCATGATGTCAGGGACGCATCACGCGACGATCGATTTCGGCCACCACACCGCGCTCGAAGTGAATGGTCGTGACGGTCTGAAGATCGCCGCGTGCGGGCAGGTAGGTCCAGCTCATACGGCCCTTCCGCGAGCCGCTGCTGCGGGCATCCGGTCGGCCGAGTCGTGCCAGCACCTCGGCTTCGGACATGCCGCCGTGGACGTGGCGACGCATGCTGCCATCCGCCGCGGCCCGGACCTGCCGCGGGCCGCCCCGCGCAGCGGATGGGCGGGCGGTGACCGCTGCCGGCAACGGCGAGGTTCGGCGGGCCGGCGCCGTCGTGGTCCTCGATCGGGATGCTTCGGCCGACATGCCCGGGACCACGGACAGCGGCGGCGGGTCCATGTCGAAATTACGCAACTCGGTGCCCGGCCCGCAGGGGGTCTGCTGATAAACCGGGGCGCCATCGACTCCGGAGCATTTGTGCACCGCCGCATCGGCCGGTCCCATCCCCAGACCGACGATCAACGCCACCCATGCCGGGGAGGCCCGGGGGGCCCGTGGTCGCTCTCGCATAGCCTGATTCCGGACCCCCGCGATCCGGTGCCGGCCGTCGGGACTTCGCGTGTTTTCGTCAGCAATGCAATCGCGCATTTGATCTCAATCGCAAAATGTGCGGAAATGTGGGGGAACGTTAGCGCCTTTTGGAGCCGCCGTCGCTAGGCCAAGAGAGGGAGTCGCCATCGCCATCGACATTGCCGCGCGAATCCGGGACATCGCCCCCTTCCACGTGATGGAGGTGCAAACGGCCGCCCGGGCGCTCGAGGCAGCGGGACGATCCGTCATCCACATGGAGATCGGAGAGCCCGATTTTCCCACGCCGCCGCAGGTGATCGCCGCAGGGCAGCGCGCGCTGGCAGGGGGCGGTATCTTTTACACGTCCGCGGTGGGGATACCGCCGCTGCGCGAGGCCATCGCGGGCCATTACCGCGCTCAGTTCGGGGTCGCGGTCGCACCGGATCGGGTGGTCGTGACGGCCGGGTCCTCGGCGGCGCTGCTGCTGCTCATGGGTCTCATACTGGACCGCGACGACGAGGTACTGCTGGCCGATCCAGGGTATCCATGCAACCGGCACTTCGTGCGCATCCTGGAGGGGAGACCCCGTCCGATCCCGGTGGGACCGGCGACGTCGTACCAGCTGACCGCGGCCGCCGTCGACGCGCACTGGACCCCACGCACGCGCGCCGTGCTACTCGCCTCGCCCTCGAATCCCACCGGAACCACGGTGCCTTCCGACGAGATGCGCCGGATCGCTGCCGTCGTGGCGCGGCGGCGCGGGGCACTCATCATCGACGAGATCTATCTCGGCCTGTCGTATGAGACCGATGGTGCCGGGCGCATCGCCTCGGCCCTGGAGACCACGGCCGGCGAGATCGAGGACCTCTTCATCGTCTCGAGCTTCTCCAAGTACTTCAACATGACCGGCTGGCGCCTGGGATGGATCGTGGCTCCCGAAGCGCACGTCCGCAATCTCGAGAAGCTCGCCCAGAACCTCTACATTTCACCGCCGACGCTTTCCCAGCATGCCGCGCTCGCGTGCTTCACGCCCGAGACCCTCGCGCTGCTCGAGGCGCGTCGCGCGGCGTTTCGCGACCGACGCGACCTTCTCGTGCCGGCGCTGCGGGCGCTTGGGTTCGGAATCCCGATCACCCCCGCGGGTGGGTTTTTCGTCTACGCCGACAGCTCGAAGTTCGGGCCCGACAGCGAAGCGTTCTGTCGCAACGTGCTTGCCCACGCCGGTGTCGCGATCACCCCGGGGATGGACTTTGGCAGTCATCGCGCCCACGACCATGTGCGTTTTGCCTATACCATCGGGCGTGACAAGCTCGAGGAAGGCGTCGCGCGGCTCGGCGCCTATATTGCGCCGCGCGCGGAAGAGTCCCCCAACCCCGAACCGGTTCCCGCCCACGCCTTCAAATGAGATTACTCAACGTGCGTCCCTGGTTGCCTGCTGCTCTGGCGCTCGCCGTCGCGGGGTGCTCCGCGATCGATTTCTACTGGCAGGGCATGACCGGCCAAATGAATCTCATCGCCGGTGCACGGCCGATCACAGAGGTGCTCGAGACCACCGACGACCCGCAACTCAAGAAGCGTTTGCTCCAGGTGCAGGCGATCCGCGCCTTTGCGACCCGGGAGCTCGGACTGCCGGACAACCGGAGTTACACGCGTTATACGGAGATCGGCCGGCCTTACGTGGTGTGGAACGTGGTGGCGACACCCGAGCTGTCGCTCACCCCCCGTCAGTGGTGCTTCGCGGTCGTGGGTTGCGTGTCCTACCGCGGCTACTTCAGCGAGGACCAGGCCAAACTCGAGGCGGCGCGACTCGTCTCGCTGGGCGACGACGTCAGCATGGGCGGTGTATCGGCCTACTCGACCCTGGGTTGGTTCGACGACCCCGTGCTTTCGACGTTCATGCGCTACCGCGAGACCGAGCTCGCGCGGCTGCTGTTCCACGAGCTCGCCCATCAAGTCTTGTACGTCAAGGACGACACGGCATTCAACGAGTCGTTCGCGGTGGCGGTGGAAGAGGAGGGGATGCGGCGCTGGTTGAAGGCCCAGGCGGGCCGGCCCGACGCCGCGCAACTCGCCGAGGATGTCAACCGCTCGCGCCGCCTGAAGACGGAATTCCGCGCGATCGTGAGTGCCACCCGCGACCGCCTGCGAGAGTTGTACGCCAGCAGGCTGCCAACGGCGGAGAAGCGCGCCCGCAAGGCCGAGATCTTCGCAGAGATGCGCCTGCAGTACGAGCACGCCAAGGCCGGCTGGGGCGGTCTGGCTGCCTACGACCGCTGGTTCCATCGCGACGCGAACAACGCGGCCATCGCCGGCATTGGCCTGTACGCCGACCTGGTGCCGCAATTCAGCGCCCTGATCGCCGCCAATCGCTTCGACCTCGCCCGCTTTTACGCCGACGTCAAGAACCTGGCCGACCTTCCCAAGGGGCGGCGTGAGATTCGGCTCGCGGAACTGGCCCGGCCGGCTACGATCGCTGCCACCGATCCCCGGGCTGCCTTCGGCCCGGGGACGGGTGCGGGCGACGGGTTGGGAGCGGCCAGCCCCGCCGGAATGGGTGGCACCGCCAACAGTCTCGTGCCGTAGCGCCTGCACGCGGGCTCGCCGGACCCGACCTGCGGGCGGGGCGCCGGCTCCCGCGGCCGGGGCCGCCGCGGTGGATGGCCAGGCATGGTTCCTCGCCTCGCCATTGGTTCGTAAGCATTAAACCCGCTATAATCGTCGGTTCCCTTGCCTCATCCGCCGCAGACGGAGAGGCCTTCGACGGCATTTCGGTGCGCGACCGTGTCGCGCCGTGGCCGATGCAGATCCGCATCGGCTCCCACGTCCGCCGTCCAACTGACCAGAAGGAGTGCCCTGCATGCGCCATTACGAAGTGGTATTCATCGTCCATCCGGACCAGAGCGAGCAGGTGCCGGGCATGGTCGAGCGCTATCGTGCACTGGTAACCGCCCGGCAAGGACAGATTCACCGCCACGAGGACTGGGGCCGGCGCCAGCTCGCCTATCCCATTGCCAAGATCCACAAAGCGCACTACGTGCTCATGAACATCGAGTGTGACAACGAGACCCTTGCCGAGCTCGAGCACGCCTTCAAGTTCAATGACGCCGTGCTGCGTCACTTGATCGTGTCGATGCGCGAGGCGGTCGTGGCGCCGTCGCCGATGATGCGGGAAGAAAAGCCTCGCTCTGCGCGCGATGGCGAGCGTGGTGACCGCGGCGAGCGTGGTGACCGCGGCGATCGTGGCGACCGTGGCGACCGCGGCGACCGCGGCGACCGCGGCGACCGCGGCGACCGCCCGGCGCCGGCTGCAACCACCGCGCCGGCAGCACCGGCCACAGCGACCGCACCGACCGCGAGCTGATTTCGCGCCCATCCTGGCCTCGCGGTGCAAGCGAACCGGGTGCTGCTCGATGCGACGCTCACACAACGTGGCGACCTGCGCTACACCCCGACCGGCGTTCCCGCTCTCGACTTCGTCCTGCGCCACGCATCGCGGCAGCACGAGGCGGGCAGCGAACGGGCGGTCGACTGTGAGCTCGCCGGCGTGGCATTTGGCGACCCGGCCCGTGACCTTGCCGCCGTCGCACTCGGGAGCGCCCTGCGCTGCAAGGGCTTCATCGCCCGTCGCTGGCGCACTGGCGTGACGCTTGCGCTCCACGTGCATGCTTTCGAACTGATCGATCCGAACTGATCGAACTTCATACTCTAGGATACTGAAATGCCCCGCCCACAAGGAAGATTTGGCAAGAAGAAGGATGGCAAGAAGCGCGAGCGCGGCAATGCCCTCTTCAAGCGCAAGAAGTTCTGCCGCTTCACCGCCGAAGGCGTCAAGGAAATCGACTACAAGGACATCGACGTCCTGAAGGACTTCGTCCAGGAGAACGGCAAGATCATGCCGGCGCGCATCACGGGAACCAAGGCGCGCTACCAGCGCCAGCTGTCGACGGCCATCAAGCGCGCCCGCTTCCTCGCGCTGCTGCCCTACACCGACCTCCACTGATCGCGACGGAAGAGAGACAAGCATGCAAATCATCCTGCTCGAGAAGCTGGGCAACGTCGGCAACCTTGGCGATGTCGTGAAGGTGAAGGACGGCTACGCCCGCAATTTCCTCATCCCGCAGGGCAAGGCCAAGCGCGCCACCCCCGACAACATCAAGGCAATCGAGGCGCGGCGCGCGGAACTGGAAAAGGCGGCCGGCGCCAAGCTCGAGGCGGCGCAAGCCCAGGCCGCCAAGCTGGAAGGCATGACCATCCCGATCAAGCAGAAGGCCGGCGTCGATGGCCGCCTGTTCGGGTCGGTCACCAACGCCGACATTGCCGACGCGCTGAAGGCGCAGGGCTTCGTGGTGGAAAAGTCCGCGGTGCGGATGCCCAACGGACCGCTCAAGCAAATCGGCGACCATCCGCTGGTGGTGGACTTGCATACCGACGCCCACGCCAACATTACGGTGACGGTACAGGCCGAGACAATCGTCGTCTGACGGGTCATCGCGCCGCGCGAAGTGGCGCGGCGCGCCTGCAACAGGAACGGCCTCTTCGCGGGCAACACGGTCGAGCCCTTCGCGGTGATCTCGCGAGTGCGGATTCGGCGCGTGCGCGCGGGCGATGACCGGGTGCTGTCGGGCTGTCGGTAGCGATTGCATGGAGTGCGCTGTTGCGCACTCCATTTTGCTGGCAGCCCCGGCGGCGTCGGCGGTAGAATCATCGCTCGAGTTGCACCATGCCCGACGATCCTCAAGTCGATGCCATCAAGCTGCCTCCGCACTCCCTGGAGGCGGAGCAGTCGGTGCTCGGCGGCCTCATGCTCGACAACGACGCGGCCGACCGGATCGGCGATGCCATCTCGCCGGCAGATTTCTATAGCGAGGCGCATCGGCTGGTATTCGAGCATGCCATGTCACTCATTGCCGACGGCAAGCCCGCGGACGTGGTGACCGTGTCCGAGGCACTCGGCTCGGTCAAGAAGCTCGACTACATCGGCGGACTCGCCTATCTCGGCGCGCTCGTGCAGAACGTGCCGACCGCTGCCAATATCCGCCACTATGCGGCGATCGTGCGCGAGCGCTCGATCCTTCGACAGCTGGCGGCGACGGCCGGGGACATCGCCGACAGCGCGTACAATCCGCTGGGTCGAAGTGCCAAGGAGGTGCTCGACCAGGCCGAGGCCAAAGTCCTGCACATCGCCGAGCAGGGCTCGCGCGGGCAGCAGGTGTTCGCGCCGATCGGCGAACTGCTGATTGGGGTCGTGGAGCGGATCGAGACGCTGTTCAACCGCGACGATCCGTCCGATGTCACGGGTGTCCCGACGGGGTTCAGCGACCTCGACAGGATGACGTCGGGCCTTCAGCCGGGGGACCTGGTTGTCGTCGCAGGCCGGCCGTCGATGGGCAAGACGGCCTTTGCGCTCAACATCGGCGAGCACGTCGCGCTGGCCGCAGGGTTGCCGGTCGCGGTGTTCTCGATGGAAATGGGGGCTTCACAGCTGGCGCTGCGCATGATCGGCTCCGTCGGCCGGCTCGACCAGCACAAGCTTCGGACCGGACGTCTCGCGAGTGACGACTGGGAACGCCTTTCCTCGGCCCTCGGCCGTCTCAACGAAGCGCCCATATTGATCGACGAGACGCCCGCGCTCAACTCGATCGAGGTGCGGTCACGGGCGCGGCGGCTGATGAAGCAGTATGGCAAGCTTGGTCTGGTGATCGTCGATTACCTGCAGCTCATGCAGGCTTCGTCGACCGGGGAGAATCGCGCCACCGAGATCTCCGAGATCTCCCGCGCGATGAAATCACTGGCCAAGGAGCTCAAGGTTCCGGTCATGGCGCTGTCGCAGCTCAATCGCTCCCTTGAGCAGCGTCCGAACAAGCGGCCGGTGATGTCGGACCTGCGCGAGTGCGTCACCGGCGATACCCTGGTTTGCCTCACCGACGGATCGCGCGTACCGATCAAGGAGCTCGTCGGCAGCGTGCCCCAGGTGTGGGCGGTGGACGAGCGGCAGCGCGTGCGGGCCGCGCGCGCCGATCTGGTGTGGTCGAAGGGCGTCAAG
Organism: Casimicrobiaceae bacterium; assembly: GCA_040006895.1. Lineage (GTDB taxonomy): Bacteria > Pseudomonadota > Gammaproteobacteria > Burkholderiales > Casimicrobiaceae > CAIWHR01. The sequence continues at coordinate 39,924 of JBDTWB010000006.1, read as the reverse complement.
CCAGTCTTCCGGGTGTCGCTCGGCAGTGGACGGACGCTGCGTGCCACCGGTGAGCATCGGTTGCGTGCGCTCGAGGGCTGGCGGCGCATCGGCGAGCTCGAGCCCGGTGCACGCATCGCTCTTGCACGCACCATCCCGGAATCCCTCGCGCCGCTCGAATGGCCGGATCACGAGGTGGTACTGCTCGGTCACCTTGCCGCGAGTGGCCAGTACGGCCGCGACGCGCCCGTGCGCTATGCCGCGGCGGCGGAGGAAAACAGCGAGGCCGTGCGCGCCGCGGCGGTCAAGCTCGGCACTCTGGCCGAGCGCTCGTCGCCCCGGGCACGCCACGATCTCGTCCTGACGGCGCACGCGCATGCCGCGACCGGCCCGGGGGTGGAGGCCTGGCTCGAGCGACTCGGCATCCGCGGCCAGTCGGCGCAGTCGAAACGATTGCCGCCGCAGGCGTTCCGGTTGCGTCGGCGCCAGGTCGGGTTGCTGTTACGCCACCTGTGGGCGGCTGGGGGCATCATCGCGTGCCCGTCGGGCCGGCAGCGGCTGCCGCGGGTGCGCTTCGTCACGGCGAGCCGCGTCCTGGCAGCCGACGTTGCCGCGCTGCTGCTCAAGCTCGCCATCGTCGCGCGGCTCTCGACGACGGTTGCCCGCGATGCGGCGCCGATGCACAGCGTCGACATCGGCACGGTCGACGGGCAGCGCCGTTTCCTTGGCGCCATCGGTGCCTTCGGGCCACGCGTCGCCGCCGCGCAACGCCTGCATGCCCTGTTGCGCGATGTGACCCACCGCGGCGCCGCCGACACCGTTCCGCACGAGATATTCGAGCGGGTTCGAAGCGCGATCGGGCAGCGCGCAAGCGCGCAGGATTCGATCGCTGCCGCTGAAGCGCCCGACCATGTCGGCGTCGTCGACATGCCGGCCGGATGGACGGCGCCGGGCGCGCTCGGCCGCGCGGGCTCGGACCCCGACCTCGATCCGACATCGGGATCGGACCTCGAGTGGGATCGCGTCGTCGCCATCGAGGCCGCTGGGCACGAGGAGGTATTCGATCTCACCGTGCCCGGGCCGGCGAGCTGGCTCGCCGATGGCATCTTGAGCCACAACTCCGGGGCGATCGAACAGGACGCCGACGTGATCCTGTTCATCTACCGTGACGAGGTCTACAACCCGGATACGCAGGACAAGGGAACGGCGGAGATCATCATCGGCAAACAGCGCAATGGCCCCATCGGCACCATCCGCCTCACGTTCCTCGGCGAGTACACCCGCTTCGAGAATTTCGCGACCCCTGGGACCTACTGACCGACCTACACCGACGCATGACCCTGCCTGCCTGGAAGACCGTCCTCGGAACGGACGTACCCTTTGACCCCGCTTATCACCAGACCGCGCGCGCGGAGATTGCAAGCTTCTTTTCCGAACCGCCCGGGGTCGTGCTCGACATCGGCTGCGGCGGTGGCGGCACCGGCAAGCTCCTGAAGACGAAATTCCCGGGTACCCGGGTGATCGGCATCGAGCTCAATGCGCAAGCGGCCCAGCATGCGCGCGAAGTGCTCGACGACGTCATTTGCGAGCGGATCGAGGACGTCAGGCTTGCCGACCACGTGGGCGACGTGCAGATCGACACGGTGCTCCTGCTCGACGTGCTCGAGCATCTGTACGATCCGTGGCGCGCGTTGTTGCGGGTGCACGAGTGGCTGGCGCCCGGTACGCGGGTGCTCGCCAGCGTTCCCAACGTCCGCAATCTCGGCACGCTCGATGCGCTGGCCGGCGGGCGCTGGGACTACGACGTCAACGGCGTGCTCGACGTCACGCACCTGCGCTTCTTCACCCGCGCGACGCTGCGCGAGCTCTTCGAGCAGACCGGTTTCGAGGTCGTGGCCCTCGAGCCGCTGCTACAGGTCGCGGCCCTCGATCGCCTGGTGCTCGGGCGCGGACCGAGTCGACTCACGACGGCGAACCTCACCATCGGGTATCGGAGCCGCGCCGATCTGGAGGACCTCTACGCACTCCAGTACGTGGTGGACGCCAGGGTGGGTGACCGTGGCATTGCGACGGCGACACGCTCGCCGGTTGCCTGAAGATGGAGATCGCTTCGGGCGTGGCGGCGCCGGCTTCGCGCAACGATCCCTGTCCGTGCGGCAGCGGGCGCCGCTACAAGATCTGCCACGGTGCGATCGGCGCTCCGGGTGCGTCGGTCACGGCCGCGCGCTCCAAGTACCGGGCACCCGCCAGCGAATGGGGCAACCTCGACGAGCCGACCCGCGACGCCCTCGGCGTTCTGATGGAGCGCGCGCTTGCATTTCAGCAGGGTGACCGGGCGGAGGAGGCGGCGCAGTCCTATCGTGAGGTGCTCGCGATCGCACCCGGCACCCACGATGCCCTGCACATGCTCGGGGTCATCGAGCTCGCCAGGGACGACCCTGATGAGGCCGAGCGACTCATCCTGGCCGCGCTCGCGCTGCGCCCCGGCTATCCTGCAATCACCCATAATGTTGCACTCGCCAGGGACGCACAGATCGCCCGCAGCCGTGCCCTGCCCGAGCAGCTCTGCGAGCATGCGCTGCCATTGCTCGCCGACCTCGCCTTGGGCGGCCCCGCCGTACCGGTGGTATCGGCGTGGTCTGCGCAAGCATCTTCCCAGCTGCATCTCATCGGCTGCAGCAGCGATCTCTCCGGCGACGCATGGATTCTCGCGCGCCTCGCAGAGATCCTCGCGTCGGCGCGGCCGGAAGTTTGGGTCACCGACACCACGATCCGTGCAGAAGTCGGGGGCGTACGCGCCGAGGCCATCGACGGAACCGCGGGACACGTGCCTCGTGGCGGTATCCACCTCTTCGTGGGAACGCAGCTCGGCGACCTCGACTGGCTTCGATGGGCGGAGGCGGACCGCGTGATCGTGCTGTACACGGGGGGTCCACCGTCGCAGATCCTCGATGGACTGCGCGGAATCGCCTGCGACGGTCGCCGCCGTGTGGAGCTCTGGTGCTTCACGCGCGCGCTCGCCGCCCGGTTCGGCACGAGCGCGCTGGTCGCGCCCATCCCGATCGCGCTCGTTCCACAGCTGGCCGCACCATCCCGCGCCACGCTGCCGCTCGGCGAATGGACCGTCGAAGCGCGACCGCCGTTCGTCGTCGGGGTCGTCGGTCAGGATGGGATTGCCCTGGCGGATGCCAGGAATCCCGGGTTCCTGACCAAGCTCGCCCTCCACGCCGGACGACTGCACGTCTACGATCCGGGGCGCCTGCGCTACGAGCTCGGTGCGAATCCGTCGGTGCGGTTCCTTCCCCGCGTGCCCGGTGGTGAGCTCGCATTCCTGCGCAGCCTCGGGTGCTACGTGCACCGGGCACTGCCGTGGTGGGACGACGCGGCCGGGCGGATCCTCGCCACGGCGCTGGCGTGCGGCCTTCCGGTACTGTGCCCGCGCGGCTCGGCGTTTGCCGAGTCGATCGCGCACGGTGTGGACGGATTACTCTACGGCGACGACGCCGAGGCGACGGCGTTCGTGAAGGATCTCGCCCGTGCACCTTCCTGGGGAGATGCGCTCGGCGCCGCGGCGCGAGCGCGCGCCCGGGAGGAAGGGGCGCCAGCGATACTGGCGAGGCGCTACACCGAGTTGCTGTACGCCGAGGCGGCATCGACAGCACCTCCACCTGCGAATTCGACGATTCACCCGGTCCAGGAAGTGGCATGACGACGGCGACACTCGAAGCGCCGGTTCGGGCGATAGCGTTCTATCTCACCCAGTTCCACCCGATTCCCGAGAACGATCTCTGGTGGGGCAAGGGCTTCACCGAATGGGCGAACGTGACCCGTGCGCAGCCGAACTTCGCCGGACACTGGCAGCCGCACCTGCCGGCCGACACCGGTTTCTACGACTTGCGCCTGCCGGAGGTCCACGAGGAGCAGGCGGCGCTGGCGCGCGGCCATGGTCTGCATGGATTCTGCTACTACTACTACTGGTTCGCGGGCACGCGCCTGCTCGAGCGACCACTGGAGCGGATGCGCGAAACCGGCCGTCCGGATTTTCCCTATTGCCTCTGCTGGGCCAACGAGAACTGGACGCGCCGCTGGGACGGTGCCGACCAGGAGGTGTTGATCGGCCAGAATCCTTCCCGCGCCGACGACGAGCGGTTGGCGACTGAGCTGATCAAGCATTTTCGTGATCCACGCTACATCCGCGTCGATGGCAAACCGCTTTTCATTGTTTACCGCGTCGGAGCGCTTCCGGACGCTCGCGCGAGTGCCGAGGTGTGGCGCCAGGCGTGCCGGCGCGAGGGCATCGGGGACATCCATCTGTGCGCAGCTAAGACCTACGACACCGAGGATCCGACGCCGCTTGGCTTCGACGCGTTGGTCGAATTCCCCCCGCACGGGACGCGCTCACCGCCGGTCAATGCCACGCTGCAGTTTGCGAACCCGCGCTTCGATGGCCAGGTCGTGGACTACCGGCGCTACATTCTCGACCTGCTCGCCCGGCCGGAGCCGGGCTATCGCTTCTACCGGACGGCGTTTCCCGCGTGGGACAACACGCCGCGGCGGCCGGACAGGCCGCTCACCTTCATCAATGCCACGCCGGAGATCTACGAAGTCTGGCTCCGCGAGCTCGTCGCGCGGGCCCGCGAGCGCCAGCAGCCCGACGAGCGCCTCGTATTCATCAACGCCTGGAACGAGTGGGCGGAGGGCGCGCACCTCGAGCCCGATCGCCGCTTCGGTCACCAGTACCTGCGAGCAACGCAGCGCGCGATCGCGAACGCACCGGCTGGCGGCCTTCCCTACGAGCGCTTCACGGGCCGGCGCGCACCACCTGCCGCTACCGGCGGATGATTTCGGTCGTCATCTGTAGCATCGACCCGGGGAAGTTCGCGGCCGTGTCGGCGAGTTGCGCACGCGCATTCGCTGCGGAGGCGTACGAGATCGTCGGCATTCACGATGCTGCCTCGCTCTGCGAAGGATACAACCGCGGCCTTGCGTGCGCCAAAGGCGAGCTCGTGGTGTTCATGCACGACGACGTCGAGATCCTCACCACCGATCTAGGCAGGGTGCTGGAGCGTCACCTCGCGACCTTCGACGTGGTCGGGATCGCAGGAACCGATGCGCTGCGCGGCATGAACTGGGGGGGCGGCGGCATCTGCCACGCCTATGGAGCGGTCGCCGGCGTGATCGAGGATGGCTACGTGCTGCAGCTCTTCGGCGCGCGCGACGCAATCATGCCGAACATCGTGGCGCTCGACGGCGTCTTCATCGCGGCGCGGCGCGAGGTAGCCGAAGCCGTCCGCTTCGATGCCGCAACCTTCGACGGTTGGCATGGATACGATGTTGATTTTACCTTCCGGTGTCACCGGGCCGGCTATCGCCTCGCAGCGTGTCTCGACATCCGGCTGATACACACGGGCCGTGGTCGCGTGGACGCTGCTTGGCTGCGCTACGACAAGCGCTTCGCGGACAAACACGCGGGCCTTCTTGAGGGCCCTCCCGGAACCTGGCTCGATGTGCGCAAGCGGGTGACGAGTCGCGAGGCGCTCATCGAGGCGTGGGAGCCGGCCGCCCTCACGGCGCTCACGACCGACGTGCGGCGACGCGCGGGGGCGTGACGCCGCGCGTCGCCCGCGCCTGCGGCAACCGGCGGACTCGTCAGAGAATTTCGGCTGCGTGATCAGCCAGTCGCGAGCGTTCGCCGCGCTGCAGGGTCACGTGTCCGGAGTGCTCCCAACCCTTGAAGCGGTCGACCACGTAGGTGATCCCGGAACTGCCTTCGGTGAGGTAGGGCGTGTCGATCTGGGCAATGTTGCCGAGGCACACCACCTTGGTACCCGGGCCGGCGCGGGTGACGAGGGTCTTCATCTGCTTCGGGGTGAGGTTCTGCGCCTCGTCGATGATCAGGAACTTGTTGATAAAGGTACGACCGCGCATGAAGTTGAGGGACTTCACCTTGATCCGCGAGCGGATGAGATCGCGGGTCGCTGCGCGTCCCCACTCGCCGGCCTCGTCGTCGGTCTTGTTGAGCACGTCGAGGTTGTCCTCCAGCGCGCCCATCCATGGGTTCATCTTCTCTTCCTCGGTACCGGGCAGGAAGCCGATGTCCTCGCCGACGGGGACGGTCACCCGGGTCATGATGATCTCCGAATAGACCTTGAACTCGAGGGTGAGCATGAGGCCGGCCGCTAGAGTCAGCAGCGTCTTGCCGGTCCCTGCCTGCCCCAGCAGCGAGACGAAGTCAATCTCGGGATTCATCAGCAGATTGAGCGCAAAGTTCTGCTCGCGGTTGCGCGCGGTGATGCCCCAGACGTTGTTCTTCTGATGGGTGTAATCCTTGAGGGTATGCAAGACCGCCGTCCGGCCCGTGAGCTCGCGCACGGTCGCGTAGAACGGCGTCTCGCCGGGCGTTTCCTGATACACGAACTCGTTGACGAGCAGCGACGGTACGAGAGGGCCGGCGATGCGATAGAACGTGTGCCCTCCCTGCTGCCAGGATTCCATGCCCTTGCCGTGCCGCTCCCAGAAATCGGCCTCGAGCTCGCGCATCCCGCTGTACAGGAGCTCCGTGTCCTCGAGCACCTTGTCGTTGGTGTAGTCCTCGGCGGCGATGCCCAGCGCCCGCGCCTTGATGCGCATGTTGATGTCCTTCGACACCAGGATCACGCTTCGCTTCGGGTGCGCGCGCTGGAGGTGCATGACCACGGCCAGGATCTGATTGTCTGCCTTGCCGTTGGCGAGAGACGCCGGCAGCTCGGTGGTGATCGCCTCCGTCTGCAGGAACAGCCGCCCGGTCGCTGCACCGCCGGACTTCGTGTCGAGGTCGATCCCGTCGCCGATCCCATTGGGCATCGCCGTGACCAGCTCGTCCAGGAAGCGCGATACCTGGCGGGCGTTGCGCGCGACCTCGGTCATTCCCTTCTTGTTGTTGTCGAGCTCCTCGAGCGTGAGGATCGGCACGTAGATGTCGTGTTCTTCGAAACGGAAAAGGCTGGTCGGATCGTGCATCAGGACATTGGTGTCGAGCACGAAAAGCTTGTTGGCCGTCTGCAGGCGCGTGGTCTGACCGAGTTTGCTCTGGGTCTTGGCGATCTTGCGGGCTACGAGGGTGAGGGGCGCGGGGCGAATCTTGCGCTCGACCATGGGACTCCTTGGCGAAGTTGGGTCGCAGCCAGTGCTGGGCCCGCGACTATCCTAGTCCGGGCGTTTTGCAAAGACAAGCAATGCCCATGGCCGGAGCCATCGAACGTGGCGGACCTGTCTCGGGGATGTCAGCCGGAACCACGGCCGGGCGTCGGGCGGCGTGCGCCGACAACCGGGCCAACTGCGAATCCCAGGTGCCTGTCGAGGCGCGCGCGCGCCTCGGCATCGAGCGCATCGTAGTACGTGAACATTCCCGTGAAGTCGAGGTCGGCGCGGACCCGTGGCGGCGCCGATCGGCGCAGCGCGCGGTAGTAGGCGGCGCGATCGGCCGTGTAGAGGACGGTGAGCGCGCCGGTGCACGCGGTCGCGAGGTCGCTGGTGACCAGAGCGGTCCAGAACATCCGGTCGCCAATGGGCGAAAGCGCGCGCGGCCAACTACCCCAAAGATGCACGAACGGCAGTGCCGCGCCGGTGACGAGGATGCAACTCGTGTCGACATGCGCCACGTTGTCCCCCGCCTCGAGAAGCGGCATCAAGGCGCCGTCCACTTCGTGCAAGGAGCGCCCGGCGTGACATACCGGCGCGCCGGTTTGCGCATGGCGCGTCAGGAGAGACTCGAGGTGTCGGGGCCGCCAGGCGTTGTCGGCGTCGAGATATGCCACAGCCGTGCACCCGGCATCGACCGCCACGCGCCCGCCGGCGGCGCGCGGCGTGTCGCCAGAATTGGCGGTCGGGCTTGGAAGCCGGACGTGGGTGACGTTCCAGCCGTCGATCACGTCCTCGGCATGACCGTCCGCCACGAAGACGTGCAGCGCCGGTGGAATCGTCTGGGCACGCACGCTGGCCGCGCAGCGCGCAAGGACCTCGGGCGACTCGCGCCAGTAAGGCGTTATCACCGCCACGCGCGGCGGCGCGCCATGCGCCCAGGGGAGGGACATCCCGGGCATGTCCGCAGGCAGACCGGCGAAGAGCAGGTCGAGCTGCGCTTCGCGGGCGGCGTGGTGGCGCGGATCGGCGGCGAGAGCACGTTCGGCGGCCACGAGCGCCTCGTGTTGGGGATGAAGCATCGGGCTCACGCGCGCGGCACCGCTTGTACTGCGGCAAGCACGTCCTGCACACGGCCGGAAACCTGCACGCCGCGCCACTCCCGCGCCAGGATGCCGTTACGTTCGATCAGGAACGTGCTGCGCTCGATACCGCGCATCACTTTGCCGGACATGTTCTTCGCCTTGATCACGCCGAACTGCTCGCCAAGCCGCTCGTCGGCATCGGCGGACAGCACGAACGGGAAAGCCATCCTGGTCCTGAAGCTCTCGTGCGACTTGATGCTGTCGCGCGACACGCCGGCGATCACTGCACCGGCGGCGAGGAAATGGTCATGCGCATCGCGAACCTGCTGGCCCTCGGTGGTGCAACCGGGAGTGTTGTCCTTGGGACAAAAGTACAGCACCACGCCCTTGCCGGCATGATCTGCGAGGACGAACGTCGTGCCACCCGAGGTGGCAACGCAAAAATCCTGGACGGCTTGTCCGAGCATCGTGCGGTCCATGATCAATGGCGCTGCAGCATCAGCTGCTTACGCCCCGCGGTGGGGCTCGATGTCGCCGAGGAACTCCTCGCCTTGCACGAGGAGCGAGCCCGATCGGCCCGGCACGGAGGCGAGGCCGACCATGCAGCGCGGGATGGGCCATGCCTGCACGCTCTCGAAAAGCGACCGCATGGACACCAGGCGCCAACCTTGGTCACGCCACCCTGCGAGCAGTGCCTCGAACACGCCGGCCAGGCGCATGCCTTCGAGCTCGGCATGCAGCGTGAACACGTGCCCCGTCCCGCGCGGCTGTTGCGTGAGCGCCAGCACATGGCCTGCGACGTTGCTCGCGTCGATTCCGTCGCGGCCGATGAGCTCGTCGAGCGTAGGCAGGGTGGTCGGCAGCTGCGGACATCGAACCAGCTCGGCGTTCCATACCGGAAGGTGCGGGGTGATGCCCCGGCCATCGGAACAGTAGTCGAAGCCCAGGCGTTGCGTCAGGCGCAGCGCGTGCAGGTTCATCTGCCATCCCGCGGCACCGTGGGTACGCGGGGGCTCGCCGAAGATATCGTTGAAGCGATCGCAGGCCCGTTGCATCTCGGCATGCGTCCAGGCGGCATTGGCCGTGGCGACGCCATCCTGCCAGCGGACATGGTCCCAGCAGTGCACGCCGACCTCGAAGCCGCCGTCGCGGACGCTGCGCATGATGTCCCGGCCGCGCCGGCCGATATCGGGTCCGGGGAGCACGGTGCCGTACAGCAGGGTGCGGATGCCGTAGTGCTTGACCACCGACGTGCGCTGGACCTTGCCGACGAAGCCGCGCCGGAACACCCGCCTGATGGCGCGGCCGGTGTGGTCCGGTCCGAGGCTCCACAGGAAGGTGGCGTCGGCACCGTACTTGCGCAACAACGCCATGAGCGCCGGCACGCCCTCGCGCGTGCCGCGCAGGGTATCGACGTCGATCTTGAGCGCGAGGTTCAACGCGCCGGCCGCGCGATCGCGGACCATAGCCGGGCGCGCCGCATCATTCGACGAGGAGTCGTGCCTCGTTCACGAGTCCGCGATAGGCATCGAAGATTCGTGCCAGTGCGTCTTCCATGGAGTACCGCGGCTGCCAATCGAGATCGGCGCAGGTATTGTCGATCTTGGGGACGCGGTTCTGCACGTCCTGGTAACCCGCGCCGTAGTACTCGGCAGCCGTGGTGTCGACCAGCCGCACGTGCTGCGCGCTGTCGCGGTACTCCGGGTACTGGTTGGCGAGCTCGAGCATCATGGTCGCGAGCTCGCGCACGGAGTAGTTGTTGGCCGGATTGCCGATGTTGTAGATCTTGCCGCTGGCGATGCCGCCATCGTTGCGGATGATCTTGATGAGGGCGTCGATGCCGTCATCGATGTACGTGAACGCCCGTTTCTGGGTGCCGCCGTCGACCAGCTTGATGTCCTCGCCGCGCAGGATGTGGCCGAGAAACTGGGTGATGACCCGGGAGCTGCCTTCCTTTGCGGTGTTGATCGAGTCGAGGCCAGAGCCTATCCAGTTGAACGGCCGGAACAGCGTGTAGTCGAGACCCTGCTCCATCCCGTAGGCATGGATCACCCGGTCCATGAGCTGCTTGGCGCACGAATAGATCCAGCGCGGTTTGTTGATCGGGCCGAGCACCAGCTCGGAAGCCTCGGAATCGAATGCCGCGTCGGGGCACATGCCGTAGACCTCGGACGTGGACGGGAAGATGATGCGCTTCCTGTGCCGCACGCATTGCCGGACGATCGGCAGGTTGGCCTCGAAGTCGAGCTCGAACACCCGCAGCGGCTCGCGCACGTAGGTCGCAGGGGTTGCGATCGCCACCAGCGGCAGGACGGTGTCGCATTTCTTGATGTGATACTCGATCCACTCCTTGTTGATGGTGATGTCACCTTCGAAGAAGTGGAAGCGACGATCCGGCAGCAGCTCCGCCACCCGTTCGTCCTGCATGTCCATGCCGTAGATGTCCCAGTCGGTCTCGGCAAGGATGCGCTGGGACAGGTGGTGGCCGATGAAGCCGTTGACGCCGAGAATCAGGATTTTGCGCATGGCTGGGACGAGTGGAATGCAGCAGGGAGGGCGCCATCACGGCGCGCGCAGGCGCACAGTATACGGACTTGCCGGGATGCCATCCGGCAGGGTTGCGACGGCGGCGGCGCGTTCCGCTCGTGCGCGTGGCCGCCGGTATCTCACGGTGCGAGCGTGGCGGCGCCGAGCAGCACCGGAGCGGCTCCCAGGTCGGCGCGAAAGCGCGCGACCGTCACCGGCGCGCCCTCGATCTCGATGCGCAGCACCTGCAGGGTGCCACCACCCCCGCAGTGCGCGACGAGACGATCGCCGAGGATCTCCAGGGTGGGGGCGAGAGTCCGGTGCGAGCCCGGATCGAGAATGCGGGTGCGCAGGATGCGGCCTTGCCGCGGTCCGATCGCGGTGAATGCGCCGGGATAAGGCGGCGCCACGGCTCGGACCAGGTTGTGGATGGCGTGCGCGTCCTGCCGCCAGTCGATGCACCCGTCCGCCGGGCGGCGTCCGCCGAAATAGGCGCCGTCCGCAAGGTTCTGCGGCCGTCGGGGGGCGGTGCCCGCCACCAGCGACGGGAGCACGCCGTGGAGCGCGAACTCGGCGGCGACTGTGACCTTGTCGAACACCTCCTGCGCGGTGTCGTCCGGCAGGATCGGCACCGCCGTCTGGGCGACGATGTCGCCGTTGTCGGGCTTTTCGGTCATGTAGTGCAGAGTCGCACCGGTCTCGTGCTCGCCATGGAGCACCGCCCAGTTCACCGGCGCCCGGCCCCGATAGCGCGGCAGCAGCGAGCCGTGCATGTTGAGCGCGCCACGCGCGGCGAGCGTGAGCAGCGGTGCCTTGAGCATCTTGCGGTAATAGAACGAGAACAGGAAGTCGGGCTTCTGCGCCGCGATCCGGCTCACCACGCTCGCGACGTTCGGATCGTCGGGCGTCAGTACCGGAATGCCGTAATCCGCGGCGATGCTGGCGACCGATTCGAACCAGATGGTTTCGGCAGAGTCGTCGTGATGCGTGACCACCGTGCGCACGTCGATACCTTGCGCGAGCAGGACGCGCAGACAGCGTACGCCGACGTTGTGATAGGCGAACACCACCGCCGAGGGCGCCGTGCACAGGCTCATGGCGCGATGACGAGCGGCGGCGCGGCCGACCCGGTGCGGGGACCCAGCGTCGCCAGGGTTCGCAGCGCATGCTCGAACGTCCTTGTGAAGCGCGCGACGTCCATCAGCGGTGAGCGCGACAGGTCGGCGAGCAGCGCCGCGCGGATCGCGGGCAGCTGCGGACTTTGCGCGAGGTCGACGGCGAGGTCGACGTAGGCTTCGAGGGTTGCCGCAATCCACTGCGGGCGACCGGCGGCATGCAGGAGGGCGGCGCTCTGGCGGGCAATCATCCGGTCGCCGAGGGTCGTGACGACCGGCACGCCGGCGGCCAGGGCGTCACACGTGGTGACGCCGCCGTTGTAGGGGGCGGTATCCAGGGCGACGTCGATCTGGTCGTAGGCGCGGATGGCGTCCTCGAGCGGCACGTAAGGCTCGAAGTCGATCCGCTCGATCGGCAGGCCCACGGACTGCCACCGCTCGCGGGTCCAGCGTACGGTGCCAGGGCCTCGGTAGGCAGAGGAGCGCAGGCGCAGGCGTGCGTCGGGGACGCGCTCGAGGATCACTCGCCACGCATCGAGCATGGCCGGCGTGATCTTGGCATGGCGGTTGAACGAGCCGAAGGTGACATGACCGTTACGCGCGCGCGGGGAGGGGGATGGCGGTGCCTCGACGACCGGGGCATAGACGAACCGGCAGCCCGGCAGCAGCACCAGCCGTTCGCAAAAGCGCGATGCGTCGCTCGCCGGAGTGTGCACCGGATCGGAGAGGACGTAATCGATCGCGTCGACCCCGGTCGTATCGAAGTAATCGAGCCAGCTCACCTGCACGGGCGCCGGCTTCCGTGCGAGGACGTGCAGGCGATGTCCGGGTGCATGACCGGCCAGGTCGACCAGGACGTCGAGGCGGTCGGCGGCGATCAGCGCGGCCGCGGCGTCGTCATCGAGTGGCAACTCGCGCCACGCATCGGCCTCGTCGCGCATGCGTGCGGCGAGGGGATCGTGATGGGCCCACGCGGAATACAGCGTGACGTGGACGGCCGGGCGATCGCGGGCGGCGAGCACGGGCAGGAACAGGTTGGCGAGCGGACCTGCACCGAACCGTGGGGACAGATAGCCGATGCGCAAGCGCGCCGCGCCGCTCGCGCGGGGCGCGGCCTCTGGAGGCCCCGACCCTGCAGGCGCGAGGCGCGCGACACCGCGCAAGTGGCGGGCACTCCACGCGTGGTGGGCTGCGGCCAGCGCGTCCGGCGCGACGAGCGCGTCGTCGTAGTGCAACTCGAGCAGGAGTCGGCTCTCGCCGCGCCAATCGTCCGGGTCGAGCGCCAGGGCGGCCCGGAAGTCCGCGAGCGCGGTGGCGTGATCGCCGAGATTGCTGAGATGGGAACCACGCGCCCAGAGCAGCCGAGGGTTGCGCGACTCGATGGCAATGGCGCGGCCGAGCAGCTCGACCGCCGCGGGCAACTCGAGCCCATCGACGAGGGCCGCTGCGGCCAGCGCCAGCGGCTCCGCATCCTCACCGGGAAGGCCATCCGCGGCGAGCCATGCGTCGACGGCCCGGTGCGCGTCACCGTCGGCATGGCGCGCCTTGCCGAGTGCGATCCAGCCCTTGCGATGCCGCGGATCGCCGGCCGTCACCACCTCGAGCGCCGCCCGGGCGCGCGGCGCGTCCCGCAGCGCAAGCGCCGCGATACCGAGGTTGTACCAGGCGGGCAGGAAGTCGGGTCGGCGGCGGACCTGCTCGTCGTACCAGTGCGCGGCCTCATCGAGCGCGCCAGCGTCGTGCAAGGTGAGTCCGATCTGGTAGCGGGCGATGGCGTCGTCGACGTCGCGCTGCAGCAGCGCGAGCCATATCGCACGGGCGCGCTCGCCCTGGCCCATCGCGACCGCGGCCAACGCCGCCGCGTGGTAGGCCGCATGGAGATCCGGCAGGGCGGCGATGGCCTGCTCGAGCAGGATCGCCGCTTCCCGGGTTGCACCCCGGCGCCGCAGGATCTCGCCATCCAGGGCCTGCAGGGCGCCGATCGGCGCGGCGGCGGCCGCGAACCGTTCCCGTGCCTGCGCGAGCGCGGCCACTGAGGGGCTGCGCAAGGCCCGGCTCACCGCGTCCAGGATGCCTGCTTCGACCACGACCATTGCAGCACGTTGGCTGCGCCGTCAGCGGCGCATGTCCTGCGCGACCGGCGGTCGCGTGGAGGGGACGCTCGTCTCCTCCGGCAGTTGCTCCAGCACGGCGCGGATCGTGAAGCGGGGACGCTCGCGCACCTGCTGGTAGATCCGCCCCACGTACTCGCCGATCAGGCCCAGTCCGAAGAGCACCATGCCGATGAGGAAGAACGCCAGGATGTCGCGATCCCAGATCACGTTGAGCGCGCCCTGCCACTCGGCGAAGAACAACCGGTACAGCATGACCCAGATGTAGAGGACCAGGGCGACGGCCGACACCGCCATGCCGAACATCGAGAAGAGCTGCAACGGGACGAGCGAAAAACCGGTGATGAGATCGAAGTTGAGCCGGATGAGCTTGTAGAGCGAGTACTTCGACTCCCCGGCCACGCGCTCCTCGTGCGCGACCTGCACCTCCGTGGGACGGCTCGCGAAGGTGAAGGCGAGCGCCGGAATGAACGTGCTCACCTCGCGGCTCGCCGCCACGGCCTCGACGATGTCACGGCTGTAGGCGCGGAGCATGCAGCCCTGGTCGGTCATGCGGATATGAGTGGTGCGCTCGCGCAACCGGTTCATCAGGCGCGAAGCGAGACGCCGCCACCAGGAGTCCTCGCGCAACAGGCGGACCCCGCCCACGTAGTCGTGGCCCGCGTCCATCGCCGCCAGCAGCTTGCCGATCTCCTCGGGTGGGTTCTGCAGGTCGGCGTCCAGGGTGACGATGCGCTCGCCACGGCAACGCTCGAAGCCGGCGATGATGGCGAGATGCTGTCCGTAGTTGGCGTTGAACAGCACCACCCGGGTGACATCGGGACGGCGCTGGAACTGTTCGCGCAGCACCGCTCCCGAGCGGTCGCGGCTGCCGTCGTTGACGAAGATGATCTCGTAGGTCGTGCCGATGGCATCGAGCGCGGGGTAGAGCCGGTCGAACAGGGCGGGCAGGCCGGCCTCCTCGTTGTAGACCGGCACGACCACGGAAAGCTGCGGGAGCTGCATGGGGGGGGACTCGCTAACGCCGGGCGGCACCGATGACCTCCGCGCAGGTTGCGGCGATGCGCTCGACGTCTGACTCGTGCATCGATGGAAAAAGCGGCAAGGTGACCGTGCAGGCGGCGATGCGCTCGGTCTCCGGCAGGTCGCCGGGGTGATAGCCCAGATGGCGGCAGGCGGTGGTGAGGTGGGCCGCCTCGTAGGAGACCCCGGTGCCGATGCCGCGCGCGTCCAGTTCGGCCCGGATGGCGCGGCGATCCACGCGGAGTCGATCGAGCGGCAGCAGCGGCGCGAACATGTTCCAGCTGTGGCCCGCGGCCTCACCCGCATGGCTGCGATGCGGGAGTTCGCAGGCGGGATCGGTGTGCCAGCATGCGAAGTAATGATCGACGAGTGCGCGGCGGCGGGCGTTGAAGGCGTCCAGCCGGGCGAGCTGGGCGATGCCGATGCGGGCATTGACGTCCGGCAGGTTGAATTTGCCAGCGGCTACGAGACAGTCGCGCGTGCCGTCGGGCAGGCGCTCGATGCCGTGGAAGCGCAGGGTCTCGATGCGCCGCGCTTCCTCCTCCGAGCCGACTACCAGCGCACCGCCTTCGATGCTGGTCATGTTCTTGTTGGGGTGGAAGCTGAAGACGCAGATGTCACCGAAGCTGCCGATGCGCTTGCCGTGCCAGGTCGAGCCGATCGCCAGCGCGGCATCCTCGATGACCCGCAAGCCATGCTGCTGCGCCAGGGCATAGAGCGCATCCATGTCCACGGGCAGGCCGGCGAAGTGGGTCGGCATGATGGCCCGGGTGCGCGGTGTGATCCGCGCGGCGGCGGCGGCCAGGTCGAGGTTGCGCGTACCGGGTTCGACATCGACGAACACCGGCGTTGCCCCGACCTTGAGGATCATGTTGGGTGCGGCGAAAAAGGTCTGGGCCGGTGTGATGACCTCGTCGCCGGGTCCGATTCCGCAAAGCTGCAACGCAATCTCCAGCGCCGCCGTCGCCGACGACACGACACGCGTCGGACGACCCCCGTGGTAGGCCGCCAGTGCGGCTTCGAAGGCCTTGACCTGGGGGCCGCTGGTGATCCATCCCGACCGGAGCACGTCGCCGACACCGGTGATGGTGTCCTCGTCGAGTGTCGGACGGGCGAACGGCAGGTAGGGTAGCGAGCTCATGGAACGGTCAGCTGGATGGAGTGTCGTCAGACTCGGCCGCGAGCGCGGTTCAGGGCCGAGACGCGTGGTGGAGACGAAGGAGGCGGTCGCTCATGCGCTGCGGGCCACGAGGTAGACCCCCGCAATGATCAGGCCGATGCCGAGCCAGCGGGTCAGGGTGACCGCCTCGCCTAGCAGGTAGTGTGCCGCGATCGCATTGACCACGTAGCCTACGGACAGCAGCGGATACGCCACCGACACCGGCACGCGGGAGAGCCCGAAGATCCACACCACGACCGAGACGGCGTAGCACGCGATGCCCAGCACGAAATGAATTTGGGTCGCCATCTTCCAGGCAAGATCCAGCGGCGCGCTGTCGGTGAAGGAGAGCACGCCGGTGGCGTTGGTGCCCGCTTTGAGCAGCAACTGGGCTGCGGCGTTGAGCAGCACCCCGATCATCAGGTATCCCAGGGCGACCGCGGTCATCGGCGGCTCACGATGACACGGCGTGTGTCCTGGGCGAGGATGCGCATCGGCACCCCCCGTGCCGCCAGCACGTGCAGATCGGCCGGGGACACGACGGCATAGCCATCGGACAGCCCACCCCACACCGTGACCCAGTCGTCCACCGAGCCGATGGCACGTTCCGGCTCTGCCTTGACCCCCAATGCCAACTCGTCCGCGAATTCCACGAGGGTGGTCGTGCGGCGCAGGTAGAAGGGAATGGTCTGATCGTACATACGCACCTGGAAAAAGGGCACTGCAGGCGAATCGAGCGGCGGGCCGGCGGCCACGCGCGCCTCGGCTTGCCGGAGAATATCGTAGGCCGAGCGCGTCAGGCGAAAGCTGTCGAGGCCGCCCACCACGAGCTGGGTGGTCGCGAGGGTGGCGACGGCGAGCGCGGCGATCCCGGTGAACCGGGCGCGCGCCGAAGACCGGCGAAAGGCGGCGAGGGCGATGATCCCACCGACCGCCGCAGCGGACAGGGCGAGCTTGACCCAGCTCCCGAACGCCAGTAACGCGGCGACCGGCTGGCGGTCATCGGCGAACGGCGCGGCGAGGCGCGGGTACGCGACCCACGCGGCGAGAGCGAGCACGATCGCTGCCGCGGTCATGGGCAGCGTCAGCCGATACAGCGTCCGCGCGTCCAGTCGCAGCAGCGTCCAGCCCAGCACCAGCGCCAGCGGCGGAAACATGGGGAGGATGTAGGACGGGAGCTTCGAACCCGACACACTGAAGAACACGAACACGAAGCCCGCCCACACCAATGCGAAGCGCTGCCAGGAAAAGCCGAGGCCATTGGGCGTGCCGTCGCGCCACGCCCGCCGGAGGCTCCAGAGCAGCACGGTGATCCACGGGATCACGCCCGCGATGAAAAGCGGCACGAAGTACCAGAGACTGCCGGTGCGGCGGTGCTCGGTCGTGAGGAAGCGCTGGAAGTGTTCGTGCACGAAGAAGAACGAGGCGAACTCGGGATTCGCCAACGAAACCGCCACGAACCATGGTGCGGCGATCGCGAGATACACGAGGAGCCCGCTGCCGATCGACAGCCGCCGCCACAACGCGAAATCCCGCGCCGCGAGGCTGTAGAGGACCAGAGCCCCGGCGGGAATGACGATGCCGATGAGCCCCTTGGTCAGGCTGGCACCGGCCATCGCGGCCCAGGCGAGCCACATCCAGTGACGCCGCGCCTCAGGCGCTGCTTGAGCGCGCTGGGCGAGGACGAACGCGGCAAAGCCCACCGCAAGCAGGCCCGAGAGCAACGCATCGAGGGTGATGATCTGCGCGAGGGCCACTTGCCAGAGCGTGCCGGCGAGCACCAATGCAGCCGTCGCCCCCAGCGCGGGCCCGCCCAGTTGCAACCCGGCGACGCCGATGGCTCCGACGGCTAGCAGGCCGGCCAGCACCGGCCAGAGCCGCGCACTCCAGGCGTGCACGCCGAATGCGTCGAACGTCGCCGCCGTCAACCAGTATTGCAGCGGCGGTTTCTCGAAGTACTTGAGCCCGTTCAAGCGCGGCGTGAGCCAGTCGCCGGTTGCCGCCATCTCCCGGGCAATCTCGGCATAGCGGCCTTCGTCGGGGTGCTGCAGCACGCGATGCTCGACATTCCCGAACCAGAGGGCGCCGACCAGTGCGGCGAGCACGAGCAGAATGGCGCGATGGGGCAGGAAGGAGGCGGGGTCGGTGGACATGCGAAGGCCGGGTGCACCGCACGCGACGTGCAATGCCAGCCGGCAATTCTAACGGGTGGACGCCCTCGCCGCCGTGTTAGCCTATCGGCCCGGCCCTTCCTCCGCCGCGGTCCACGTCGTCTCCCATGCCCGGCTTCACCCTACGCGCCGCCGACGCGGCCTGCATTCCGGCCGTGCAGCGCCTGGCCGAAGCGGTCTGGTACGCCCACTATCAGGGCATCATCACGACCGACCAGATTGCCTACATGCTGGCACGGGGTTATGCGACAGACGCGCTGCAGGGCTTTGTCGATGCCCCGGACGGCGGAATCGAGCTCGCCCAATCCGCGGCCGGCCTGCTGGGCTTCGCGGCGTGGATGGCTTCGGACGAACGCTCTGCAGTCAAGCTCGACAAGCTCTACGTCGATGTCGCGCATCAGCGTGCCGGCGTCGGTCGCGCCCTGATCGAGCGCGTGGTCGGCTATGCGCGCGACCTCGGCGCGAACGTGGTGGTGTTGAATGTCAACAAGCACAACACCCGCGCCCTGGCGGCCTATCGCCGCAACGGCTTCGTGGTCCGCGAGTCGGCGGTCGTCGATATCGGGGGTGGATTCGTCATGGATGATTACGTGATGGCCCGATCCGTGTGATGCGACGATCCGACGCGCATCGGCGGGGCCCGATGGCCGGTGCGTGCGATTCAAGGCCGACGGTGTCTGGCGCGGCGGCGTAGGCAATAATGTCGGCCGCCAAAGCGTGGCGATGACGGCGCAATGCCCTTGGGGCCGTGCGCGTTCGGACCGCCGGCCACCTGGCGGTGTTTGTCCTGTGTCTCCCGCCATGACTGCCACTCTCCATCTCTACGACAACTACACCCGGTCGCTGCGCGCCTTCGAGCCGCTTGTGCCGGCCGGAGAGGTCGGGCTGTACACCTGCGGGCCCACGGTGTACGACTTTCAGCACATCGGCAACTTCCGCACGTTCCTGTTCGAGGATCTGCTGAAGCGCGTGCTGGAATGGAACGGCCATCGCGTGCGCCACGTGATGAACGTCACCGATGTGGGCCATCTCACCTCGGATGCCGATACCGGCGAGGACAAGATGGAGAAGGGCGCGCGGCGCACCGGCAAGACCGCGTGGGAAATCGCCGCGCTCTACACCGACGCGTTCCTTGCCGACATGCGTCGTCTCAATATCGGGGACCCGACGGTGCTCTGCCGGGCGACGGATCACATCGCCGAGCAGATCGGATTCATTGCGGCGATCGAGCAGAACGGGTTCACCTATCGCACCAGCGACGGCATTTATTTCGATACGGCACGTCAACCCGGCTACGGGCACCTCGCCCGCCTGGACGTCAAGGGCCTCGATGCCGGTCGTCGGGTCGATCTCGGGGAAAAGCACCGCCCCACCGACTTCGCGCTCTGGAAATTCTCGGCTCCCGGGCAGACCCGGCAGATGGAGTGGGACAGTCCCTGGGGACGCGGTTTCCCCGGCTGGCACATCGAGTGCTCGGCGATGGCGCAGAAGTATCTGGGTGATTTGTTCGACATCCATTGCGGCGGGGAGGATCACATCCCGGTGCATCACACCAACGAGATCGCGCAGACGGAGGCCCGGACCGGCACCCGGCTCGCGAATTTCTGGATGCACGGTTATTTCCTGCTCCAGAACGACGCCAAAATGGCGAAGTCTGCGGGTGAATTCCTGCGGGTGCAGGCGCTGGTGGATCGCGGCTACGATCCCCTCGCATTCCGCTACCTCTGCCTCACCGCGCATTACCGGACGCAGCTCAACTTCACCTGGGATGCGCTCGATGCGGCCGCGACCGGGCTCGAGCGTTTGCGCCAGGGCTTCCATGCCTTGGTCGACGACGGTAGCGCCGCCGACGCCGATGCCGTGGCGCGCTTCAGCGACCATGTCAACGACGACCTCAACGTGCCGCGGGCGCTGGCCGTAGCCTGGGAGATGCTGCGCGGCGAGTCCCCGCCCGGCGCGAAGCGCGCGACCCTCGCTGGCTTCGACCGGGTATTCGGCCTCGGACTCGCGGCGTGGCGCCCGATCCAGGAGGACGTGCCGGGTGACGTGCGCACGCTGGCCGAGGCGCGTGCCACGGCGCGCAAGGCCCGCGACTGGGTCGAAGCGGATCGGCTGCGCGCCGCATTGCAGGCCGCCGGCTGGGAGATGAGTGACCGCGCCGATGGGTACGACCTGAAGCGGCGCTAGCCGGAAGCGTCGAGAGATTGTTGCTGGGCTGGCCGCGGCCACCCGTCCACCACGGCGCGTCGCCGGTCGGCGCGCCCGCGCGCCCGTTTCATCGCTGCCGGTGGTGCCTCACGCCGCGTTCGGCGGCGTTCGTCTCGACGCCGTCGCCGGCAGGCCGCTGCGCCTTACGATGCACCGTCGGCGTCGCTCCGCGCATTCGGTTGAATCCGGATCGCCGCCTGACCGCATCCAAGGGCCGTACCCCACCCTCGAGGAGCCGGCAATGAAGCGCTATGAAACCCCCGCGATGTTCTCGACCTTCGGCGGCATCGCGGCCGCGTTCGCATCGGTCGCGACCCTCGCCATCATGGTGGTCCTTCCCGCGAGCTACGGCATCAGCGCAGGGTCCGGGACGCTCGCCAAGCGGCCGGCTGTTCCAGCGATGGCGGCTGCGCCCCATCTCGACGCGATTGGCGGCCAGGCCCTGGCCTCGCCGGACTGCCGCGAAGGACGGTCCGCCGAGCAGGGCTGATTTCGCCGCAATGGCGAAGCATGGCCTGCGCACCGCGATCGCGCGCCAGGCGGCGGCCGTCAGTAGAACCGCTGGATCGGGCCCGAGTACAGCACCGGTCCGGTGGGCAAGCCGGTGGGTGAGCCCCCGGTGGGCTCCAGGCTGACCGCCAGGGCCGGGACATTGCGGAACGCGGACTCGGCGGTCGCCGGCAGGGTCACGCGCACCACGCTGTCGGCCGGGAGCACGCCCAGGGACGCCGGGTTGCCGCCCTCGGGAAGGGCCCACAGCTCCAGGGTGCGACCTGGCGGCACCGGCGCCGCGCCCACCGTCTTGACGAGCAACGTCCGGCTGCCGCGGTTGGCGGAGGCCACCAGGGCCGGTCGCGCGTCCTGCCCGGCGAGCACCACGACCAGTGCTTCGCCCTGATCGGACGGCGACAGTACGGTCAGGGCCACGCCCACCGCCACGGCGAGGGCGAACCCGGTCGCGGCAAGACCACGCCAGAGGCCGAGACTTTGCCACCAGCCTCCGGCCGTCGCGGGCTCGGCGTTCATGCCGAGGCGGGTGCGTATGCCTTCCCAGACCCGCGGCGCCGGGGTCACTTCGGGAATGCCCTCGGCCAGCCCGGCGAGGCGATGCTCCCAGGCCCGCAACACCGCAGCGACCTTGGCATCCTGGCGTGCGTGGGCGGCAAAACGTCGGCGCACGCGCGCCGACAGCGTGCCGAGCGCGTATTCGGCCGCGAGCGCTTCGAGCCGGTCCATGCGATCCGCTCGGCCGAGATCCATCAGTGCACGTATCCGGACCGGTCGAGGCACTGGCGCAGCCGTTCCAGTCCGCGCCGGACCCAGGACTTGACCGTGCCGAGGGGTTCGCGCAACTGCCGGGCAAGCTCCTGGTGGCTCATGCCCTGGTAAAAGGCCAGGGCGATAGCCTGTTTCTGGCCACGCTCCAGCGCATCGACGCACGCGCGCACGGACCGGCTGTCGGCACCGGCGAGCAGCATGTCGACCGGGGAGAGGGCGTCGGAGGCGATGTCGAGTTCGGCGCCTGCACTGCCGCCCTCGTCGGTCGAGTCACGCGAGATCGGCACGGTGTCGACCTCCCGGCGCCGCAGCCGGTCGAGGCAGCGG
Organism: Casimicrobiaceae bacterium; assembly: GCA_040006895.1. Taxonomy (GTDB): domain Bacteria; phylum Pseudomonadota; class Gammaproteobacteria; order Burkholderiales; family Casimicrobiaceae; genus CAIWHR01. The sequence goes on along the minus strand of JBDTWB010000006.1, from coordinate 17,823 downwards.
TTGCGAACGATACTCGTCAGCCAGGTCATGGGCTGGCTCTTGCCGGTGGCGTAGGAGCCGGCGTGATGCCAGACGCTGACATACACGTCCTGCAGCACTTCCTCGGCCGCCGGCGAATCGCGCAGGATGCGCAGCGCCACCCCGAACAGGCGTGCCGAGGTGGCGCGGTAGAGCTCCGCGAACGCCGCCTGATCGGCGAGCGCGGTACGGGACAGGAGGTCGGCGAGACGCGCGCTGCGTTCGCCTGGATCGATGGTCATGGAGAGTTGTACGGGCTTAAGAAGGATTCGGATGCGGCTATCCGGCCTTACGCTGCCGTTGCCATAGGATATCGCTCCCGCCGGCGGCGCGATTGAGGGTGCGGGCGACGACGAAGAGGAGGTCGGAGAGCCGGTTCAGATAGCGGCGTGTCGGCTCGCCGACTGGCTCGGTCGCTGCCAGGGCCACGACCGCGCGCTCGGCGCGCCGGCAGATCGTACGGCACACATGGGCGATCGCTGCCGGCCGGCTGCCACCGGGCAGGATGAATTCCTTGAGCGGGGGCAGGTCCGCATTGAACGCCTCGACGGCGTCCTCCAGGCGGCCGATGTGCTCCTCCGACACCGCGGCATGACCGGGGATCGACAGCTCGCCGCCGAGGTCGAACAGGTCGTGCTGCACCTCGCGCAGGCACGTGGCAATGGCCTCGGGTAGCGTCTCGGCAAGCAGCACGCCGAGGTTGGAGTTGAGCTCGTCCACGTCGCCGATCGCGGCGATGCGCGGGGTGTCCTTCGCCACCCGGGTGCCGTCGCCCAGGCCCGTGGTGCCGGCGTCCCCGGTGCGGGTGACGATCTTGGAGAGTCGATGGCCCATGTCCGTCCCAATGCGGTTGCCGACGCGGCGCAAGGGCCGCACTCTAACCTGTTACGTCCTTCCCCGTCCGGTTCCCGGCACCGTGCCGGACGGGGTTTACCGGGCAGTATGATGCGACTTGCCGGTCATCCACGCACGCCAAGGCCTCAGTCATGAACCCATTTGAACGGGACCTCGATCGCAACGCCGCCAACTACGCGTCCCTCTCGCCGTTGTCGCTGATCGCCCGCGCGGCCTACACCTATCCCGACCACACGGCGGTGATCCATGGGCGGCGCCGCTACACCTGGCGCGAATCGTACGCGCGGTGCCGGCGGCTCGCGTCCGCCCTCGCCCGTGCCGGAATCGGTGCGGGCGACACGGTGGCGCTGATGACCGCGAACACGCCGGAGATGTTCGAGGCCCACTTTGGCGTCCCGATGACCGGGGGCGTGCTCAATACCCTCAACACCCGTCTCGATGCCGACGCCATTGCGTTCATGCTCAAGCACGGCGAGGCAAAAGTGCTGATCACCGACACCGAGTACGCGCCGATCATCAAGCCCGCGCTGGCAGCGCTCGACGCGGCGATCCTCGTGATCGACGTCGACGACGCGGAAGGGCCAGGGGGCGAGCGTCTCGGAGCCATGGACTACGAGGCCTTCATCGCCGGCGGCGACGCAGCGTTCGCGTGGTCGCTGCCTGAAGACGAATGGAGCGCGATCGCGCTCAACTACACCTCGGGCACCACGGGCAATCCGAAGGGGGTCGTCTATCACCACCGCGGTGCTTACCTCAATGCGCTGTCCAACATCATCGACTGGGGCATGCCGCGCCACGCCGTATACCTGTGGACGCTGCCGATGTTCCATTGCAACGGCTGGTGCTTTCCCTGGACGATGGCCGCCAACGCCGGCACCAACGTCTGCCTGCGCAAGGTCGATGCCGAGCTCATCCTGGACGCGATCCGGCAGCATCGCGTGAGTCACTACTGCGGCGCACCGATCGTGCACAACGCCTTGATCAATGCCCCCGCGGCGTGGAAGACCGGCATCGATCACGCGGTGCAGTGCCTGGTTGCGGGCGCGGCGCCGCCAGCGGCCGTGATCGAAGGCATGGAACGGATGGGCTTCGATATCACTCACGTATATGGTCTGACCGAGACCTACGGTCCGGCAGCGGTATGCGCCAAGCACGCCGCCTGGGACGAGCTCGACATCGGTGCACGCACCGAGCGCAACGGCCGCCAGGGCGTGCGCTACACGTGCGAGGAGGGCATGACGGTGATGGATCCCGACACCATGACCGAGGTGCCCTGGGACGGCGAGACCATGGGCGAGATCATGTTCCGCGGCAACATCACCATGAAGGGGTATCTCAAGAACCCCGACGCCACGGCGGCTGCCTTTGCCGGGGGCTGGTTTCACTCGGGCGATCTGGCGGTGATGCATCCCGACGGCTATGTGAAGATCAAGGATCGCTCCAAGGACGTGATCATCTCCGGCGGGGAAAACATCAGCTCCCTCGAGGTCGAGGACGCCCTGTACCGCCATCCGGCGGTGCTGGCCGCCGCGGTGGTGGCGCAGCCCGATCCCAAATGGGGCGAAACCCCGTGCGCCTTCGTGGAGCTCAAGCCGGGCGAGACGACGTCGGAAGCGGCCATCATCGAACATTGCCGCCAGCATCTCGCGCGCTTCAAGGCGCCGAAGCGGGTCGTGTTCGGCGAGTTGCCGAAGACATCGACCGGCAAGGTCCAGAAATTCATTCTTCGCGTGCGCGCGAAATCGACGACCGCGATCCAATAGGAGATTCCATGAACGCACCCTTCGAAGCCAGTGTCGAGGCGCGCGTGCACCGCGTCGACGACGGCGGTATCGCGACCCTTGCCCTCAACCGTCCCGCGCAGTTCAATGCGCTGGACTCCGCAACCCTGGACGCCCTCAAGGCCGAGCTGGTCGCCATTGCCGCGGATGCGACGGTGCGGGTCGTGATCCTCGCGGGCGCCGGGCGCGCGTTCTGTCCGGGTCATGATCTGAAGGAAATGCTTGCCAATGCCAACGAGCCCTTCCTTGCCGACCTCTTCGCGCGGTGCTCGGACGTGATGATGACCATCGAGCGGCTGCCGCAGCCGGTGATCGCCAAGGTCCATGGCATCGCGACCGCCGCGGGGTGCCAGCTGGTCGCCGCGGCCGATCTCGCGGTCGCGAGCGACGACGCGCGGTTCGCCACGTCCGGCATCAACTTTGGCCTTTTCTGCGCCACGCCCGCCGTACCCGTCTCGCGCAACATCGGCAGGAAGCGTGCCTTCGAGATGCTGCTGACCGGGGCATTCGTCGACGCGCCCACTGCCCTTGCCTGGGGTCTCGTCAACCGGGTGACCCCCCGCGACGAGCTGGACGCGACCACGGCAGCGCTCGCGCACCAGATGATGGACAAGCCGGCGGCGGTGGTGGCAGCGGGCAAGCGGTTCTTCTACGAGCAACTGGAGCGGCCGCTGGTGGACGCCTACCGGACCGCGTCGGGCGAGATCACCCGTGGCATGCTCGCGCCGGAAGCGCAGGAAGGCGTTGCCGCATTCGTCGCCAAGCGCAAGCCGCGCTGGGAACTCTGACCGCCCTGCGCCCGGGGGACCCGGAGGGTGTGCCTGCGGATGGGCCACCGCGCGCGCGGCACCACGCGGCTTCTTGCCTGCCATCAAGTGGTGCATTCGCCGACCTGCCTGCGCATTGCCAACCACCCCGTGGTTGAGCATAATCCGGGCCACACTCAGGAGGAGGCGCGCGTAGAGGGCGCCGGCACGCGATGGCCGACGACACGATCCTGGAAACGCGAAAGCTCACCAAGGAATTCAAGGGATTCGTGGCGGTCAAGGACGTCGATCTCTCGATCACGCGCGGCACCATTCACGCCCTCATCGGCCCCAACGGGGCGGGCAAGACCACCTGCTTCAACCTCCTGACCCATTTCCTGACACCCACGCGCGGCCAGATCTTTTTCAACGGGCGGGAGATCACCGGCTCGCGACCCGCGGCCATCGCCCGGATGGGGCTCGTGCGCTCCTTCCAGATCTCCGCGGTGTTTCCGAACCTCACTGTCCTGGAGAACGTGCGTGTGGCGCTGCAACGCAAGCGCGGGCATTCCTATGACTTCTGGCGGTCCCGGGACGTGCTCGGGACATTGACGCTGCGTGCCCGCGAGCTCGTGGAGGCCGTGGGCCTTACGGAATTTGTCGACACGCCGGCCGGCGAGCTCGCCTACGGCCGCAAGCGCGCACTCGAGATCGCCACCACCCTCGCCCTCGAGCCGGAGATGATGCTGCTCGACGAACCGACTGCCGGCATGACCCACGAGGACGTCGAGCGCATTTCCGCGCTCATCAAGCAGGTCGCGGCCAATCGCACCGTGCTGATGGTCGAGCACAATCTGTCGGTGGTATCGAACCTGTCCGATCACATCACCGTGCTGGCCCGCGGTGAGATCCTTGCCCAGGGCGATTACGCCACGGTGTCGAAGCATCCACAGGTCGTGGAAGCGTACCTGGGACAGGTGCATGCCTGACGAGCGGGCGTTGGCGAAGGACGCCGCGCCGGCAATGGCGGCCGCGCCCTTGCTCGAGGTGCGGGGCCTCAACGCCTGGTACGGTGAATCCCATATCCTGCATGGCGTCGACTTCGAGGTGCACACCGGCGAGGTCGTGACCCTGCTCGGGCGCAATGGGGCGGGCAAGACCACCACCCTCAAGTCGATCATGGGGATCGTGCCGCGGCGTACCGGCTCGGTCATTTACGAGGGCGACGACATCATTGCGCTTGCCTCCAACCGCATCGCCCGTCGCGGCATCGCCTGGTGCCCCGAGGAGCGCGGCATCTTCGCGAGCCTGTCGGTGGAGGAGAACTTGCTGCTGCCACCGGTGGTGAAGGCGGGAGGGCTGTCGCTCGATCAGGTGTTCGAGCTCTTTCCCAACCTCAAGGAACGGCTCGGCAGCCAGGGCACCAAGCTTTCCGGCGGCGAGCAGCAGATGCTCGCCATCGGCCGCATCCTGCGCACCGGGGCGCGGTTGCTGTTGCTCGACGAGCCGACCGAGGGCCTCGCGCCCGTGATCGTGCAGCAGATCGGCCGCACCATCTCCAGGCTCAAATCGCAGGGCTTCACGATTCTCCTGGTGGAGCAGAACTTCCGGTTCGCATCGACCGTGGCGGACCGCCACTACGTGATGGATCACGGCCGCGTCGTGGACATGATCCCCAACGCGGACCTCGACGCCAACATGGCGAAGTTGCACGATTATCTCGGCGTCTGACGGCGCGTCGAGCCACTATTCCCGTCTCACCCAAGGAGTGAACATGACCATGATGAAACGCACCCTGCTTGCAATCGGACTCGCCGCGGCATTCGCAGGCACCGCCCAGGCGCAGGTCTCGGACAATGTCATCAAGATCGGCGTGCTGTCCGACATGTCGAGCCTGTACACCGACCTGGCGGGCGCCGGCTCGGTGCTTGCCACGAAGATGGCCATCGAGGACTCCGGCATCGAGAAGCGCGGCTACAAGGTTGAAGTGCTCTCGGCAGACCACCAGAACAAGGCCGACGTGGGCTCGAGCATCGCCCGGCAGTGGTATGACGTCGACAAGGTGGATGCGATCGTTGACGTGCCGAACTCGGGAGTCGCGCTGGCCGTGAACCAGATCACCAAGGACAAGGGCAAGGCGTTCCTGGTCTCCGGCGCTGCATCGTCCGATCTCACCGGCAAGGCCTGCTCGCCGAACACCGTGCACTGGGCCTACGACACCTGGATGCTCGCCAACGGCACCGGCAGCGCCATCGTGAAGACCGGCGGCGACACGTGGTTCTTCATCACCGCCGACTATGCCTTCGGCCAGGCTCTCGAGCGCGACACGGCGGCGGTCGTCACCAAAAACGGTGGCAAGGTGGTCGGCAGCGTCAAGGTGCCGCTCAACACTCAGGACTTCAGCTCCTTCCTCCTTCAGGCACAGGCGTCGAAGGCCAAGATCATCGGTCTCGCCAACGCCGGCGGCGATACCACCAACTCGATCAAGCAGGCCGCCGAATTCGGCATCGTCAAGAGTGGCCAGAACCTCGCCGGGTTGCTGGTCTTCCTTACCGATATCCACGCCCTGGGGCTGCCCACGGCGCAAGGCCTCATCTTCACCACCACGTTCTACTGGGACATGAACGACCAGACGCGGGCCTTCGCCAAGCGTTTCGCGCCCCAGGACAAGGGCATCCAGCCGACGATGGTCCACGCCGGCGTGTATTCAGCGGTGCTGCATTACCTCAAGGCGGTCGAGGCCCTGAAGAGCGACGACGGCACCAAGGTGATCGCCAAGATGAAGGAAATGCCGACCGACGATCCGCTGTTCGGCAAGGGCTCCATCCGCGCTGACGGCCGCAAGCTGCATCCCGCATACCTCGTCGAGGTGAAGAAGCCGGCCGAGTCCAAGGGAGCATGGGACTACTACAAGATCCGCGCGACCATCCCGGCCGAGCAGGCGTTCCGGCCGGCCAGCGAAGGCGGCTGCTCGCTGGTGAAATAACGTTCGCGACCCGTCGCGACGGCCCTGATCGGTCGTCGCGGCTGGCGCGCGCGCCAGCTGCTTCCGCGAACCTCGAGTTCCCTAAAACCCGTGACCGAGATCTTCGGCATTCCCCTGCAGGCCCTGCTTGGGCAGCTGCTCATTGGCCTCATCAACGGCGCGTTCTACGCCATGCTGAGCCTTGGCCTTGCCGTGATCTTCGGGCTGCTGAACATCATCAATTTCACCCACGGCGCCCAGTACATGATGGGGGCGTTCTGTGCTTTCCTGCTGCTCGAGTTCACGGGCCTCGGCTACTGGTGGGCGCTGCTGATCGCGCCGATCGTGGTGGGTGCGACCGGGATCATCATCGAGCGCACCATGCTTTCGCGCCTGTACAAGCTCGATCACCTGTACGGGCTGCTGCTGACGTTCGGCCTGGCACTGATCATCCAGGGTCTGTTCACCAATTACTACGGCAGCTCCGGCCAGCCGTACCGCCTGCCCAAGGAATTCGCCGGCGCCTACAACCTGGGATTCATGTTTCTCCCCAAGTACCGTGCCTGGGTGATCGTCGCCTCCCTCATCGTCTGCCTCGCGACGTGGTTTGTCACCGAGCGCACCCGGCTGGGCTCGTACCTGCGCGCCGCGACCGAGAATGCCACGGTCGTGCAGGCGTTCGGCATCAACGTGCCGCGGATGATCACCCTGACCTATGGTTTCGGGGTGGGGCTTGCGGCCTTCGCCGGCGTCATGGCCGCGCCCATCTACCAGGTCAGTCCGCAGATGGGTGCCACCCTCATCATCGTGGTGTTCGCCGTGGTCGTGATCGGCGGCATGGGCTCGATCCTGGGCGCCATCGTGACGGGCTTCGGTCTCGGCATCGTCGAGGGCCTCACCAAGGTGTTCTATCCCGAGGCCTCGAATACGGTGATCTTCGTGGTGATGGTGATCGTCTTGCTGATCAAGCCTGCCGGGCTCTTCGGCCAGGAGCGCTGAGATGGCGACGTCGACCTCGAGGGCCGGTCCCGTGACGCGCGCCGGCACGAGGGCCGGTAACGGCGAGGCACGGGGCTTCGCGATCGCCACGACGCTGCTGGTCGCCGCCCTCGCGGTGGCGCCGCACGTGGGCTTCTACCCCGTCTTCCTGATGAAGGCGTTGTGCTTCGCGCTATTCGCCTGCGCGTTCAACCTGCTGCTCGGCTTCGGCGGGCTGCTCTCGTTCGGCCACGCCATGTTCCTCGGCACCGCCGGCTACGTCTCGGCGTACGCCGCCAAGGTCTGGGGACTGTCGCCGGAGCTCGCCATCCTCGCCGGTACCGGCGCGGCGACTGTACTCGGCGTGATCACCGGTGCCCTGGCGATCAGGCGCCAAGGCATCTATTTCGCCATGATCACCCTGGCGATGGCGCAAATGATCTTTTTCTTCTATCTGCAGGCGCCGTTCACCCATGGCGAGGACGGCATCCAGTCGGTGCCGCGCGGCCGGCTCTTCGGCCTCATCGATCTCGCTCAGCCGCTCAACATGTACTACATGGTGCTCACCATCTTCACCGTGGGCTTCCTGCTCATCTACCGGGTGATCCATTCACCGTTCGGCAACGTCCTGAAGGCGATCCGGGACAACGAGCCGAGGGCCATCTCGCTGGGCTACGACGCCGATCGCTTCAAGCTCCTTGCTTTTATCCTGTCGGCGGCGCTGTCGGGGCTCGCGGGGGCGACCAAGGCCATCGTGTTCCAGCTAGCCTCGCTGACCGACGTGCAATGGCAGATGTCGGGCGAAGTCGTGCTGATGACGCTGCTGGGCGGAATGGGGACGGTGTTCGGGCCGGTGGTCGGTGCCTTCGCCATCATCAGCATCGAGAACTACTTCTCGGGCCTCGGCGAGTGGGTCACGATTCTGACCGGAACGATCTTCGTGGTCTGCGTGCTCGCCTTCCGGCGCGGGATCGTGGGCGAGCTCGGGGCGTGGTGGTCGCGCCGTCGCCGCGCCTGACGTGTCACGGCGCCTCGTGGCGACAGTCGGTCCGGACGCGCCATGAAGCGCAGTGATCGCGCCAGCGTGCGCGAACGGTTGCCGACGATTTCACCCGCTGCGGCGATCGCCACCCTGACGCGCCGCATCGTGCCGGTCGTGCCCGCCGCCGGATTGCGCTTCAGCCTGGCCTGCCTCGCCGGCCTCGCAGGCCTCGCATCGCTGGGACTGCCGGGTGGTGCAGCGTTCGCCGCGGAGGGAAGGTTGGTGGCGGACGGCACCTGCCGTGATGGACGGCCGAATGGCATCTACGAATTGCGCGCGGCCGGTGGCGTCCTGCGGGTGTTGGGCGCCTTTCATGCCGGCAAGCGCACCGGTACGTTCATCTTCTGGAACGCGAGCGGCGGTCGGATCGCCGCGATCCCCTATGACGAGGACGTGCGCAACGGCACGATCGCGACCTGGCACATTGGCACCCGGCCCGCACGCGAGATCGGACGCAAGCTCGAAGCCCCGGTGCAGCGTGGCAAGGTGCACGGGACGCTGCGCAGCTGGTATCGCAATGGCAAGCCACGCATCCTGGCAGAGTACGAGCGGGGCACCCTGCTCGAAGTGCAGGCCTGGGACGAGGCCGGACGTGCGTTCCCCGAGGCGGCCGCACGGCGGGTCGAGGATGAGGTCACGCGCGAGCGCGAGCGCGAGCTCGACGCGCTGGAGCGGCTGATCGCGGAACATCGACCCGACTGCAAAGGCAGTGCGGACGACAAACGGGCCGCCCGTGGCGGCGCGGATAACACGTGACACCAGGGAGGAAGGAATGAAATCCAAGGAACGCCGGCGTGTCCTGCAAGGCGCCACGGCACTGCTCGCGGGTGGCGCGGCGGGCTACCTGCCGCCGGCCGCCGCGGCCGACGAGCCGCGCACGCCATTTCCAGTCGCGGCCACCACCATTCCGATCGTCGGCAGCGCCGAGAGGTTTCCGGTGCGGCGCATCTATTGCATCGGCCGCAACTACGCGGCGCACGCCCGCGAGATGGGCTCCGATCCAACCCGCGAGCCGCCCTTCTTTTTCCAGAAGCCCACCGACGCGATCCAGATCGTGCTCCCCGGGGAAACGGTCGACCACCCGTATCCGACCTTGACCAAGAACTACCACTACGAGGTCGAGCTGGTCGCGGCTCTCGGCAAGGGCGGTCGCAACATTCCGGTCGACCGGGCGCTCGAGCACGTCTTCGCCTATGCGGTCGGCCTCGACATGACCCGCCGCGACCTGCAGCGCGCGATGGGCGACGAGAAGAAGCCCTGGGAGATCGGCAAGAGCTTCGATCGCTCCGCCCCCATCGGGCCGTTGCATACCGTGCCCAAGATCGCCCACTTCAAGGACGGCGGCATCTCCCTCAAGGTCAACGGCCAAGTCAAGCAGAACGCCAACCTCAACCAGATGATCTGGTCGGTGGCCGAGCAGGTGAGCAGACTGTCCGAGGCGTTCGAGCTCTTTCCCGGCGACATCATCTACTCGGGGACGCCCGAGAACGTGGGGCCGGTGGTGCGTAACGACGTCATGGAAGCGCACATCGACGGGCTTCCGGACCTCCGCGTACGCGTGGTCTGACGCGTCGGGACCGTCGGGCGGGCGGATGCGTATCGGCCTTGACGAGCGGATGACCGGCGACCCGGTGCCTCCACGGCGGGTGCCCGGTCGCGTGCTGCGCCGGCTGGTGCGAGCCTTCGCCGCCGTCCTCGCCCTGCTTCTGGCGACGTTCGGCTGGCTGTCCCTCGGCGGGCATCCCGCCGACCTCGTGGTACGTCCCGACCTGCCGGCAGGCGAACGATGGCGCGCGATCGCGGCGCTCGGACTCGACGCGGCGCCACTCGGGCAGTTCTGGCATTTCCTCGGCGGTGTTGCCCATGCGCTGCGCGGCGAGACCTCTGCGAGCGCTGCACCGGCGCTCGGGCGCGCCATGACCGCGCTGCGGGCGACGCTCGCGCTGGTCTGGCCGGCGGCGGCAGTCGCGGTCGTGGCGGGCTTGCCGTTAGGACTGGCGGCGGGTCTCGCAGCGCGACATCCCTGGGCACGCGTGCTCGGCGCCGTCGCGCAGATCGGCGCGTCGATCCCGATATTCTGGCTCGCAGCCCTGGTCTTCACCGCGGCGGCCGGGTTGCCGGGGGCCGCGGTGGCGGGCACCTTGCCGACCGCCTGCCTGGCATTCGTCGGTGTGCTCGCAGTGACACGGCGGGTCGGCATGACGACGCGGGTCGACGCGAACCAGGGCTATGTGGGCATGGCGCGGGCCCGCGGCGTGCCGTGGTCGCGCATTGCGATGCGCCATGCGCTGCCCAACGTGCTGGGCGCGACCGCGCCCGCGGCCAGGATCGCCACCGACGTCGCGACTCTGCTGCTGCTGTCAACGGTCGTCGAGGCCGTATTCGGCAGGCCGGGCATCGGCGTGCTGCTGATCGAAGCCCTGCTCGCGCGCGATCGGCCGGTGCTCGTCGCGTGCATGCTGCTGTTGGCGATCAGCCTGATCGTATTGCGCCTCGGTTTCGATCTTGTCGCGATCGCTGTGTCTGCGCGACGGGCACCCGCGTGATCGCCGCTGGGCCGTCCCAAGGCGCTCGCCCCCTCTTGCCTGGGGAGGGGGTGCACGCAGCCCATGCAGTGGACAAGCCTGGGGGAGGGTACCCGGAGCGCCGCCGGGCTGTCCCAACGCGATCGCCCCCTCCTGGGGAGCGGGTGCGCAGCCCACGCAGCGGGCAAGCCCGGGGAGGTACCCGGGGCGCCGCCGGGCTGTTCCCAGGCGCTAGCCCCCTCCTGGGGAGAGGGTGCGCAGCCCACGCAGCGGGCAAGCCCGGGGAGGTACCCGGGGCGCCGCCGGGCCGTCCCAGGCGCTCGCCGCCTCCTGGGGAGGGGGTGGGCGCAGCTTGGAGGGGCTCGCCAGTGAGTCCTCGATGAGCACCATGTCCGCATCGACCGATCCGGGCCTGCCACTGCACGTGGTGGTGCGTGCGCTCTGGCTGCGACCGGAGACTGTTGCCGCCTTTGCAATGCTGCTGGGTGCCATCGCCGTGGCGCTCGGCGCGTCCCTCGTCGACGGCCAGACGCTGCAGGGTGCAGTGCTGCGCGGCGTGCGTACCAGCGTCGGCCTGGGCGTGCTGTCCGCGGTGATCGCACTGGCCCTGGGCGGGGCGATCGGGGTCGCATCCGTCTACGTCGGCCGCCCACTGCGCATGTTGACGATGGGGCTCATGGACCTGCAGCGCGGCCTGCCGGCGATTTTCCTGGCCTTCCTGCTCATCGCCTGGCGCGGTCATGGGACGCAGAGCACGATCCTCGCACTCGTACTCGTCCAGTGGGCGGATTACGCCCGCGGCTTGCACGACGCGGCGCAGGAGGAGCGCAGGCGTCCCTACCTGGAGGCGGCACGCGGCCTCGGGTTGTCGGCCGCCCGGATCCTGTTTGTGCACCTGCTGCCGAACTGCATGCGCTCGCTACTCGCCATCCTGCTGCGCGGGGTGGCCGCAGCGATCCTGCTCGAGGCGACGTTGTCGTTCCTTGGACTGGGAATTGGCACGGACGAGCCGTCCCTCGGTCGTCTGGTCGCATCGGCCATGCGTGCCGGGATGGTGCCCGGCGCGGGCGTGCCGTGGCCGCTGATCGCCCCGGGCGCCGCGCTGGCGGCCCTCCTGCTCGCGCTCCATGTCGTCGGTGATACGTTGGCGGATCGCCGTGCCTGGACCGTATTGCCGTGAAACCTGGAACATTGCCTGCCGCACGCGCGCCGCAGCCCGGCGCCGGCCTGCCCGGTCCGGGGGGCATCGGGACGGACGCGCTTGTACCGGGATTTCCGCTCCTCGAGGTGGAAGGGCTGTGCGTGCACTTTCCCACCGCGAGCGGGCCTGCCAAGGCGTTGGACGGTATCGCCCTGCTGGTGCGCCGGCGCGAGAGCGTCGGGGTGCTCGGTGAGTTCGGCGCCGGCAAGACGACCCTGGTTGACGCATTGATGGACCTGGTTCAGGGTCCTGGACGGATCGTCGCCGGGCGCATCGCGTTCGCCGGCCGCGACATGGGTGCCATGTCCGCGGCGGAGCGTGTCAACGAGCGCGGCAGGCGCATCGCCGTGATTGCCAGCGATTCGCGTCGGGCGCTTGATCCCGCGTGCGCGATCGAGACCCAGCTCGACGAAGCGCTCCAGGTCCATGTACCCACGCCGCGACTTGCAGCGCGCGAGCACATCCGCGCGGCACTGCTGCGGGCGGGCATCGCATTCCCCGACGAGGTGCTGCACGCCTTCCCCATGTCGCTGCCGCTGCCCGTTGCGCAGCGCATCGGTGTCGCGCTGGCATTCCTGCATGGTCCCGAGCTGGTGATGGCGGACGATCCGGCGCGCGCGCTCGAGCCCGCGGCCCGCGCGGCACTGCTCTACGATATCGGGACTGCGGCGCGCGAGGTCGGTGCGACGATGCTGTGGTTGTCGGAGGATCCCGACCTCTTGAAGGGCGTCGCCGCGCGCCTCATGGTGCTGTATGCCGGCCGCATCGTCGAGGAAGGTCCGACCGACGCCATCCTGCGTGACCCGGCGCACCCCTACACGCGGGGCATCGTCGACGCGCTGCCCGTGACCGGCCTTCGCGCAGGACGGTTGAAGCCCACCGCGGGCAAGCCGCCGACGGCTCACGCCATGCCGTCGGGCTGTGCCTTTCGCGAGCGCTGCGGCCATGCCATGCGCGCCTGCGTCGCCGCGCCGGCGCTCTCGGTCGTCGGCGATGAGGCCGGCGGCGGGGGCGGGGGTCGCGCGGTGCGCTGTCATCATCCGCTGGTGCGGCCACGGTTTACGACATGAACGATCGCGCGTCCGGGAACATGCTCGCGCGGGCCGGGAGCGCTGCGGACGAGGCGCCGCTCCTCGAGTTGCGCGGCGCGAGCTATGCGCCGCGAAGCGGCACCGACGATGGGCGGACCATGCCCGCGGTGGATGGACTGGAGCTGCGTGTGGCCGCGGGTAGCATCGTAGGGATCCTGGGCGCCGCGGGAGCAGGAAAGTCCACCCTCGCGCGCCTCGCCATGGGCTTGCTGCCGCTATCGTCCGGCGAGCGCCTCTGGCGCGGGGGCGTCCTGCCGCCAGAGCAGCACGTACCCCTCGAGGTACGGCGGCGGATGCAGATGCTGTTCCAGGACGCCAACCCCCTGGCGGCAGCGCTCAACGGCCATCGCCGCGTGATCGACATCGTCGGCGAGGCGCCACGCGTACAGCGCATGATCAGCCCCAAGCAGCAGGTCGAGTACGTCGCGCTCCAGCTGAACCGCGTCGGCATCGATCCCATGGCGATGCGCCGCTTTCCCCACGAGTTCTCGGCGGGTGAGCGCGTGCGGATCGCGCTGGCGCGGGCGCTGGCGGTGCGCCCCGAGCTCCTGGTGTACGACGACCCGCTTGCCCATCTGGATGTCGCGGCGCGCGCCCAGCTCATCAACGTCGTGCTCGACGTGCGCAAGGCGCTCGAGCTCACCTACGTGTTCATCGGCCAGGATCCGAAGGTGGTGGCGCACGTGAGCGACCGCATGGCGGTGATGCATCGCGGCCGCATCGTGGAATGGGGGCGGCCCGCGCAGCTCGTCGGCGAGCCCGCGCATCCCTATACCCGCGCGCTGCTGGCCGCGACCGGCGTGGCCGTCACTCCGTCCACGGGGTCGGGTCGCGCCCGCGCCGATCGCGCAAGGGTGCCGCCAGGGGATGGATCCCGCGGCTGCAGCTTCCGCGGCCAATGCCCACACGCGTTGCCGGTGTGCGGTGAGCACGTGCCGGTGCTCGTCGACATCGGGGTGGAGCACGCGGCGGCGTGCCACCTCCAGTCGCCCGTCGCCACGGCGTGGAGTGGTCAGGCCACTTGACCGGTCGGAAGCGGGGCGGCAAACTGCGCCACAAAACAGTTCCCGCCGGGTTGTCGCTGCACGCCCGGCGTGGTTCGATCAGTAGCAGCGCCATCGGAGGATTCACATGAGATTGATCCAGCGCCTCGCGCTCGGCTTCGCCATGCTGCTCGTCGCGTCGGTTGCAGCCGCGGCGTATCCAGAGCGGCCGATCACCCTGATCGTGCCTTGGGCGGCCGGTGGCGGCACGGATGCCACCGCACGCATCGTCGGCTCCTTGCTCGAGAAGGAACTCGGCCAGCCGGTCAACGTCGTCAACCGCACCGGTGGCAGCGGCGTGGTCGGACACCAGGCGATTGCGACCGCGGCGCCGGATGGCTACACCATCGGCCTCATCACCGTCGAGATCGGCATGCTCCATTGGCAGAACCTCACGGACATCGCCGGTACCTCCTTCACCCCGATTGGCCTCGTCAATGCCGACCCGGCGGGTATCCAGGTTCGTGCCGACGCGCCGTACAAGAGCGTCAACGACCTGCTGGCCGCGATCAAGGCCAATCCCGGCAAGTACAAGGCCTCGGGAACGGGACAGGGCGGCATCTGGCACCTTGCACTGGCCGGCATGCTGCAGGACCTGAAGCTCGATCCGGCGTCGGTACCGTGGGTGCCGTCCAACGGCGCGGCGCCGGGACTGCAGGACCTCGTTGCCGGCGGCGTCGAGATCGCCCCGGTGTCGCTCCCCGAGGCGCGCTCGCTCATCGATGCGGGCAAGGTCAAGAGCCTCGCCATCATGGCTGACAAATCGCCGTCGCTGTATCCCAACGTGCCGACGCTGAAGAGCGTGACCGGCAGCAACTGGCAGATGGCTGCCTGGCGCGGTGTCGCAGCACCCAAGGGCATCCCTGCCGAGGCGCGCGACAAGCTCGCCGGAGCGATTCGCAAGATAGCCGCGAGCAAGGAATACAACGACTTCATGAACCAGCGTGGTTTCGGCGTGATCTATGCCGGACCGGACGATTTTGCCAAGATGATGGCCAAGTCCGACGCCGACCTCGGCGCCACGATGAAGGCGGTGGGTATCGTCAAGTAACGCGTCGCAGCGCCTGGGGCGTGGCCGCAGGTGCGCAAGGTGCCTCGGCCGCGTGCCGCGAGCGCGTGACCACCGACGCCGGAACCTGCCCGTGAAGCTCAGCGACACTGTATGGGGCGCCGTGCTGCTGCTGTTTTCGGTGGCGATTCTCTGGCATATCCAGGCGTTCCCGCCGATGCCCGGGCAGCGTTACGGTCCGGCGGTCTTCCCCGGAATCGTGGCCAGCGGCCTCGGCATCTGCGGACTGCTGTTGATCGCGAGCGGCCTGCGTGATCGTCGCCGCGAAGGCGGCGCCCACACGTGGGCCAGCCTCGACCCCTGGACGCGGTCGGGCCGGCACGTCCTCGCCCTTGCGGTGGCGGTCGGCGTCAACGTCTTCTATATCCTGTTCGCCGAGCCGCTCGGCTTCATTCCCACCGGCATCCTCTACCTGTCGGCGCTCTTCCTGGTGTTCGGTGTGCCGCGTGCGCGGATATTGCCCTACGCGATCATCGTCACGCTGCTCATTCATTACGCGTTCTACAAGCTCCTGAAAGTGCCGCTGCCCTGGGGCATCCTGGAGCGCTTCGCGTGGTGAGTCGATCCTTTCCCTGCACCACCCCTGCCGAGAGTTCCCCCGCATGAACCCCGCCTGGGAGCAGGCATTTGTCATGGTGTTCGACCCGTACAACCTGGTCGTCATCCTGCTGGCCGCGATCTACGGCCTGTTCGTCGGCGCGGTTCCCGGCCTCACCGCCACGATGGCCACCGCGCTGCTGGTGCCGGTGACGTTCTTCATGGCCCCCATTCCGGCGATTGCCGCGATCGTGACGGCGACCGCGATGGCGATCTTCTCCGGCGACATTCCGGGCTGCCTCATGCGCATGCCCGGAACGCCCGCGTCGGCCGCGTATACCGACGAGGCCTACGCCATGACCCGCAAGGGACAGGCCGAGACCGCACTCGGGGCGGGGCTCGTGTTCTCGGCCGTCGGCGGGTTGTTCGGTACCGCGGTGCTGATGCTGGCCGCGCCGGCGCTAGCCGAGTTCGCCCTCAAGTTCAGCTCGTTCGAGTACTTCTGGCTGGTGCTGCTTGGCCTGACCTGCGCGGTGTTCATCACATCCGAACGGCCGCTCAAGGGCTTCGTCACGCTGCTCCTGGGGCTTTTCGTCGCCCAGATCGGCCTCGGCAACCCCGCGGCGTTTCCGCGCTTCACCTTCGGCAATACGGAGTTGCTCGGCGGCGTCGGCTTGATCCCCATGATGATCGGGATGTTCGCCATCTCGGAGATCTTTCGCTACGCCGTGGACATGAATCCGGCCCTGCAGATCGTCGACAAGCCGATCGGCAACGTCTTCGCGGGCATGTGGCGCCTCGCCAAGCAATACCCCGTACAGATCCTGCGCGGCAGCGCGCTCGGCACGCTGGTCGGCGCCCTGCCTGGCGCCGGCGCCGACATCGCGGCATGGATGTCGTATGCGGTAAGCAAGAAGATGTCGAAGGAACCGGAGAAGTTCGGGACCGGGCACGTCGAAGGTATCGTCGAAAGCGGCGCGGCGAACAACAGCGCGCTCGCCGGCGCGTGGATCCCCGCCCTGGTGTTCGGGATTCCCGGAGACTCGATCACGGCGATCATCATCGGCGTGCTGTACATGAAGAACATGAACCCCGGGCCAACGCTGTTCACCACCAACCCGCAGAACATCTACGCCGTCTACCTGCTCTTCATCCTCGCGAACCTGATCATGATCCCGCTCGGATGGTGGTGCATCAAGGTCGCGAAGCAGGTTTTGCGCGTCCCGCGCACGCTGCTGATGCCGATCATCATGCTGTTCTGCGTCGTGGGCTCGTTCGCCATCAATAACACCGCGTTCGACGTGACCGTGATGCTGGTCGCCGGCATCGCCGCGTTCATGCTCGAGCAGAACGGTTTCCCGGTCGCGCCCGCCATACTCGGCGTGGTGCTGGGTGGCATGCTCGAGGAGAATTTCATCTCCTCGATGATCAAGTCGGACGGCAATCTGCTGGCGTTCTTCGAACGACCGGTTGCGGCCACGCTGGGTGCCATGACCCTCGCGACCTGGTTCCTGCCGGTGATCCTGCGGCGGCTCCGCCGTCTCGCCGGCATCTGAGCATCGTCCGTCGCCGCACCACCGCGCCTGCCGCCTCCGCGGGGCAGGGCATGCTCCGACCGGAGCCGCGCGTTCAGCCGGCGGTTCGAATCCGGGCGCTGCGTCCAGTTCCGGCTCTCATTGGCCGCGCCAACATCGGCCAGCACCGGCCGCGATCCGGCGGCGCACGGCATCGTGCACGTCACGTTGCCCGTGGACTGTCCGCCGCGCTATAATCGACGAGTTTTGCAGGGGGATTTGCGTGCCCCGGGCTCGCACCCGGACGGAGCAGTGGCCCGCGAACCGGCGGTGGGCCCGGACTGGCGGCCCCCCGGTTGGGGGACCCGGGCGTCGCAGCCGGCGCGGGCGTCGCGTGCCGGAGCGAGAATCGCGAAGAATCCCGACAGAAGTGGTCAATGCGCCGGGTGGCCAATGCG